>CAKTNQ010000045.1:0-10243 GCA_934589185.1 uncultured Oscillospiraceae bacterium | reverse complement strand
CGCAGGCTGCTGAAGCCGCCCCAGTAGTTCAGGCCGAGCACTTCCGTGCCGCCCCAACCGAACAGGCCGTGCACCAGCACGATCGGATAGTGGTTGCCGTCCGAGGACAGCAGCTCCGGCAGATCCGCGTCCGTCAGTTCCTCAGCGGAGGCCGCATGATCGGCGTCATAGTCCGCCGTATCGGCAACGCTTGCTGCGAAACCGGGCATGCAGAGCACCATGGCCAGAACCAGAACGGTGGCGAGCACTCTGCTCCACGTTTTCTTCATGAAAAATCCCTCCAATAGATTTGGGGCAGCATTGAAATCCGTCCCCTTTTTATGGTTACACTATAGTGCCGCTGCAAGAAAAGAACAATCCTCACAGCGGTACAAATGTAACACTTTTGCGCAATTTCAAGTGCTTGATGAAACACGTGTCACCATTGTGTGCGCCCGGATACAGAACGCTGACAAACAAAAAAAGCCTGCCGTCCGCGGGATGCGGACAGCAGGCTTTGTACTGTGGAATCAGATCATAATGCCGCGCTTTTTGGCCTCGAAGGTCAGCTCGTCGCGGAAGTCGGGGTGCGCGATGGCGATCAGCTGGCGGGCACGCTCGCCGAGACTGCGGCCGCGCAGATGCGCCACGCCGTACTCGGTGACGATGTAGTCGACATCGTTCTTGCTCGTCGTGACGACGGCGCCCGGGGTGAGGATGGGCTTGATCTTGCTGATCGTGCCGCCCTTGGCCGTGGACGTAAAGGCGATGAAGCTCTTACCGCCGCTGGACTGGCAGGCGCCGCGAACATAGTCGATCTGGCCGCCGGAGCCGGACATGTGCTTCGTGCCGACCGACTCGGCGCAGACCTGGCCGAAGAGGTCGACCTCGACCGCCGCGTTGATAGAGATCATGTTGTCGTTCTGGCAGATGACGTCCGGGTCGTTGACGTATTCGACCGGCAGGATCTCGACGGCCGGGTTATCGTCGATATAGTCATAAATGCGCTGCGAACCGAAGGCAAACGTCGTGACGGTCTTGCCGCGGTGGATCTGCTTTTTGCTGTTGTTGACCGCGCCGCACTCGATGAGCTCGACCATGGAGTCGGTGAACATCTCGGTGTGGATGCCGAGGTCGTGCTTGCTCTTGAGCGCCATGCCGGTCGCGTCCGGGATCGCGCCGATGCCGAGCTGCAGGCACGCGCCGTCCGGGATACGCTCGGCGATAAGACCGCCGATCGTCTTGCTCACCTCGTCAAGCTGCACCGGCGGCAAGGCCGGCAGGTCGTGGTTGTACTCCACGATGGCGTCGACCTGCGAAATGTGAATCAGCGAGCCGCACAGGCCGCGGGGCTGACGGTCGTTGACCTCGAGGAAGATCCGCTTGGTCTTGTCGAGCATGGCGTCGATATACGAACCGTTGAGCGCCAGGCTGAAGTAGCCGTGGCGGTCCATCGGCGCGACCTCGACGCACACGGCGTCATAGTCGTACTCCGTGCGGATGCGAGTCGGGAAATCGCGGTAATACGCCGGGATGATGTCGGCATAGCCGGCATTGACCGCCTTGCGTGCCGCGCTGCTGGAAAACCAGCTGTAGCCGGTCATCTTGCCGGCCAGCGTGGGGTCGGTGTAAAACTCGAACGGATACGCATCGAGCAGGGCCTGCACCTTCACGCCCGTAATATCGCTGTTGCGGATGTGCTCCGCGATCGCGGTCATGATAGCCGGCGTCTGCGAGGTCGCCGTGTCCATGCCGAGCAGCCAGCCGGACTGCACCTGCTGGGCGATCTTATCCGGCGTCGTCAGTTTTTCCTGATACATCTTCTGATAGTCTGTCATAATTTGCTCTCCTAAAACAAAAAATATGAACACATGGGTACAAATAATATACACGATTCGAAAACGTAATTCAAGAGGGCGCAGGGGCGTTTTACGATCATCGCAAAAAATCAGTCACATTTTCAGGAAAATGAGAGGTTTTCTCACGCAGGAAAGTATGATATGATAAGATGAGATTTGTTTGAATTCTTGAAAGAATCCTTCTTCATGCGGCTCTCATTTTTTCCGGTTACAATGACGAACGTCGCATCACGCGGCAGGTCTCCCCTGCCAATTTTGAAAATAAGGAATGATACGACAACATGACGATCACGATTGTCTGTGATATTCTGGGCGAAGAAAACAACGGCACCACGATCGCCTGCATGAACCTTATCCGCTTCCTGCACGCGCAGGGGCACACCGTGCGCGTGGTCTGCGCCGATCAGGACAAGGCCGGCAACGAGTGCTTTTACGTCGTGCCGGAGCTGAACCTCTACCTGCTCAACCCGATCGTGGAGCGCAATGGCGTGACGCTGCCGCGCGTGGACAAGGCCCTGCTCGAGGATGCGATCCGCGACTGCGACGTCGTACACACGACGTTCGTGCTGCAGCTGTCGCACACGGCGGTGAAGATCGCCAAGGCGTACAATAAGCCCATCACCTCCAGCTTCCACTGTCAGGCCGAAAACGTCACGGCGCACTTTCTGTGCAAGGATCTCGATGCGATCAACCGCGGCGTCTACCGCGCCTGCTACCAGATGGTCTATCAGTATTCGGACATCATCCATTACCCGACACAGTTCATCCGCGACACGTTTGAGTCCGTCGTCGGCCCGACGAACGGCCGCGTGATCTCCAACGGCGTCAACAGCATGTTCACGCCCGGCCCGGCCAAACGCCCGGAGGGGCTCGAGGGCAAGTTCCTCATCGTCTCGACCGGCCGCCTGTCGAGCGAAAAGAATCAGGAGATCCTCATCGAGGCCATCGGCCGCTCGGCCCACCGCGAGCAGATCCACCTCATCCTCGCCGGTGAAGGCCCCCGCGAGGAGCATTACCGTCATCTGGCGGAAAAATACGGTGTCGACATGGAGATTGCGTTTTTCTCGCGGCAGGATCTGCTGAATCTGCTGCGCTGCGCCGACCTCTACTGCCACCCCGCTGAGGTGGAGATCGAGTCGATCGCCTGTCTGGAGGCCATCGCCTGCGGACTGGTGCCGGTCATCGCCGACTCCCCGAAAAGTGCGGCCAAGGCATTCGCGCTCGACGAAAAGTCTCTATTTAAAAATAAGGACCCCGAGGACATGGCCGCCAAAATCGACTATTGGGTCGAGCACCCGGCCGAACGCGCGGACTACAGCCGAAAGTATCTCGAGAGCGGCACGCAGTTTGAACAGCAGAGCTGCATGCGGCAGATGGAGCAGATGCTCTACGATGCCGCTGCCCTGTGCGACGAACCGACATGAGCCGCAAGACCGTTTATTATTACGACCCGCTGCACGACGACTTTGCGCCGACGAACGGGCGCATCCGGCCAAAGCCGATCGGCGCCGACTTCCCCTATGAACACTCCAGTCCGGTATGGAAGGTGCTCGCCTTCATCGTCTACCGGCTGGTCATGACGCCGTTTCTGTTTTTGTACTGCAAGCTCGTTTTCGGTCTGCGGATCGAAAACCGCAAGGCACTGCGTGACCTGCCCGGCGGCTGCTTTCTCTACGGCAACCACACGAACACACTGGCAGACGCGTTCATCCCGACGCTGCTGGCATTTCCGCGCCGGGCAAACATTGTCACCGCGGCGGACACGGTCTCCATTCCGGGCCTGCGCAACATCGTGCAGATGCTCGGCGCCGTTCCGCTGGCCGACACGATCGACGGCACGCGGCAGTTTCTCGCCGCGCTGCACCGGCGGCTGGAGCGCCGTCAGCCCATTATGATCTACCCGGAGGCGCATATATGGCCATATTATAATGGTATCCGCCCGTTCCCGGACACGGCATTTGCCTACCCGGTGCGCGAGCAGGTGCCCGCCGTCGGTGTAGTGGTCGTCTACCGGCAGCGGAAGCTGCTGCGGTTTCTGCCGCCGTGCATCACCGTTGTCGTCAGCGATCCGTTCTATCCCGACCCCGCGCTGCCGCCGCGCAGCGCCCGCCGGGACCTGCACCGGAAAGTCTACACATTCATGTGCGATACCGTCGCTCAGCGTAGCAGCTATGCGCACATCGAATATCGCCCCGCACAGGACACACAACCGGCCGCGCAATGACCGCGCCGCACGACCAGAAAGGTGGGATCCCGCTTGGCACATTTGACCGAAGCCGCCATCCAGGACACATTCCTGAAGCTGCTGTCCGAGCAGCCGTTTGACAAGATCACCGTGACCCAGCTCGTAGACGAATGTCAGATCACGCGCCGGACATTTTACTACCATTACTCCGACCTGTACGAGCTGCTCGACACCATCCTCCGCCGCGAGACCGAGCGCGCGCTCGACGAATTTGAGGCGACCGGCAGCTGGGAGGAGTGCATGATCACCGCCTCCCGCTTCGCGCGCGAGCACAAGCGCGCCGTATATCACATCTACACATCCTCGCACCGTCTGGAGCTGGAGAAGCACGTGGACCGCATTTCCGGGGAAATGATGCACAGTTATGTCGAGGAGCAGGCCCGCGGCCTGCGCGTGAGCGCGCAGGACAAAAAGCTCGTGTGCGACCTCTACCGCTTCGGCATCACGGACATTTTCTATGAATGGCTCGAAAACGGGATGAAAGAGGATCTCGAGGCGCAGATCCGCCGCCTGAGCCTGCTGTTCACCGGCAACATCCGCGCTTCCCTGTCCCGGGTGCAGATCCCGGCGGAAGCCTAACCATCCCACGGCGGGCACAGCATCGTGTCCGCCGGGGCTATTTCACCAGCAAAGGAGATTTGTCATGCCCATTCTCGATCATCTGGAGCCGCGCGCCGTCTTTTTCTATTTTGAGCAGCTGTGCGCCATCCCGCACGGCTCCGGCAGCACGAAAGCAATCAGCGACTTTCTCGTCCGCTTCGCGGCTGCGCATCATCTGCGCTGCATTCAGGACGCGCACAACAACGTCGTCATCTTCGCCCCGGGCACACCGGGGTACGAAGCCGCCACCCCGGTCATCCTGCAGGGGCATATGGACATGGTCTGCGAGACCGCGCCGGACTGCACGAAGGACATGGCCCGCGAGGGGCTGGACCTCTTCGTGGACGGCGACACGATCGGCGCGCGCGGCACGACGCTCGGCGGGGACGACGGCATCGCCGTGGCCATGGCGCTGGCGATCCTGGATGCGGACGACATCCCCCATCCCCCACTTGAGGTCGTCATCACCGTCGATGAGGAGACCGGCATGCTCGGCGCGGCCGCGCTGGACGCTTCCGTGCTCAAGGGCCGCACGATGCTCAACCTCGACTCCGAGGACGAGGGCGTGCTCACCGTCAGCTGCGCCGGCGGCAACGTGTCCGTGTGCACGCTACCGGTCACACGCACGCCGTTTTCCGGAGCGGCGCTGACCGTCACGGTCGGCGGCCTGCTCGGCGGCCACTCGGGCGCGGAGATCGACAAAGGCCGCGGCAACGCAAACCTCCTCATGGGACGTGTGCTGTACGCGATCAGCGAGCGCACACCGCTGCGGCTCGTCTCCGTCGCCGGCGGCCTGAAGGACAACGCCATCCCGCGCGAGAGCCAGGCTGTTATTATGGCGGCTGATACTGCCGCCGCGCAGGCGGCCATCTCGGATATGGATGCTGCGCTCCGGCACGAATACGCGGCCGCCGACCCGGATGTGTTCGTGCGCACCGATCCGGCGCAGCCGCAGATGCCGCCAATGGACGCGGCGTCCACGCAGCGCGCCGTATGTATGCTCTGCTGCCTGCCGAACGGCATCCAGGCCATGAGCCGGGACATTCCGGGCCTCGTGCAGACGTCGCTGAATCTCGGCATCCTGACGACGGATGCGGACACCGTGCAGGCATCGTTCTGCGTGCGCAGCAGCGTTTCCTCTCAAAAAGAGATGCTCGTCGCGCGCCTGCGCTGCCTGATGGCGCAGCTCGGCGGCACGGTGGCCGTCTCGGGCGACTACCCCGCGTGGGAATACCGCAAGGACTCGCCCCTGCGCGAGCGCATGATCGCGGTCTTTCGCGAACAATATGGCCGTGATCCGAAGGTCGAGGCCATCCACGCGGGCGTCGAGTGCGGGCTCTTCGCCGGAAAGCTGCCGGGGCTCGACTGCGTGTCCTTCGGCCCCGATTTGACGGAGATCCACACCTGCCGCGAGCGGATGCACATTGCCTCCGTGCAGCGCGTCTGGCGCTACACGCTCGAGGTGCTGCGCCGCTGCAAATGAGCAAACACGCAAAAACCGCCCTGCACCGATCGGTGCAGGGCGGTTTGCCGTATGCGCAATTACTTGCGCAGTTCGTGCTCGTCGCTGCGCTTGCGCGCGGCCACGGCTACGATGCCGGAGAGCGCAACGAGCGCGATCATGTTCGGCAGCACCATGAGCTGGTTGAACATGTCCGTCAGCTCCCAGACAAGATCATTGGACAGGCAGGAGCCGAGGAAGATGAAGATGATGGCGATGATGGAGTAGGCAAGGTTCGCCTTCTTGCCAAAGAGATAGTTGACATTGATGCGGCCGAAGAGGTTCCAGCCGACGATCGTCGAGAACGCGAAAAACAGCAGGCAGATGGCCACGAATGCATTGCCGAGCGTATCGCCGAACACGCTCGAGAACGCGAGCTGCGCCATGTTTGTCTTGGAGATACCGTCGACCGCGCCATGGGCCAGCGGGCCGTTGCCGGCGTAGAGCGTGCAGATGACGACCAGCGCCGTCATGGTCAGAACGACGAACGTGTCGATGAACACACCGATCATCGCGACCGTGCCCTGCTCGTGCGGGCACTTGACATTGGCCAGCGCGTGCGCATGCGGCGTGGAGCCCATGCCGGCCTCGTTCGAGAACAGGCCGCGCTTGGCGCCCTGGCTGATGGCCGTCTTGAGTGCGTAGCCGATGCCGCCGCCGATGATGGACTGCGGCGCGAATGCGTACTTGAAGATCATGCCGAAGGTCTCCGGCACGTAGCGGATGCGGGCGATGAGCACGATCAGGCCGCCGAGCAGATACAGGCAGGCCATGATCGGCACGATCTTTTCCGTGACGGAGGCGATGCGCTGCACGCCGCCGATGAAGATGAACGCCGCGATGGCGGAAACGATCAGGCCCATGACCCAGCTCGGGATGTGGAACGCGTTCTGGCACGCCTCGCCGATGGAGTTGGACTGCACCATGGAGCCCATGAAGCCGAGCGCCAGAATGATCGCGACCGCGAAGAAGCCGGCCAGGAACTTGCCGAAGCCGCTCGGGAACGCGCGCTTGATGTAGTACACCGGGCCGCCGAGGACCGTGCCGTCCGGCTCGACCACACGCGTCTCCTGCGCGAGCACCGCCTCAGCATAGATCGTCGCCATGCCGAAGAACGCGATGATCCACATCCAGAAGATCGCGCCTGGGCCGCCGATGAGGATCGCGCCGCAGGCGCCGACGATGTTGCCGGTGCCGACCTGCGCCGCGACGGCCGTCGCCAGTGCCTGGAACGAGCTCATGCCGGACTTGTGCTTCTCGCCGTTGAGGCTGAACTCACCGAAGAAGCGCCGCCAGCCCTCGCCGAAGCAGCGCACCTGCACGAACTTCGTGCGGATGGTGAAATACAGACCCGCGCCGAGGAGCAGGATGATCAGCACGTAGTCTGACAGGTACATGTTGATGGTCTGCACGATTTTGAGTAAGGTATCCATGTTGTTTCTCCCTCTGCATTGAATTTTTGCAAAGCAAAAAGCTGCCGGTCGTTTTGACCAGCAGCTCCAGAGAACAAACAGCGCCTGAACGCCCGCACAAGTCGGGCACTCGCTCTGTCCTTTTGCCTGAGAGATTCGGCTTTCGCCTTGCACCTTCGGCACCCGCTTTCTGCGGGATTCTCCAGAGTTCCTCCGCCTCCAGTCTCGGCCGGGCCGATCCTTGAGGTTTCGACGGATATTTATTTGATTGCGTGAAGTATTATTGCATACGCATATAGGGCTTGTCAAGCCCCTGCTTCAAAAAAAGTTCACAAATTTCCGGTGCCGTACATCAGCGCCGTGAGCGCGACGACCGGCGCCGTTTCGCACCGCAGGATCCGCTCGCCCATGGAACAGATGTGCATGCCGAGCTTGCGGGGCATGTCGGCCTCGAATTCGGCAAAGCCGCCCTCCGGCCCCGTGATGATGGCCGCCGAGGCGATCGGCTGTGCAGTGTGCTCGATCGCGTCGCGGATCGTCTCGCGCTCGCCGGTCTCGTACATAAACAGCGGCAGGTCCGTGTGCAGCGCGCCGTTGAGCACGGCAACGAAGTCTGCCTCATAGCGCACCTGCGGGATGATACCGCGGCCGGACTGCTTGGCCGCCTCCTCGGCGATGCGCTGCCAGCGCTCGAGCTTCTTTTCCATATTGACCGCCTTGGCCACGCAGCGCGTGCAGGAGAAAAACACGATCTCGGCGGCACCTGCCTCCGTGCACTTTTGCACGAGAAAGTCGCTGCGCTCCCCCTTCGGCAGGCCGGCAAACACCGTCGTGCGCACGGTGGGCTCTGCCTTGCACGGCACGACCTCGATGACCTCGGCCTCGGCCTCGTGCTCCAGCGTCTGCACCAGGCGGCACTTATAGTCGCGCCCTGCCCCGTCGCAGATGACAATATCGTCCCCCGCGCGCAGACGCAGCACGCGGATGTGGTCGGCGTCGCGGCCGCGGATGATTGCCCGGCCGTTCGGGAAGTTGGTGCCTGCTATGAAAAATCGAGCCATAATGGTTGCCTCCGATGGAAAAGTCTCTGCCGTGATTATGGCACACTTCGCACGTTTTTGCAAGCCGGGCCATAGCATGGTGTGGGGGTATGGACGATGCAGGATTCCGTTTTTCTCGATAACCGCACATTTCAGCGCGTCTGGCAGCGCGTGGCGGGCAGCACAGGTGCGCCCGCAGCCGCACCGCCGGAGGCCGACATGCTGACCGATCTGCTTGCCGAGTGCATCCGCACCAAGGCAGCCGGAGCCGCGTTTTATGCAGCGCTCTCGCAGCGCATCCGCACCGGGCGGCAGCAGCTCCTTTGCATCGCGGCGCAGGAGCGGGCACATCAAAAAGAGCTGCAGGTGGAGTACTTCCTGCGCACGGGCAAGCGCTGCGTCCCGCCTGCCGCCTGCCCGCGTTTGGGCACGGCGGTGCAGGATCTGCGCAGCGTCTATACGCAGGAGCTCGCGCTGGCGCAGCGGCTCGACGCGGCAGCGGACACCGCGCCGTCCCCGCTGCTGGAAACACTGACCGCCATGGCGCAGCAGGACCGCTGCCACGCCCAAACCGTGCGAAACCTGCTCGCCTGCCTGCTGGGATGAGACAAATCCACAAAAAAATGTGTTTCTTTCAAAATGGGACTTGACTTTATGACAAATCTTGATTATAATATGCAAGCTGACAACTTAAAATGTAAGCAACCCGAACAGAACGTGGAGAAGTCGCGTAGCCTGGTCGAGCGCGCACGATTGGAAATCGTGTATACCCCACAAGGGTATCGAGGGTTCGAATCCCTCCTTCTCCGCCATAAGTCCACCGTAATTTTGATCGAATTACGGTGGACTTTTTTAAGCAATGTAAATAATTGAATCCACATACAGGAGTGCGATTTCATGCGTGAGGTGCGATTCCATATTCATCGGAAATCCGCATTTGCGGGAGCTCTTTTGCTGTATCGAATGTACATTAACGGTCAGTACATCGGAACAATACGCAACGGAAAATCACTGGATGCAAACGTTCCCAAAGCAGGCGTTTATTATATTGAGGATGATATTCTGTCTTCGCGAAACGCTGTGATATATGATAATGGGCTATCCGAATATAGCGTTGTAATAAAGCGAGCCGGAGGGTGGCGCACGGAATCATACAACGAGTTTTACATGGAGAAAGGTAACATCTTGGAGCAACTGCCGTCTTTCCACTGGGAAAAGCTCTTTGAACTGCAGCAATCTATGTCTCAGAGTGAAAGGCTGCTCGCCCTTAGCGTGGAGTTTTGGATGTCCGCCATGGACGATTTGCAGGAGGTCCTTGCTTCAGAACATCTTTTTGAAATCATAGCCGCTTTACAAACAATCGGTGCACATAAGTATCACGATTTGCTTCTCGAAATTATGAATGACGATTTTGGTGATGTCCGTTTTCCGTTGGACGATAACCAGATCGAGCAGATGCAGCCGAAAATCGAGGACGCAAACCGGGCGTTTTGGAAAAATAAGGGCGCAGAAGCGGAGCTTCGTGGGGCAGTCACGAATTTTCTGATAACAAACCTGGATGCTTCTGGCCACGTTTTTGAAGGAATAGATCAGTCATGAGAAATTTT
>CAKTNQ010000044.1:0-10330 GCA_934589185.1 uncultured Oscillospiraceae bacterium | reverse complement strand
GGCTCTTTTCCGTCCTTTCCTGTAACATTAGGAGTATAGCACACAATGGCGCAACTTTCACGCCCTTTTTTCGGGAAATCTATATTTGAATGCAAGTGCATAGTGTGATATAATCAAACAATACCGTCCGAGGATGGTTCTATGAGAAAACGAAGGGGGTATTCCCAATGAAAATTGCAGTTCTTTGCGGCGGCCTGAGCCCCGAGCGCAACGTCTCGATCTCGAGCGGCACGAAAATTGCCGGTGCGCTCCAGGAGAGCGGCCACCAGGTCGTGCTGCTGGATATGTTTTTCGGCCTTGAGGACTATACCGGCGATATCGCCACGATCTTTGACAACCCGCCGGTCCTCGGCGGCACGCACATCGACGAGAGCGCGCCGGATCTGGAGAGCGTGCGCGCGCAGCGCAAGCTTAAGAGCCCGAGCCTGTTCGGCGAGCACGTGCTCGAGGTGTGCGCCATGGCGGACATCGTGTTTCTGGCCCTGCACGGCCGCACCGGCGAGGACGGCCGTGTGCAGGCGACGCTCGACCTGCTCGGCATCCCCTATACCGGCAGCGGCTACCTCGGCAGCGCCATCGCCATGGACAAGGACCTGACCAAGCGCGTTGTCGCGCCGCTCGGCGTCAAGACCCCGGCGTGGATGCTCGTCGAGAGCGACGGCATGGACATCGACGCCGTCTGCGCGCAGGCGAAGCTGCCCTGCGTCGTCAAGCCGGACGATTCCGGCTCGAGCATCGGCGTGTCCATCGCCAATGACGAGGCCGAGCTGCGCGCCGCGCTCGAAGCGGCCGCCCGCGAGGGCAGCCGCATCCTCATCGAGCAGTACATCTGCGGCCGCGAGGTGCAGATCGGCATCCTCGGCGACAAGGCCCTGCCCAGCATCGAGATCATCCCGGCTGAAGGCTTTTATGACTACCGCAACAAGTACCAGCCCGGCGCAGCCAAGGAGATTACCCCGGCCGAGATCCCGGCCGAGACCGAGCAGCGTCTGGCCGACGCTGCGCTCACGGTGTTCCATGCGCTGAATCTGTCGGCCTATTCCCGCGCGGACTTCATCCTCGACGCGGAGGGTGAGCTCTGGTTCCTCGAGATCAACACCCTGCCCGGCATGACGCCCACCAGCCTCGTGCCGCAGGAGGCCGCCGCCGTCGGCATCAGCTACAGCGAGCTGTGCGAGCAGATCATCGCCGCTGCGCTGCACAAGTGAGTCGATGACGGGCTACTGTGTATCGGACATTGCCGCCATCACCGGCGGTGTGCTCTCGGGCGACGGGACAGCACCCGTGACCGGCGTCGTCATCGACAGCCGCGCCGTTACGCCCGGCGCGCTCTTTGCCGCCATCCCCGGCGAGCGGGTGGACGGGCACGACTACATCGGCAAAGCGTTCGATCTCGGCGCGGCCTGCTGTCTTGCGCAGCGCGTCCCGGCGGGGGAGACCCACCCGGTCATCTGCGTGCCGGACACGGCCGCCGCACTCGAGACACTTGCGCGCGCCTACCGCGCCCGCTTTGCCATCCCGGTCCTCGGCGTGACCGGCAGCGTCGGCAAGACGACGGCCAAGGAAATGGTCGCGTCCGTGCTCTCGCAGCGCTGGAACACGCTGAAAACCGAGAAGAACTTCAACAATCAGCTCGGTGTGCCGCTCACGCTCTTCCGGCTCGAGCCGGAGCACGAGGCCGCGGTCATCGAGATGGGCGTGTCGCACTTCGGCGACATGGCGCCGCTGGCCGCCATGGTGCAGCCGACGGCCATGCTCTTTACAATCATCGGCCACGCGCATCTGGAGTTCCTGCGTGACCGCCGCGGCGTCCTGCAGGAAAAGACCTCCGTGCTCGACACCATGCCGGACGATGCCGTCGCCTTCTGCAACGGGGACGACGACCTGCTGCGCGCCATGACTTGCCGCCAGCGCAAGGTGACGTTCGGCCTCTCGGCCGGCTGCGACGTGCGCGCAGTCGATGTGCGCGACCTCGGCGACGAGGGCAGCACCTGCACGATCACCGCGGGCACGCGGCACATCCTGGTGCGCATCTCCGCCTACGGGCAGCATATGGTCTATGCGGCGCTCGAGGGTGCGGCTGTCGGCATCGAATACGGCCTGACGGATGCCGAGATCATCCGCGGCATCGCGGCCTATCAGCCGGTCGGCAGCCGCGCGCGCGTCGTGCGCACGGCGCGCTATACGGTCATTGACGACTGCTATAACGCCAATCCCGATTCCACGGCGGCGGCGCTGCGCTCCATGGCGACGCTTCCGGCCGGCCGCCGTGTGGCCATCCTCGGCAACATGGGCGAGCTCGGCGCCAACGCCGCGGCCCTGCACCGCGAGACCGGCGTCTGCGCGGCCGAAGCCGGCGTGTCGCTCGTCATCACTTGCGGGGAGCTGGCGAAACATATCGCCGCCGGCGCCGCTGCGGCGGACTCTACTATTGTGACCGCGTCGTTTGACACGCTCGATGCGCTGCTCCCGGCCTTGCCGCAGCTGCTGCAGACGGGTGACTGCGTGCTCGTCAAAGCATCGCACAGCATGCAGTTTGAGCGCGTCGTTCAGGCGCTGACACAGGTGTAAAACTTCATGCATGCGTGCTGCACCACGAAAAAGCGCAAATGCCGGTGCATGAAGTTTCTGCGCATCATTTCCGGTTGCCCCGCAGGGGCGAGGAAATGGCACATTTTTTCTTTTCCTATGCTTTTGCATAGCAAATACAGTGCATTTCCAGCCGGGCGGGGCAGTGCTCCGCCCGGTATTTTTGTGCTTCGTCGATTTGACAAAAACGTAACGTTAAAAATAAGACGGCTTTGTTAAAAAAGTAGAAATACAAAAAAGGGCTTTTCAAACGGGTTGAAAAGCGCTACAATGCAGTTGATAAGAAAATAACAAAGTTCGACAAGCTTCGTTCCGATTCGCCGCAGCGGCTGTTGCCGCCTGTGTGGGAAGTGTGGAAAGCGGAACGCAAACAGATAAAAAACAAACAACACTTTTGATTTCTTAAAGGAGGAATCTGTCATGGCAAAGACCAAGATCGCAGTTCTGTGGGGCCTGCTCATCGCAATGATGGTTGTCTGCGCGGGCATTTACGCCACGCTCAAAGCGCGCGAGATCAACCCCTACATAGGCAGCACCGGCACGTATGTGGAGACGGTGCAGCCGAATGGTGAGGCGTCCGCCGCCGTCGCGGACAACGTGGTCACGGTCAATGACTGAGTCCTGACAGGCGCGCGGTTCGCCGCCTGTCGAAGAACGCACATACAAGCGCGCCGGGTGAAGCAAAGCTTCACCCGGCGCGCTTTTTCAGCCCAATATCCGGAAACAGCTTTTTTCCCAACCGGAATATGGTATTCTAACGATAAGAACGGAGGGAACAAGTTTACATAACGCGATTTTGGGAGGGCACGACCATGTCGAAAACAAGCAGGATCATTCTCTGGTGTGTGATGGCCGCAGTGTTGGCGCTGTGCGTTGTGCTGTACATCTCAACGAAGCAGACCGCGGCGGACACGACCGCCCGCGATGCGGGCAGGCGTTATGCCGAGTCGCTGCAGGCCGGTGATGAGACACCGGTCATCACGGGCGGGGATTTCACGATCACAGCGCACACGTTTGAAAACATGTGCACGCAAAACCGCGCCTCCGGCATGACGGAGGCGGAGGCCGCGCAGTACACGCTTGCGCGCTATATCGTGACGCGCTCGCTGTATTATCAGGCAGTTACCGATGGGTATGCGGCCGCGGACGCCGCCGTGCAGCAGGACATTGACGACACACGCGCCGCCGCGCAGACGGCGGACAACCGCGAGGCTTATGAGCAGTTCATCGCCGGCACCGGCATGACGGAGGACGCCTACTGGGCCTCGATGTTCGAGACGCGCAAGCTTATGCTCACGCTAGAGAATTATACGCAGGCGCAGAAGGCTGCCTTTCTCGCGGCGGGGCACACGCGCGAGGAGACCGATGCATGGCACGACTTCTGCTATGCGCTGACAAAAGCGGCCGTGGATGCGCAGGGCATCACGCTCGCCGCGCCGTACAGCCGGACGCTCACGCGCGACAATTACAACGACGCCGGCACGTGGCCGGAGCTGACGCCGAGCACCGCCACGCCCGGATAAAGCAATTCCCCGCATCTTCGGATCCGGGGAATCGTTTATGTAGGCTAAAAGAGATATTTGATGAGCAGCAGCAGCACCAGCCCCGGGAACCCGGCCACGCCGATGACCAGCGCGTTGATCCAGTTGAGACCGAGCGTGATGCCGATGGCGCTGCCGAAAAAGTTGAGCAGAAACAGCGCCGCGAAGCCGATGGCCGTATTGAGCAGCAGCTTCAGGATCCAGCGGATCGGCCTTCGGAACAGCCGGATGACCAGCCAGACGAGAAACACGGCCGCGATCACGACCAGAATGTCCGTAAGTGTTTGTGACATAAGAAACCATCCTATTGTGTCAGATTTTTCAGATCGTGCACGGCGCAGTTATACTTTGCGCGCAGCGCGTTGATCTCATAGATGCACGCCTCCATCAGCAGGGGATCGGTGATGTTGTCAAACTCGTTATAGGCCTGTTCGAGCTCGCGGCGCACGCCGAGCATCTCGGCGCGCACGCGCTGCACCTCCGCGCGGTGTGCTCGCTGCTGCTTTCTCTGACTGGACATGGAAAAGCCTCCGTTCGCTTTTCTGTATATTCTATGCCGCCGACGGCGGTTTTAGTCAGAGCGCAGCGAAATTTTCCAGGCATAGCGGCGCGTGTTGCGCGCATACTGTGTTCGGACAACATATCCGACGCGCGCTGCAGCGAAGCAAACCCGCGGAGGCCGCCCGGCACACAGGCCGCGGCGCAGCATCCGATTCCTGCAAGAGCTTTGCAGGCGGCTGTATCCAGCGCGGGAACGACCCGCTCCGGACCACCGGAACGCCGTTCGGCACGGATTGCGTCAAGTGCCGGAGCGGCAGGGGAGAGTCCCAAAGGTTCCGGGGCGGCGGGGAGCGCACTTTTCGCGTTCCCCGTCTATTTTTTGGAATTCCTTGCATTTCCGGCCTTGATACGCTATACTAGATTAGTTAAGGTATGAAACGAATGCTACCACATCTTGTGATATGAGAGGGATCCAACGACATGGCAAAGGCCCCAACGACAACCTACGGCAATGACAGCATCTCGATGCTCAAGGGCGCGGAGCGCGTGCGCAAACGCCCGAGCGTCATCTTCGGCTCCGACGGGCTGGAGGGCTGCGAGCACGCAGTGTTTGAAATTCTCTCGAACGCGATCGACGAGGCGCGCGAGGGATTCGGCAATATTATAACCGTTACGCGCTACGAAGACAAGTCCATTGAGGTGGAGGATTTCGGGCGCGGCTGTCCGGTGGACTGGAACGAGAAGGAGCAGCGCTACAACTGGGAGCTGATCTTCTGCGAAATGTACGCCGGCGGCAAGTACAAGAACAACGAGGGCGAAAACTACGAGTACTCGCTCGGCCTCAACGGCCTCGGCGCGTGCGCCACGCAGTACGCCTCGGAATACATGGATGTGACCATCTGGCGCGACGGGAAAAAGTACACCCTGCACTTTCGCCACGGCGAGGTCGCCGGCGGGCTGGAGAGCGCCCCGGCCGACCGCAAAAAGACCGGCACGACCATCCGTTGGCGGCCGGATCTGGAGGTGTTCACGGACATCGACGTGCCCGAGAGCTATTTTCAGGACGTGCTGCACCGGCAGGCCGTGGTCAACCGCGGCGTGACGTTCCGCCTGCGCGTGCAGCGCGGCGGCACGTTCGAGACGACAGACTACTGCTACGCCGACGGCATCCTCGACTATGTCAAGGAGCTCGCCGGGGAGGATGCGCTGACCGTTCCGACCTTCATCGAGACCGAGCGCCGCGGTCGTGACCGCGCGGACAAGCCGGAGTATAAGGTGAAGATCTCGGCGGCGTTCTGCTTTTCCAACCGCGTCAATGATATTGAATACTACCACAACTCGTCCTGGCTGGAGTACGGCGGTGCGCCGGAAAAGGCCACGAAGAGCGCCTTTACCTCCGCCATCGACGCCTACATCAAGCAGCAGGGCAAGTACCAGAAGAGCGAGAGCAAGATCAGCTTTCAGGACGTGCAGGACTGTCTGATCCTCGTCACGAACTGTTTTTCGACCATCACGTCCTATGAAAACCAGACGAAAAAGGCCATCACGAACAAGTTCATCCAGGAGGCCATGACGGAGTTTTTCCGCGCCCAGCTCGAGATCTATTTCATCGAGCACAAGACCGAGGCCGACCGCGTCATGGAGCAGGTGCTCATCAACAAGCGCAGCCGTGAGACGGCGGAAAAAGCGCGCCTGAACATCAAGAAAAAGCTCACCGGCAATGTCGACCTCGCCAACCGCGTGCAGAAGTTCGTCGACTGCCGCTCGAAGGATGTCTCGCGCCGCGAGATCTACATCGTGGAGGGCGACTCCGCCCTCGGCGCCTGCAAACTCTCGCGCGACGCGGAGTTCCAGGGCATCATGCCCGTGCGCGGCAAGATTCTCAACTGCCTGAAGGCGGATTATGCGCGCATTTTCAAGAGCGATATCATCACCGACCTCATGCGCGTGCTCGGCTGCGGCGTGGAGGTGCAGAGCAAGCAGGCCAAGGACCTCTCGGCGTTCAACCTCGAGAACCTGCGCTGGAACAAGGTCATCATCTGCACCGATGCCGACGTGGACGGCTTCCAGATCCGCACGCTCATCCTCACCATGCTCTACCGGCTCGCCCCGACGCTGATCCGCGAGGGCTATGTGTACATTGCCGAGTCGCCCCTGTATGAGATCGTGAGCAAGGGCAAGACTTACTTTGCCTATTCCGACCGCGAGAAGGCGGCCATCGTCGATAGCCTCGGCGGCGCAAAGGCGGACATCAACCGCTCGAAAGGTCTCGGTGAGAACGACCCCGAGATGATGTGGCTCACGACCATGAACCCCGACACGCGCAAGCTCATCCGCGTCATGCCGGAGGATGTCGAGCGCACGGCGCAGATGTTTGACCTGCTCCTGGGCGACAATCTCGCCGGACGCAAGGCGCACATTGCCGAGTGCGGCAGCCAGTTTCTCGATCTGGCCGATATTTCCTGAGAAAAACCTGCGTAAAGGAACGGTAACGTTATGCCGAGAAAAAAAGCACCGGAAATCAAGAAAACCATCGACCCCAACGTCGTCGGGCTCAAGGCGGAGGTCATCTCCCAGCCCATCACCGAGACGCTGGAGCAAAACTATATGCCGTATGCGATGAGCGTCATCGTCTCGCGCGCGATCCCGGAGATCGACGGCTTCAAACCCAGCCACCGCAAGCTGCTGTACACGATGTACAAGATGAATCTGCTCACGGGCGGGCGCACGAAGTCGGCCAACATCGTCGGCCAGACCATGCGCCTCAACCCGCACGGCGACGCTGCGATCTATGAGACCATGGTCCGTCTCTCGAAGGGCTACGGCGCGCTGCTGACGCCGTTTGTGGACTCGAAGGGCAACTTCGGCAAGGTGTTTTCGCGCGACATGTCCTACGCCGCCTCGCGTTACACGGAGGCGAAGCTCGCGCCCATCTGCGCCGAGCTCTTCAGCGACATTGACAGCGACACCGTCGATTTTGTCGATAACTACGACGGCTCCATGAAAGAGCCGGCCCTGCTGCCGACGCGCTTTCCGAACGTCCTCGTGTCGGCAAACCTCGGCATCGCCGTCGGCATGGCCAGCCAGATCTGCGGCTTCAACCTCGAGGAGGTCTGCCGCACGACGATCGCCTACCTCGAGGACCCGAACCACGACCTGCTCTCGACGCTCCCAGCACCGGACTTTCCGACCGGCGGCGAGATTTTGTACGACCGCGACGAGATGGCCCAGATCTACCGCACCGGCCGCGGCAGCGTGAAGGTGCGCGCCCGCTGGCGGCACCTGCCGAAGGAAAACATCATCGAGATCTATGAGATCCCGTATTCCACGACCGTCGAGGCTGTCATTGACAAGGTGGCCGAGCTTGTCAAGGCGGGCAAGCTGCGTGAGGTGGCCGATATGCGCGACGAGACCGACCTCAGCGGCCTGAAGCTCGCCATTGACCTCAAGCGCGGCGCAGACCCCGAGCAGGTCATGCAAAAGCTCTTCCGCCTCACGCCGCTGTGCGACAGCTTTGCCTGCAACTTCAACATCCTCATTGCCGGCAACCCGCGCGTGATGGGCGTGGGCGAGATCCTCGACGAGTGGATCGCCTGGCGCATGGAGTGCATCCGCCGGCGCGTGTTCTTCGACCTGCAGAAAAAGCGCGCCAAGCTCCACCTGCTGCAGGGCCTCGGCAAGATCCTGCTCGATATCGACCGCGCCATCGCCATCATCCGCAATACCGAGCGCGAGGCCGACGTTGTGCCGAACCTCATGGCGGGCTTCGACCTCGACGAGGTGCAGGCAAACTTCGTGGCCGAGATCAAGCTGCGCAACATCAACCGCGAGTACATCCTCAAGCGCACGGCCGAGACCGATGCGCTGGAAAAAGACATTGCCGACCTCGAGGCGACGCTCGAGAGCAAGCGCCGCATCCGCGGCATCATCGTTTGCGAGCTCAAGGAGATCATCCGCAAGTACCCGTCGCCGCGGCGCACGGGCATCGTCGCGGCGGAGTCCGTCGCGACGATGCCGGCCGAGGACCTCGTGCCGGATTATCCGGTGCAGCTGTTCCTCTCGCGCGAGGGCTATTTCAAGAAGATCACGCCGCAGTCGCTGCGCATGAGCGGCGAGCAGAAGTATAAGGACGGCGACGAACTGAGCCAGAGCTTCGGTGCGACGAACCGCGGGGAACTTCTCATCTTCACCGACCGTCAACAGGTGTATAAGGCCAAGCTCTGCGACTTTGCTGACACGAAGGCGTCCGTGCTCGGCGTGTACCTGCCGACGGTGCTGTCCATGGACGATGATGAGCACGTCCTGTGCATGATCGACCCCGGCGATTACCGCGGCGAGCTGCTGCTGGCGTTTGAAAACGGCAAGGCCGCGCGCATCCCCATGTCGGCGTATGAGACCAAGACGAACCGCCGCCGCCTGACCGGCGCATACTCGGACAAGAGCCCGCTCGTGGCCGTGCTGCCGCTGTACGCGGGCAGCGAGGTCGTGCTCTTCGCGTCCGACGGGCGCGCGCTGCTCTTCCCGCCGGAGGCCGTGTCGCTCAAGGCCTCGCGCACGACGCAGGGCGTCGCCGTCATGGCGCTGAAGAAAAAGGCCGTCGTCACGCAGGCGCAGTTTGTGCCCGATACGCTCATCCACAACCACGCGCGCTACCGCGCCAGGAGTCTGCCGGCAGCCGGTGCGCTGCTGCGCGAGGACGACCGCGGCGAGGAGCAGATGAGCCTGATCTGAGGAGAGAGATATGGATCTGCATCGTTTTTCCGCTTTTGATTACATGAAGCTGGTCGTCGGCTCGGCGCTCGTGGCTGCGGCGTTCCAGTTCTTCACGTTCCCGAACAGCATCGTCTCCGGCGGCGTGACCGGCATCGCCCAGATCATCCGTCTGCTGACCGGCATCCCCGTCGGCGTGCTGTCGATCCTGATTAACATCCCTATTTTCTACCTCGGCTGGCGGCACCGCCTCGGCACGCGCCGGCTCATTCTGGCGCTGTGCGTCATGGCGCTCATCTCCGTGCTCATCGACGCGCTCGCGCTGACCGGCCTTGTCGTGACGGACGAGCCGATGCTCGGCGCGGTCTACGGCGGCGTGCTCAACGGTGCGGGCTATGGCCTGATCTATACCACCGGCACGACCGGCGGCGGCACGGACATCGTGGCCAAGATGCTGCGCCGGCGCTATCCGTACATCAATTTCGGCACGCTGCTGTTCGGCATGAACGTCGTCGTCGTGCTGACGTTTGCCTTCCTGTTCAAGAAGTACGACAGCTGCATGTACACCATGATCGAGATGTTCATCAGCTCGAAGGTCGTCAACCTCGTGCTCTACGGCCCCGGCGTGTCGGAGGTGTGCTATATCATCACCAACAACGTCGGCGCCATCAAGAGCGCTATCACCTGCACGATGGGCCGCGGCGTCACGCTGCTGCGCGGCGAGGGCGCGTGGTCCGGCAAGGAGATGCAGGTCATCCTCTGCGTGGTCAAGCGGCCGGAGATCGCCCAGCTGCGCGAGGTCGTGCGCTCGGTGGATGAGCACGCATTTGTCATCGTGTCCGAGGCCAAGGAAGTGTTTGGCCGCGGCTTTGGAAACATCTACGGCGACGATTGAAAGGAGCGGGGTATGCACAAACGCTGCATCACCGGCATCCTGCTGGCGGCACTGCTGGTGTCGCTGTGCGGATGCACGTCCGTGTTTGACAAGG
>CAKTNQ010000043.1:0-10570 GCA_934589185.1 uncultured Oscillospiraceae bacterium | reverse complement strand
GCGTGGCCCGGCCCGCCGGGGTTGCAGGTGTAGTAGATGCGCGGTACGAAATCCGTGCGCGTCGTGCGCAGGCAGGTGGCGATGAACGTCAGCCAGTCGGGCTCGAAGTTCGTCGCTTCCTCGAAGCCGATCACCTCGTACTCCTGCCCCTGATACTGGGCGCAGTCGCTGTCGCTGTCGCAGTAGCCCATCACGAGCCGCGACCCGTTCGGGAACCGGAACGCGCGCTCCGCGCCGCTCCACGCGGCGTAGCCCGCCAGCTCCCGCTGCAGCGGCAGGATGTGGTTGGCGCGCAGCTCTGGCAGCGTCCGGCGCAGCAGCAAGAGCTTCAGCCCCGGGTAGCGCATCGCGAGCAGCACGAGCTTGCGCCGCATGGCCCAGCTCTTGCCGCCGCCGCGCGCCCCGCCGTAGGCAATGTTGGCCGCCTCCGCGCGGAAAAACGCCTGCTGCCGCGGGTTCGGTGCTTCGCGCCGCAGTACCTTATAAATATAGGGTTCGTTTTTGCGTGCCATCGCGCCTCCTCGCTACCGGCTCCACTGCTCGAGCGCGCCCTCGAAGCGCAGCACCTCCGGCTCTGCCTCGCCCTCGTCCTTTGCGGCGGGGGCGGGCTTGCCCCGCTCGTGGCCGAGCACCATGCCCGCCGCCTTGAGCCGCAGCTCCGGTTTCACGGACGCGTCGGCCACCATGGCCGCCAGCTGCTCGAGGATGCGCTCCTTCTCGTCCTCGAGGTCGATCATGTCGCGCGCTCCCGGTACGAGAGCACGTAGTCCTCACCGTCGGCCGCCGCCGCAAATTCGTAGCGCTCCAGCGCGTCGTGTACGGCCTGCTTCGGCAGCCGCAGCGTCGCGCCGTCGCCGCAGCGCACACACAGCGCCGCCAAGATCGCGCCCGACAGGCCCAGCAGCTCCTCATACGCCGCGCGCTGCTCGCGCAGCTTTCGCCGCAGGTCCGTGCTTGTCTGCTTTTTCATGTACCATCCTCCTTGCTTTCTTCCATAGCCGCCCGCAGCCGCGCACGCCGCCGCCGCTGCCGCTCGCGGCTGGCCGCCCGCTGGTCGATCAGGCGGCCAGTGTAGTCGCCCCAGTCGTGCAGCCGCCCGTCCGCGTCCACGAACCCGGACGTGCGCAGCGCCGCCGCAAGGTCGCCGGTGCGGTGCCCGGTGTACTGGCAGATCTCCGCCAGCTGCTTTGCTGGCAGGGCGGACAGGTCGCCGTCCGGCGCGTTGTCCAGCGCCCACAGCCACAGCAGGCACATGTGCCCGATCGCCGCCGGCGTGCGCAGTCCCAGCGCATCGCGCAGTGCCAGCAGCTTGCGGTGCTGCGGCAGCGACTGGTGCAGTTCAATCCATGCCATGCCCCGGGCCGCGCGCAGACACAGAGCGTTGCCGTCTTTCCATCCCGACGGTCCCTCACCTCCTTGCAGTTTACATAACGCCATGCTTCCGCGGCTTCGGCAGCGTTTTCCCCGCCGAAGCGGCAGGTTTGGCCATCGAAGCTGCGCATCTGCCCGGCTTCGCATCGGAAAGCGGCCGGGCACGGCAGCACGGCGTCGGAAGCGGCCCCTTCTATTTCCATTTTATTATGCATTTGCATATCTGTCAAGCAGATAATTATGAATGTCACGAAATATTTTCCGCACCGTCCGCGCACGTCCGCGTGTGCGTGACCGGATTCTCCCTTTCAACAGTTTACATAACGTGAATCGTGAATCCTGTCGAGATCTCTGCGTCCCCACTTTCCGCGCCAAAACCGCCTTCCGATCACCCGCCGCGCCCCACGAAAGTTGGCAGAGAAGGCAAAAAAGGTTGCAATTTCGTAACAGCTGGTGTAAGATAAGCAAATGTGTGTATGTGTTATGTCAACAACCAATAAAATACCGGAACATAAGGAGACATCTATGAAGAAACGAATCCTCAGCCTGGTGCTGATGCTGTGCCTGCTGGCGGGGCTGCTGCCCTGCCTGACGATGGGCGCTGCGGCAGCCAGCCGGGTCGACGCCGCGCCGTATGCGAGCGTGGAATATGCGAAAAACGCCGACGTGAAGACGGGCACGGTCCGCTATGTCTGCCAGGTGCCGGCCTATACGGATCTGTTCTGTGCCGAGTATTGGGGCAGCTATGGAAACTATGCCAACCATGAGTGCTTCACGGCGTGCATTTCCATGGCGCTGTCGTACCTCGGCATCGACGCCACGCCCGGCGCGCTCGGCGATTATTGGCGCAGCCGCGGCCACTACGGCGCGCCCTTTGCCACCACGCCGGAGGACGTTGCCTTCAGCGGCGCGACCTACAGCAAGACCTCGCTCGCCGAGGCCATCGCGCGCTACGTCGGCGGCGAGGGCAGCTACAGCCCGCCGATCATCCACCTCAACGGCTATTCGGCCAACGGCCACTATGTCATGATCATCGGTCAGGTCTCGGCCACGGAGTACCGCGTGCTCGACCCGGCCATGAAGTCGATCTATTCCATGACGCTCACCAACGGCAGCACCGTGAACTATTTCAAGGGCAGCGAGCGCGTCTCGGAGGCGGGGCAGTATTACTATCCCGTGCACCACTGGAGCGCCTGGACGGCCATCGAGACGGATGACGGCGCCGTGAACATGGAGCGCACCTGCTCCATCTGCGGCAAGACGGAAACGGCCAAGATCCCGGATCCCTGCCTGGGCGACGATTATTGTGCCGGCGGGGTGTTCGATGATATGCCGGCAGCGGGCAACTGGATGCACGAGGGCATTGACTACTGCGTGCTCTTCGGCCTCATGAGCGGCATCGGCAATGATCTGTTCGACCCGACGGGCGAGACGACGCGTGCCATGCTCGTGTCGATGCTCTACCGCATGGCCGGGGAGCCGGACGTGTCCGAGCTGCCGGAGCTGCCGTTCGAGGACGTCACGGAGGGCGCCTGGTATGCCGACGCCGTGCGCTGGGCCTACGCCAACGAGGTCTCCGTCGGCGTGGACGAGACGCACTTTGCGCCCAATGCCCGCCTCACGCGCGCACAGCTCGTCACGATGCTCTACCGCGTCTTTGGCCCGGAAAAGGGCGTCCGCCCGCGCGCCATCGGCGGCTATGAGGACTGGAACACGGTGCCCGACTGGGCGTTTGCTGCCACGACGTGGGCTGTCTCCATGGGTATCCTCTACGGCACGAGCAGCACGGAGCTGAGCCCGAACGCCGGTGCCAGCCGCGCGCAGCTTGCCGCGCTCATGATGCGCACCTGCCAGCTGCAGGGCGAGCTGGATTCCTGAAAAAACCGGACAAACGGGTAGAATCGTTTCGCAAAGTGTGCAAAAACGTGACATTTCATCAAGAATGACCAATGAATTATGGTGACAAGTGGGTTACTATAGGGCCAAACGATCGCGCCGGCTTTTGCCCGGCCGCAGGAACGGAGGCACACTTCATGAAGCAGAACCGGACGCGCACGGCGCTTGCGGATGCATACATGCGCCTGCTCAACGACTACACGATCGACCGCATCACGGTCAAGATGATCACGGACGCCGTTGGCTGCAGCCGCAAAACGTTTTACTACTATTTCACGGACGTCTATGTGCTCACGCAGTATGTATTTGAGCTGCGCGTGCAGCATTTTCTGGACACGAACGGCAACTTTGAGACGGTGCGCGAGGGCTTTCTGACGCTGGCGTCGAATCTCTCGAACGACCGGCAGGCCATCCTGAACATCTACCACGGCTACGGCAAGGAAGAGCTGGAGCGCTTCACGTGGGAGACGAGCGATTACTATGCCCGTCAGGTCATCACGCGCTACGCGCAGAACATGGACATCGCGCCCGAGGATCTTGAGGCGATCATCCGCATGTACACGGACATGATGTTCGGCATGCTCATCGACTGGATCAACAACGGCATGGAAGGGGACTATTCCCGCAAGCTGGACATTGCGCTCACGGCGCTCATGCCGGTGCTGCGCGCCAACTGCCGCGGCGCGAAAGCGGCAGCGGCCGCCGACCGGTAAACCGCATACAAAAACAGCCCGCCCCCGGCTGCTGCCGGGGGCGGGCTTTACATGTGCGAAAAAGCGCCCGGACTTCTCAGGAAGTCCGGGCGCTGCGCTGATATCACTGCTCGCAAAACTGCATCAGCACGGTCGCGACTTCGGCGCGCGTGCCGACCTTCTTCGGCGAGAGGGTGGTGGCGGACGTGCCGGAGATCACGCCGGAGCTCACGGCCCAGGCCATGGCCGCACGCGCCCAGTCGGACACGCTCGCCTGATCCTGATAGGCGGCCAGCGCACCGTCGGAGCCGGAGAGCGTTTCCTCGCGGCCGGCGTAGCCGAAGAGCATGGTCACCATCTGCTCGCGGGTCAGCGCCTCGTTCGGCGCAAACTGCGTCGCGGATACGCCCGCGACCACGCCCGCGTTGTACGCCCAGATAACGGCGTCGGTGTACCAGCTGCCGCCCACATCGGTGAACGGGCAGCTCAGGCCCTTCACGGACGGAGCGCCCTCGAGCTCGTAGAGCACCTGCGCGAGCATGGCGCGCGTCATCTGCGCGTCGGGCTGGAACAGGTTATTCCCGGTGCCGTACATGAGCCGGCCGTACTTAACGTAGTCGACGGCGGGAGCATACCACGCCTCGGCGGCCACGTCGTCAAACAGGCCCGCATAGCTCACGGTCTGCTTGTTCGTCATGTAATCGTCCGGCAGGCTGCGCATCCAGGCGAGGCAGGTTTCACCGAAGTGCGCGCTCATGATTACGACGAGGTTTGCCAGCAGGGTCATCGTCGTGCCGGGGTACTTGAGCGCCATCTTGGACAGGCGCGGCACGAGCATGGCCACGGCGGCCTCAATGCCCTCCAGGTCATAGGTCACGATGCCGTTTTCCTGCAGCGCCTCCACGAGGTAGCCGGTGATGAGCCGGACGGCGGTGCCGTTTTTGATCATGCCGGGGATGGTCAGCGAGTAGAAGATCTTCTGCCAGTTGTCCTGCAGCTTCTTGGCAAACGTCATGGCCACGGCGGAGGTGTCACGGTCCGCCTTGCCGAAGATATCCCCGAGCAGGGCGATGAGGAAGTCCTGCATATTCTCCGCGTAGTCGGCGCGCGAGGACACGAGGCACGTCGTGATCGCTTCGCTGAGATCGGCGTAGAATTCCTTCTGCGTCATGTTGACCTTGAAGATCTTGCCCAGATCGCCGCTCGTGATGTCCTTCGGGTCGATGCCCCAGGCCTGGAAGTGGTCGGGCCAGTAGATGTTGCCGCCGTTGTTCGGGATCTGGTAGAACTCGCGCAGCATTTTGGCCTTGTAGTTGAGGTAGTTGTCGTCGCCCTTGGTCGGCACGACGTGGTCGACACCGTAGCGGGCGAAGTCCCAGCTGTCGAACGGGACGTAGGTCACGAGGTCGTTGGCGTTGACGATGTTCTGAATGTTGTCATACAGGCGGCCTTGCACCTGATTTTTCGTCGTGCCCATGGGCGTCTCATAGCAATAGCAGTACAGGTCGTGCGGGCTGAGGCTCACGCCCTCGCCGAGGCTGTAGCCGTTGTCGAGCGCTCCGCTGACCATGTTGGCCACGGCCGCGCTGCGGCTGTAGCCGGCAATCCAGATCTTCACCCGGCCGGAGATGCCGGTGTCGGCGATGTAGCTGCGCAGGTAGTCGAGCGCCTGGTCACGGCCGAGGGCAAAGCCCTTGTGCTCGCCCGTGGCGTCGAGCCGGACGTTGCCGCCCCACTCGGCGTGGTAGTTGTTGCCGCGCACGCCGACGGCGATGAGCGTGTAGCTGCCGCCGTTGTCGCGAATGGTCTTGCTGGCGCAGTTGATGCCGATGGAGTCGGTCTCAGCGGGCTGGAACATCCATTTGTTCGACTGGATGTTTTCAAAGCCGCACTGCTCGGCCATGGACACAAAGTTGCGGTTGCCGGTGGCGTAGTTGTCCGAATACTGAGAGTCCTTGCTGGAAAACGCCGCGAAGGCGAGCCCCAGGGACATCTCCGCGAGGTCCTGGCGGTATGTGTACCCGCTCTTGGTAAACAGATCGTCGCTGTAGGTAAAGGTCGCTTCGTAGTCGTGGTCATTTTCGCCGTGACCGGAAGCGTAGCGTACCGCGACGGTCCTGGTGTCTCCCGTGTCCGCCGCGGCGGCGGCCGGCACGAGTGACACGATCAGCACCAGACACAGCAGCAGGCTGATGATGCGCTTTTTCATGCTTTGTTTTCTCCTCTCATTTGTTGTCGGTCTGCAAGTTAAATACAACCCCCTTTATTATACGTATCGGAAATGTAAATAGCAAGTAATAACTGCCGGATAACTGTTCAGGACCGGCAAAAAAATGCCCCGCAGCGCCCATGGGCGCTGCGGGGCAGAAAATGTGCGGTGTTTATTGCCGGAACATGGTGTAGGCACGGCCGTCGCCGACGGCGTCGGCGATCATCATGCGGTCGCTGAGCACGGAAAAGCGGTAAAACGCCACGGCATCGTCGTCTGCACCGGCGCAGATGGCGTTGTCGCGCAGGGAACATTCCTTCCCGCTCAGGCCGGGCAGGGTGCACGTCACGGTGCCGTCGTCCGCGACGGTCAGCTCGCCCGCATCGCTGCTCCAGCTGCCGGTCAGGAACGCCTGCGCGTAGCTGTCGTCGCGCATGATGACCTGATTGGTGTCGGAAAAGCCGATAAGCTCCATGAGCTTCTGCGCGGCCTGCGCATTGGTCATGCCGGACGTGAGCGCGAGCTGGCCCAGACTGTCGCACAGGTGCGCGTTGGTGAGAAACAGGCGCTTGTCGCTGTCGGAATACTTGCGCGCGGCGAGCACGGTGTAGTCGGCCAGCGCGGTCTGATAGTCCTGCGCGCTGTAGGCGTTGGCAGCCTCGGTGTAGATCTGCGGCAGACTCTTGGCCTCCATGGCGTCGAGCACGCCGCTGTAGGTCGCCAGCTCGGCGTCGGTGTATTTTTCGTGCAGGTCGTCAATATACATGAGTGTCTGCGTGTACTGCCCGGCCTGATAGAGCCGGCCGGTGCGGATGATCTCCGTGCGCAGGTCGTTGTCCCCGGCGGGAAAGAGCTTGACGTCGCGCCGCAGCGTCTCGGCGGTGTCAAACTGGAAGCTGCAGATTGCGTCCTTGACGCGGTTGTTGACGGCGGCGTCCTGCGAGGCGACGACGGCAAACCCCGCGCCTACGGCGACGAGCACGATGGCGATGCCGATGAGCAGCGCGCGCAGGCGCTTGTTCCGCCAGATTTTTTCGTGCAGGACCGGCCGTCCGCACTGCGGGCAGCGGCGTGCGCCCTGCGGCAGCTCCGCGTGGCATTCGCGGCATTGCATATGCTTTCCCCCCCTCGCGATGGTCGCGCCTGTTCAACAGAACCACGGCGCAACGCTCATTATAGCCGATTCCGGCGCACAGTGCAAGCCGCCCGGCGGGAAAAGCATCGGAAATCTGTCACGAACGCGCTAAGAAAGCGGTCGGGGAATTGCGCACATGGCGCCGTTTGTCCGCTTGACATCCCACGCAAAACCGGTAAAATAAACCTGTAACCGGTATTGCCGCCAACCATCCGGCGCCGAAGTGTGTGTACGGCGGCGGAGCATCAAGAAAGGGGTAAAGTAACATGAACGCAAATGCATTCGTCCACTGGGGCCTCAGCCTCGCATCCGACATTCTGGAGATCTGCAAGGAAGGCAAGGCTGCCGCAATCGTTGACGCGATCAACAACTGGTATCCTGAGCTCCTATAAGCAGAAACAAGAAAACCGGTCCCCCGGAGCATCGCTCCGGGGGATTTTTCGTGTCGAACGGCGTTGATTGGGTGAATAACCACACACGCAGAGGTTGAAATCCGGCGGAATGCGCGCTATACTATCGCCAGACCAGAGAACATATTGGTTATTGCTTTCGTAAGGAGAATATTCTCATGCAGAAGTTTGAAAAGCGCAGCCCGGTCGTCGTGACCGAGGTCACGACCAAGCACGAGCTGCGCCAGTTTATGCAGTATCCTAACCGGCTCTATGCCGATAACCCGAACTACATTCCCTCGTTCTACGGGGATGACCTCTCCGACTGGACGCCGGGCAAGAACCCTGCGTTCGACTACTGCGAGGCGCGCTGCTGGCTGGCCTGGCGCGACGGGGAGATCGTCGGCCGCATCGGCGCAATCCTCAGCCACAAGGCCAACGACAAGTTCGGCACGCACCGTATGCGCTTCAGCCAGGTGGACTTCGTGGACGATTCCGAGGTCTCGGCGGCGCTGTTCGGCACGGTCGAGCGCTGGGCGCGCCAGAAGGGGTGCGATCAGGTGCACGGCCCGCTCGGCTTCACGGACATGGACCGCGAGGGCATGCTCGTTGAGGGCTTTGACCGCCGGAGCCTGTTCATCACAAACTACAATGCGCCCTATTATCCCGAGCACCTGACCCGTCTTGGCTACCGCAAGGATGTCGACTGGATCGAGTACCGCATCTCGGTGCCTGCGCCGGGCAGCGCAGAGGCTGAGCGCCTGCACAAGCTCTCGGAGTTCATCCTCAAGCGCAAGCATCTGCACGTGGCCACACTGCACCATAAGAGCGAGTACGGCCCGTTTGTCCGCCAGGTCTTTGAACTGGTCAACGCGGCCTACGCGCCGCTCTACGGCGTCGTGGAGCTCTCGGATGAGCAGATCGAGCGCTACGCCAACAAGTTCATCCCGCTCGTGGATCCGGACTTTGTCTGCTTTGTGCTCGATGAGCAGGACAAGCTCGTCGCCTTCGGCGTCACAACGCTGGATCCCTCGCCCGCGCTCAAGCACTCCGACGGCCGCCTGTTCCCATTCGGCTGGGCGGAGGTGCTCAACGATCTGCACCATGGCGACACGCTCATCATGCTGCTCACGGCTGTGCGGCCCGATCTGCAGACTGAGGGCATCAACGCCGTCATGATGGATCATGTCTGCCAGAGCTGCAACCGCCACGGTGTGCAGTTTGCCGAGACCGGGCCCATGCTCGAGCTCAACGACCACATCCTTGCACAATGGAAGCGGCTCGAGAAAGAGCAGCACAAGCGCCGCCGCTGCTTCATCAAGGATCTGGATCATGGCATCAATGCGGCCAACGCCGCTGCTGCCGCACAGGCCGAGGCCCCGGAGGCAGCCCCCGCCGCGGAAAGCGCCGAATAACGCAGACGAACGCCTGAGAAACGAAAGATGACCGGCGCGCCGACCCGTAAGAGCCGGCGCGCCGATTCTTTTCAAGCTTTCTCCCTGCGGAGAAAATGATGCATCATTTCAAAGGTGTTTGAGCCGCAGGGGAGCACGAGGGGGCAAGGCCCACCTCGGATGAGATCTTTGCATCGCCGCAAGGCGATGCCTTCTCCTCGAGGAGAAGGTTGCAAGCTCGGCTTGCCGGGTGAGGTGGAAAGGCCGCGGCTATCCCCAGCGCTGCCGCCCATACACCGTGCGCCGCCCACATTCACGAACAAAAAAGACGCTGCCGCGGCAGCGTCTTTTTCCTGTCTTGTTGCTTCTCAGCCCTTCGCGCGCTCGAGGTACTCGCCCACGCGGGTGTCGACGCGGATGCGGTCGCCCGGGTTGATGAACAGCGGCACCTTGATCTCGGCACCGGTCTCAAGGGTGGCAGGCTTGGTGGCGTTGGTGGCCGTGTTGCCGGCGAAGCCCGGATCAGTGTCGGTCACTTCGAGCTCAACGAACGTGGGCGGCTCGACCTGGAACACCTTGCCCTTGTAGGAGCTGATGACGCACTCCATGTTCTCCTTCACGAAGCGGAAGTTGCTGCCGAGGGCGCTCTCGTCGATGGGGATGAGCTCGTAGGTCTCGGGATCCATGAAGTAGTAAAGGTTGCCGTCGTTGTAGCTGTACTCCATCGTTTTGCGGTCGATGGTGGCGCTCTCGAACTTGGCGGTGGGGTTGAAGGACGTCTCGGTCACGGCGCCGGTGATGACATTTTTCATCTTGGTGCGCACGAAAGCCGCGCCCTTGCCGGGCTTGACGTGCTGGAACTCGACGACCTGCATGACCTGGCCGTCCATTTCGAAAGTAACGCCGTTGCGGAAATCGCCTGCAGTAATCATATAGGAATCCTCCTCAAGAATAATCAGAATCAAAAATCTTATATAGTTTACACGATTTTGCGTGGTTTGACAAGCGGGTATTTACAGAATGATGAGATTTTTCGGGCTGCGTGTGAGGATTTCGGCCCCGTCTGCCGTCAGATGCATCACGTCCTCGATGCGCACGCCGAACTTTCCGGGCAGATAGATGCCCGGCTCGGCGGAGATGACGGTGTGCTCCGGCAGGCGCGCGTGCACGCCGGGGGCGGCGATGGGGTGCTCGTGAATATCCAGCCCCAGACTGTGGCCGAAGCTGTGGCCGAAGTAGTCCCCGTAGCCCGCGTCGCGGATGACCTTGCGCGCGGCGGCGTCCACGCGCTCGCCGGTCACGCCGGCCTTCGCGGCGGCGATGCCGGCCAGCTGTGCCTGGAGCACGGTCTGGTACACGCTGCGCATCTCGTCGGTCGGCATGCCGACGGCGACGGTGCGCGTCATGTCCGAGCAGTAGCCGTTTTTGCGGCAGCCGAAGTCCATCGTCACGAAGTCGCCCGCGGCCACGCGCCGGTCGCCGGG
>CAKTNQ010000042.1:0-10773 GCA_934589185.1 uncultured Oscillospiraceae bacterium | reverse complement strand
CGCCTCGGACAGCGTCGTTTTCCCGGCGTCCACGTGCGCCAGAATTCCCAAAACCAGTTGCTTCATAAGCACCTCGTGTATTTGCAAGAATAAAAACAGTATACCAAAAAACACGCCCGCGGGGAAGTCCCCCGCGGGCGGTGCTCGTTTTGCTCACCAGATGTTGTCCGGGTACTTGCCCGCAGCGCGCAGCGCGCGCAGCGCCGCGACCACATCCGGCAGGTCGTCGTGATATGTCACGCCGTGCCAGGCGTCGTCCGTGTGCAGCATGGTGACGTCCGCCGTGCCGGCGCGCAGCTGCGCGTCCACGACCGACGGGACAAAATACTCGCACTTGAGCGGATTGCGCGGCAGATTCTCATCCAGAAACGCCGGGAATCGGCGCTCGAGCTCGCGCAGGTACAGCGGCGAGAAGCCCCAGAAGTTCATGGACACCGTCGTATCGCCCGGCAGGTCGATGAAGTGCGCGCCGTCCTCGGTATAGGCGGCGTCCGCGCCGCGCTGCTCGATGTGCGTGCGCTCCGTGATGCTCTCGAGCATGCCGTCCCGCTCCGTGCAGACGCCGCGCGACACGCTGCCATTGGCCGTGACGGTGTTGCGCAGGCGGAAGCCTACCATGGCATACGACCGCTCGGGGCGCGTCACGGCGAGAAAATCATACAGCAGGCGGTAGGCCTCGATGCCGTAATAGTCATCGGAATTGATGACGGCAAACGGCCCGTCGATCTCGGGCGCGGCGCACAGCACGGCGTGGGCGGTGCCCCACGGCTTCGTGCGGCCGTCGGGCACAGCGTAGCCCGCCGGGAGCGTGTCGAGCTTCTGATAGGCATAGCGCACGTCGAACGCCGCGGCCACGGCCGGGCCGACGCTCTCGCGAAACTCCTCGGCCGTGTCCTCCTTCACGACGAACACGACCTTGCGGAAGCCCGCACGGTAAGCGTCAAAGAGCGAATAGTGCAGCAGAAAATGGCCGTGCTCGTCCACGGGCGTTGTCTGCTTCGGGCCCCCGAAGCGGCTGCCCATGCCGGCGGCCATGATGACCAGACAGGGTTGGTTCATAAGTTGATTCCCTCCATATTTCCAAACGGATCTGTGCCATTATAGGCCGCGGGTCACAATTTGTCAATTTGCCGCGCGGTCATCTTGGCTTCCTGCGCAGGATATGGTATACTGCTTGCTATCTTGACAGTTTGGGCGGGAGGAGATCATCATGCAGCAAAAGATCGGCACGCTGCGCCTGGCGCTGACGTTTGCCGGGTGCTTTCTCGGCGCGGGGTACGTGTCCGGGCAGGAGCTGTGGCAGTATTTCGGCGCGTTCGGCGCACGGGGGCTGTTGGGGCTCGTGCTCGCGATCGTGCTGCTCGGCGGCACCGGCGTGCTGCTCCTGCGGCTGAGCGCACGCACCGGCATCGAGGCGATGGACGCGCTGATCGTGCGCGCGGACATCCCGTGGCTGCGCACGGCCGTCGGCGTGCTGACGGCGGCGCTGCTGTTCGGCGTCGTGTGCATCATGGCCGCCGGCATCGGCGCGCTCGGCGAGCAGATGCTCGGTCTGCCGGTGTGGCTGGGCGCGGCCATCGCGTGCGTGCTCATCGCGGCGGCGGCTTATTTCGGCCTCGGCGGCATGGTGTCGGTGTTCACGGTCGCCGTGCCGTGCATGATCGTGGCCGCGCTCGTCATCGCGGGCATCCGCCTGCACCGCGCGGGGCTGACCGCCGCGGCCTTCGCCGCCGGGGACACGAACCCCATGCTCGGCAGCTGGGCCACGAGCGCCGTGAACTACGCGGCCTACAATTTCTTCGCCACCGTGGGCATCCTCGCCCCGCTGACGCGCCACCTGAAGAAGCCCGGCACCGCCGTCTGGGGCACCGTGCTCGGCTGCGTGCTGCTGCTGGCGGTCGCGCTCGGCGTGCTTGCCGCGCTGGCCACGAGCCCGGAGAGCACTGCGGCTCCGCTGCCCATGCTCGACCTCGCCTGCCGGCTGGGCGCGGCCGGCGTCGTGTACGCCGTGCTGCTGTTTCTCGGCATGTTCGGCACGAGCGTGTCCTCGCTCGTGGCCGTGCTGACCTACGCCGGGCAGAAGTCCGCATGGCTGGCCGGGCACCGCACGGCCCTGCTGCTCGTGCTCACGGCCGCAGCCTTCGCTGGGAGCCTGTTTGGCTTCGGCGACCTGATCGGCACCGTCTACCCGGTCTACGGCTATCTGGGCATGGCCGCCATGCTGCTCGTAGCCGAGCACGCCGTGCACGCGCGGCGCGCGGGAAACGACTGCGCCGCAACTGGAGATTGACCCGGGGCGGCGGACCTGATACAATGAAGGCAATGACAAATACCACGTTTTTTGGAATTTTTACAGGAGGAACCGCGATGAAACATCTCAAGAAGGCATTCTGCCTGCTGCTGGCGGCCGTGATGCTGCTGGCGCTGGGCGTGCCGGCCATGGCCGCGGGCGAGATCCCGGTCGATGCCGAGCACTTCCCGGATCCGGCGCTGCGCACGTACGTGACCGATTACTGCGACACGAACAAGGACAACAAGCTCTCGGCGGCCGAGTGCGAGGCCGTGCAGTGCATCGACCTGTTTGAAATGAAGATCACAAAGGTCGCCGACATGACCGGCATCGAGCACTTCACGAACCTGCACGAGCTGATCGCGTGCAGCAACCAGATCACAACGCTCGACCTGAGCGGCATGACCAGGCTCGAAAAGCTCGACGTGTCCGGCTGCAACAAGCTGCAGAGCCTGAAGCTCGCCGGCTGCACCGCGCTCACGACGCTTGACGCCTCGAGCTGCGCGCTCACGACGCTTGACCTCACGGGCTGCACCGCGCTCAGATCCGTCGCGTGCTCGTACAATGCGCTCACCGCGCTCAACGTGCCCGCCGCCGAAAAGCTGACCACGCTCGAGTGCAGCGCCAACCGCCTGACCGCGCTCGACCTGAGCGGGCACAAGGCACTCAAGGTGCTCACGTGCAGCCTCAACAGCCTGACGCAGCTCGACCTCACGGGCTGCACCGCGCTCGAGTCGCTCGATTGCAGCGACAATGCGCTCGCCGCGCTCGACCTGAGCGGCTGCACCGCGCTCAATGCCACCACGCAGGGCGACGGCAAGGCCGAAAACCCGATCCTCAGCCCGCAGTACCTGCCGGAGCAGACCGGCGCGGTCACAGGTGACGGCAAGTGCACCGTGTACCTCGACGCCATCGTCGGCAAGGATCACCTCGGCAGCGTCACACGCGTGCCGGACGCGAACTACGACAAACAGACCGGCGCCGCCGTGTACGCCAAGACGCCGGACTATTTCTCCTACAGCTACGACACCGGGCGTAAGGGCCTGCCGGCCATGACCGTGTATTTTGAGATGCAGGGCCTGACCAGCGGCGTCGCGCTCAACGAAAAGGCGTTCCCGGACGCGGCCTTCCGCACCCTGCTGGCCGAAACGGCCGACGTCAACGGCGACGGCCAGCTCTCGACGCTCGAGCTGCGCCATGTGAGCGAGCTCAACTGCAGCAACCTCGGCATCGCCGACCTGACCGGCATCGAGCACTTCACGGAGCTCGTGGCGCTCAACTGCGAGAACAACAAGCTCACCGCGCTCGACGTGTCGAAAAACACCCACCTGAGCGAGATCTACTGCGGTGGCAACCAGCTGGCCACGCTCGACCTGACCGGTCTGCCCATCAAGGACGCCGAGACCGACACCGGCCACGTGCAGAAGCTGCCCGGCAGCTACGCGCTCACCGGCACGGAAAACGGCGTGGGCCTGTTTGACCTCAGCCAGATCGTCGGCAAGGACAACATCGGCAGCATCACCGCCGTCAAGGGCGGCAGCTACGACAAGAAAACCGGCATCGCACGCTACAGTGCCGCCGTCGAAAAGCCGAGCTACACCTACGCCACCGGCAGCAGCGCCGTGGCGCTCACGGTCGAGTTCACGCTCGATATGAGCAAGCTGCCCAAGTCCCCGTTCACGGATGTGACGGCCGGCGCGTGGTTCTATGACGCCGTGCTCTACGCCTCCGGCAGAGAGCTCATGGTCGGCACGGCCGACGCCACGTTCAGCCCGAACACGCCCATGACGCGCGCCATGCTCGTCGCGGTGCTCTACCGTCTGGCTGGCAGTCCGAGTGTAAGCGGCAAGACGCCGTTCACGGACGTGGCGGCCGGCACGTGGTACTCCGACGCCGTGCTCTGGGCCTACCAGAACGACATCGTCGCCGGCACGTCCGACACCACGTTTGAACCGCTGAGCAACATCACACGCGAGCAGATCGTGGCCATTTTCAGCCGCTACACCGCAAAGTTTGCGCCCGACAAGGCCAAGGCCACCGCAGAGCTGACCGGCTTTGCCGACAGCGCGAGCGTGGCCGGCTGGGCCGTGGACGACATGAAGTGGGCCGTCGCGCAGAAGATCATCGGCGGCCGCGAAAACGGCGGCCGGCTCTATCTGGCGCCGCAGGGCAACGCCAGCCGCGCCGAAGTGGCGACCATCCTCATGCAGTACTGCGCGCTGTAACGCGCCCCCCGAAATTCAACCGGAGAAGGAGTTTTCACCATGTCCAGAACGAAGTTCATGGGTATTTTTCTCGTCATCCTCGGCGTCATCAGCCTGGTCGTTGGCATCATCCGCGGCGACATGACCAGCAGCGCCGCGATGTTCATCGGCTATCTCGTGCCGGCGCTGCTCGGCGCCGTGATCCTGATCGTCGACCACGTCGGCGGCGGCGAGAGCAAGACCGAGACCGGCCCGTCCGACGCGGCGCTCGCCGGGCAGAAAAACAAAAAGAAGAAAAAATAAGAAAAGCCGCTGCCCGGCCGGGCAGCGGCTTTCTGCGCGCAAAAAAGTTCCGCCGGACATTCCCGTCCGGCGGAACGCATAGGGTTAGGATATGGTGCTCAGCAGACCTTCGGCTCCGGGAACTTGGAGTGGAAGCTGTTGGCCTCGACCCAGTCGATGGCGGCTTTGATGCCGTCCCAGGTGGCGGGCTCGCCGCGGCCGACGGTCGCCATGGTCAGGCAGGCCTGCTCGGCGGGCGTGAGCGTGGTCTTGGCAGCCTTCGCGTTCAGGCGCTTGGCAATGTCCTTGATCTTCACCTTCATAATCAGGCGGTACGGCAGCGGCAGACGCTTCAGGTCAAAGCGGCCCTGCAGCGGGAACACCGCAACGTCGGCGCCGAGGCCGTTCTTCTTGCGGCAGACTTCCTCCGCGTTGGCAGCCGGAGCGCCCATGCCGACCGAAACCACGCCGACCACGTTATAGCGCTCCTTGGCCTTGTTCAGGCCAACAACCTTGCCGGCCAGCAGCCAGCCGATGTAGACCACCTTGCGGCCGGTCGGGCAGATGTGCGACTGCTCCGTAAAGAACGGAACATGCAGCGCTGCCGACATGCGGTGGGCGTACTCCTCACAGGAACCGGAGAGCGAAGAATAAACAATCGCGTCAATCATCGTGAAAAATCCCCTTTCAGTTTGTGGCGGAACCAACTGTGTCCCTAGTCTCCTTGCTTTATCATAGTCAAATCTTAAACAAAAGTCAAGATTCACTTTCCGAAATTGGCATAGATATCCGGCGTTTGGGTAGAAAAAGGCACATAATTCCGGCATTTTTCCGCCCGGAGAGAAAATGCGGTCATTTTCCCTGCACGCGCCTCTTGCAGATCGACGGCGGATTCAGTATAATGTAGATTGGTTTGATAACAAGATTTTCACCCTGATATGGAAGGCGGTGCAGATCGCACATGGAAGAACGATTCCGCAATCTGGACTATCAAAACTGGAAACCCGTGCGCACGCTCGGCAGCGACTCCTACGGGACGGTGTACGAGATCGCGCGCGACGACGGCTTCGGCATGGTGGATCACGCGGCACTGAAGGTGCTGTCGATCCCCGCCTCGCCGGAGGACTTTGACGCCCTCGTCGCCGAGGGCCGCACACCGGAGGAAGTGGCCGCCCTGCTCCACCGTCAGGTGGAGACGATCGCGCGGCAGCTCATGGCGGTCGACGCCATCAGCGACGAGCCGAACCTGCTGCGGTGCGAGGATCACGTCATCCGCGCGCACGCGGACGGCCGCGGCTGGGACATTTATGTGCGCACGGAGCTGCTGCCGTCCCTGCCGGACTACCTGCGCAACCACCCGCACGGCGAGGCGGACATCATCCGGCTCGGCGCCGGACTGTGCAGCGCGCTGGAGGCCTGCCATCGCCGCGGCATCGTGCACGGCGACATCAAGCCGCGCAACGTCTTTGTCGGCGGCGGCAACTTCGACGAGCAGGTCACGTATAAGCTCGGCGACTTCGGCATGGCGCAGTTTTCCGCCGTGGACAACACGAATGATTTCATGGCGCCCGAGGTGCTGTGCGGCGCGGAGGTCTCGCCCGCGAGCGACCTCTACTCCGTAGGCATGGTGCTCTACTGGGCGCTCAACGAGCGGCGCATCCCGTTCGTGCCGCTGCCGCCGACGGCGGTGGAGGCGTCGGACCTCGCCATCGCGCGCGAGCAGCGCCTGCGCGGCGACCCGCTGCCCGAACCGCTGCACGGCAGTCAGGCGCTGAAGAACGTCGTCATGCGCGCCTGCGCCGACGATCCGGCCCAGCGCTACGCCTCCGTGGAGGAGTTCCGCGCGGCCCTGCTCGCTGTGGCGCGCCGCGCCGCAGCGGCCCAGCCGCAGCAGCAGCCGCCGCAGGCCGTCCGCCGCGAAGCGCCCGCACCCAGAGCCGCAGCGGCGGATGCGTTCCCCGGCTCGAAGCCGAAGGCGCAGCGCAAGGCCGTGCCGGTCGAAGCGGAGGACGCGGAAAAGCCGCGCAACGCGAAGAAAACCATTGCCATCGTCCTCGGCTCGCTCGTCGTGGTGGCGCTCATTGCGCTCATCCTCGTCATGGCGCTGCAGGGCGGCAAGTCCGGCGTCGGCTCGGTCACGCTCGACCACGAGCAGGCCGAGATCGCCCCGCAGGACACCCTCACGCTCAAGGCCACCGTGCTCGACGCCAACGGCCAGGAGCTGACGGACGAGACGCTCACCTGGTCGAGCAGCAACGCCGCCGTCGCCACCGTGAAGGACGGCGTCGTCACCGGCGTGACCGAGGGCAAGGCCAAGATCACCGTCAAGGCCGGCAAGCGCTCGGCCGACTGCACCGTCACCGTCACGAACGACGCCATCGAGGTCAAGAGCCTCAAGCTCGACAAGGACAAGGCCGAGCTGCAGATCGGCGACTCGCTCACGCTCACGGCGACCATGCAGCCCGCAAACGCCCCGGACGATCTCGTCTCCTGGGCCAGCAGTGACCCGAACATCGCCACCGTGAAAAAGGGCATCGTCGTGGCGACGAGCTCCGGGGCCGTAACGATCACGGCCTCCGCCGGCAGCTGCACCGCCACGTGCCAGATCACCGTCAAGGCCCCGTCGCGCGTCGACAGCGTCACGGCCGAGACCGGCTCGGCCACGCTCGACCTCGGCGGCACGAAAACCGGCACCATCACGTTCCACATCCACGGGCAGAATCTCGACAGCCTGCAGGACACCGTGAAGGTCTATGCGGCCGACGGCAGCGTCGTCTCGCTCGGCCAGCCGGTGCGCACCGGCAACGGCACGGATGACACCTACTCCGTCACAGCCACGGCCGCCGCGGCCGGCTCCACCAGCGTGATCCTGCAGATCACCGGCGCCGACGGCACGACGCACTCCGCCGCCTGCACCGTCACGGTCAAGGAGAGCAAGACCATCCTCGACCTGATCCCCGGCATGAACGGATGACCCAAAAACGCAAAACGACCCCCCGGATGCAGCCGCATCCGGGGGCGTTTTTTGTGTCTCCGGCCTTTTTGACTGCGGCCGGAGGGGCGATTCAGTTTTTGCCCTTTGCCCAGTACGCAAAGTAGTCGCTGCCGAGCTCGGCCTTCGTCTTGCCGGAAACGTTTTTGAGCAGCGCGCTGTCGTTGGCGTTGACGCCGACGGCCACGGCGGACGCGTTGACGGTGTCGCCCTGCTTGTGCAGCGCTTCGCTGTTGAAGCAACAGTTATCGTCCACGGAAATACCGCCGGAGCGGCCGTTGAGCCCGCCGACGTCCGTCGTGGTCTTGCGCGAGACGATATCGCCCGCGGCATAGCAGTTGATGTGCACGCCGCCCGGCGGCCGCGCAAGCTGCCGGTGTGCAGATTTTTCTTGCCAAGCGCAGACGCAAACGCCAGAAACGCGCAGACCGGGGCATCCCAGCGGATGCCCCGGTTTTTCCTTGCATTTTTCAGTTTTCCCAGCGGATCTGCTGCGTGTCCACGAGCGGATACGCCGTGAGCTGCGCGCTGTCGAGGTCGGCTGCGTGGAGCTTCACGCCGGTGATCTGGCGGTTATCATAGGTCGTGTAGTAATAAATGCCCCGGTCGGCGTTGCAGCAGCTGGAATAGAGCGTGATCTCATACTGGCCGTCGTCCAGCTCGCAGCAGCCGCGCTGCTGCTCCACGCTCGTGAGGATGTGGAAAAACTGGCTGACGCTCGCGTCCTCCGTCTGCTCCGCGCGGGCGTTGGCGCGCACGAACGCCGCGCGCACGAACCGCGAGGGCGACGACAGGTCGCCCGGCAGGCCGAGCGCGCCCATGCCGCGGCTGTCGAGCGTGACGGGCACGCCGCAAAAATCGGCCGGCGGCTGGCTCGGGCTCAGGCGGGTGTAGTTGCGCAGCGCGGCCAGCTGCTGCGGAAACGGCGGGTTGTTCGTCAGCACCCCAACGGGGTCGTCATAGACGTGCAGGCCGTCCGCCGTGGCCTCGACCACGATGCAGCCGCTGCGGTCGGCAACCAGCCAGTGCAGCTGCGCGCACGGCAGCTCGGGCGCAAACGGCGTGTTGTCCACGACCACACGCGTAAGCGCATTGTGCGCCTCGGCGACCGTGGCGCACGTGCCGAGCAGCCACGGGATGAGTGCGTACTGCGGCACCGAGGCCACGCCCTGTGTGACGGGCGGATAGACCGCGTTGCCCACAAAGTTCAGCCCCGCGATGCACAGGCCCTTCTCGTTGACCGCGTCGTAATAGAGCGGATAGTCGTTTTGGATATGCGCCATGCCGATCATGGCATAATGCCGGTCGAGCGCGCCGCCGTGCAGGCGGATCGGGTAGTTGCGCGGCGTGATGGTCACGTGCTCGCCGTAGGAAAATTCGTAGTCCAGATTGCGGCCGAAATAAAAATCGCCGTTGCAGTATGTCGCTGCGGTACACATGATGCAGGACCTCCCTCATTCATTCACCCAGTTAGTATATCCGCCGCGCCGTGGCGAATGTTGAAGAATCTGAAAAGTTCCTGTGTCCAGTCTGTGTCTTTTATGTGCCTGACACCGCCGCGAAAAAAGCCGACAGCATTTATTTGCTGCCGGCTCTCTTGATATTGATTTGATTGTGAATTCCGCTATAGCGCCATTTGTCGTACAAAAACCATTATCGTAAAAACGACAGCGAGTCCCCACTCTGTGATGCATTGCACAATGCTAAGTAAGTGCTTAGAATCAATGATAATCAATATACAGTACTGGAAAACAAGAATCGCGACAAGCCACGAAAAATCAGTACAGATGCTCATAATCACAGACTCGACCAGAATCACAACCCACGCCGCCATCTGCACCGCCAAAAGCACGCGTTTGCTGCGCCGCCGGAAAGCATACTTCACTTCCGCTATGGTTTGTCTGGCATCACTTGCAAGCCAATGCAGGCATTTTTGAATCATATGCTTCATCGTGCGCTTCCCTTTCATGCGTCCGCGTCGTACTTATAAATTCTCAGAATGGACGTGGTATTATCAAAAGCACTTTTTCCGATGTTAAATGCATTGACTATTTTTAACTTTTAGGAGGATTTCAAATGAAAACAAAGAACTTCAAAAAGCAAATTGCATTCCTGAAACCTTTATTCGTTTTTTATGCGATGTAACTCTAAATCGTCACATATATTTCTTTCGCCCCAAGATATTCATCTGCTGCTCTCCACCGAGCTTTTGATGCACATATTGTAGTTCCTGTGTAGCTTTCTATATCCTTTTCTGACAGCCCACCGCAATCACACCAATATATGCGATCCTCTTTTATGATCATAGTTGCATCAAGTATCTCACAGGTGTAGTTTTCGTCATTGGGGAATAGATTTAAATACTTTAGTCCCGCAAATTGCATTTCAATAGCGGATGGATCTTCAAACTGCCGTTGAATGATCACGCTCAATATTCTTTGGCTATTGACCGGCGACATACTTAATTTTTCATTCACATACGCACCGCTAAGGTATTTGATCTCCTTTATGCAACTGTCATGGAAACCATACATAGCATCCATAAAGTTTTTTAAATCATTTTCGTTTGCAATGTCATTCCACATATATGTCTCCTTTAGTCATCCAAAGATCATGATCAGCCCTTCACCTACACCTGCTCCAAGTGGCCCAAAGAGAAAGTCATCCGCAACTCCTACGCCTGTGAGATCATCGGCAGCAACAGTTATTATGCCAACAGTACATATGACAACCAAACCAGCGCCAATTACCGGTTCCCAACTCATTTTGTAAGAAGGATCCGGCGGAAGATGTTCTTTCCCTCTTTCGCCGTTTTTCCACTCTCCTTCTCCAAACGAAACTGAATATCCATCATATGTTGAAGAAGCCAGCATCGTGCAGTTTTCGCCGCGAGGCGGAAACGGAACGGTGCTGGCTTCTTCTGACGCCGTGGTGCCGGTGGCCGGACTCGAACCGGCACGCCTTGCGGCACTTGATTTTGAGTCAAGCACGTCTACCAATTCCAT
>CAKTNQ010000041.1:0-11102 GCA_934589185.1 uncultured Oscillospiraceae bacterium | reverse complement strand
TTATCGTGCACGCATGTATGGCAGTCTCCATACTCCCGCAGCTGCTTGTCCATGCGCTTGATGCGCTCCGCCGCCTCCCGCAGCAGGGCGCAGCCGCGGATGCCGCAGTTGTGGATGCCGCAGCCACGGCACGCGAGCGATCCAATCTCCGGCATGATCCCGCGCAGGGCATCCGCCAGCTCAGCGTTTGTCATCATCGTGCACCTCCAGCTTTTCTTTTTCAGCACCCGCCGCTCCCTCGTTTTCCGCAACACAGCAATCCGTGCAGACGCTCTCTCCATTTGGCAAACCGTAGCACTTTTCGCCAGTTTCGATGCGCTTTCCGCAGAACGAGCAGTAATTCCACAGCCGGTTCATTTCATCGCCTCCAATGCTGCCTTCGCCTCTTCGCGGGTGAAAAATACAGTCTTTCCGAACTCATCAAGCCAGACGAGCGCGAACTTAATAGGCACAGCATCAACAATAAAACGCCCCGGTGATTCCTCGACGTATTGCAGCCGATACACCGTATCGCCCACCTTGCACGGCAGCACTACCACCCGCCCCTCCTTGTCTGCCTCTGCAAGCTCGAGCAGCCGTTCAGCCGCAACGCCAAACGCTGAAACCACTTTCGCCTTTGCCATCAGTTTCGCCCCTACAACTACATCATTGACTTTCTCCGGCGTCAGCCCCGTGTCTAAATACATCCGCAGCATCGGACAATGTGCGGCCGGTACAGCCGTACAGAACCCGCCGACCGCAGTACAATTCCCATTATCCTTATGGCGAAAATCGCATCGAATACAATTTACCGTTTCCATATCACTCCACCTCCTGCATCCAGAACTCGCGGCGGCAATCGGCGCACACCTTGTGAATGTTTAAACACCCGCCTCCATCCTTTCTGTGTGAAGGTGAAATTACTGCAGGGCATACACTCAACACGTCGTTATCATCCATCTGAGCCTCCGGATATTGCTCCAGAAACACGCTCTGCCGCGTCTTTGGAGGGTGCTCCTGTGACCACTTCTCGATGATTTCCACGATCTTCCCAACGGCTTTACCGGAATCATCAACCATGTTACGCATCTCATTACATTCTCTCGTATAAACAAGCGGGCAATCATCACAGTCGCCGTCTACCTGCCAATATCGGTCACACATCCGGTTCCGTTCTTCGATAAATTTCAGCGCGTCCATGCTCACACCACCGCATCCTGCATCGCCTGCCGCATAAAGCTCAGCTGCTGCCGCAGGTCGTCGACCGTGCGCGCCTGAGCCTCTACCATGAGGCGAGCATCCGTCACTTGCCCGTTCATCTTCACGCACCGCTCCTCTGCCTTGCCCCGAAGCTCGTGCTCCTGCTCGGCGTAGTCGCACAGTTTGCTGACAGCGTATCTTGCGGCCGGCGAAAAATCTGTGCTCGAGCGCGGCCGGTTCAGCAGCTCTCTTACCTGCTCCACAGCGCCGGCCGGAAGATCGTCCGCGCGCTTTCGTTCTTTTCCTTCCATCATTGGTCTCCTTCCTCGTCTTCGTCGTATTTTGTCATCACGGCGCGGTACAGCTCGCAGCAGGCGTATGCGTTCTCGCAGAAGATCCGCATATGCTGCTGCATCTGGCTTCGGTGGCGAAACATCGTCGCCACCGTCGTCTCCGGCGCGATCCCTTCGCAGCAGATGCGCCCCGCGCCGTCGTCATACAGGTAAAAAGGGCACTTAACATACACCTGCCGGTAGCTACCGCTCGGCACGCGCCCCACCCGCCTTTTCGTCCGGCTGTGCAGGCCGCTCCCGCAGATACGTATCAATGGCCAGCGTTACCGTGTCCGTGCGCACGTCGCGTCCCTTGCTGCGCCAGAGCCGGATAAACGGCAGGTCTGCAAGGCGCATCCCCTCCGGCAGTTCGTCCAGTTTCCGGCCCTTCGGCATATCCGCCTGCACGATCAATCTGTTTTTTGTCTCCAGCACGTCAGGCCGGACAGCTTCCGGAGGCGTCACGTCGGTCACAGGCTGCACCTCCGGGGTTCTTTCTTTTACCTTTCTTTCTTCAGGAGTATAGGGTACTGTATAGGTACTGTACGGTACTGTACTGTATAGGGTCGTTACGTCAGCGTTACGTAACGCTGCGCGTTCGCTCGCGTCACGCGTTACGTCAGCGTTACGCTGCGTTACATCGTCACGCTCCGTCACGCTTTCCGTCACGCTCATTTGCTTGCGCTTGTCGCGGTATCTCTGCGCGCGCTCCCGGTTCTGCGCCTTTGTGATTGCGCGCTTGTCCACCAGATTCCCGACGTAGTCATACCACTCGTGGATCATCAGGGATGTGCCGTCGTCGTCCACGAACCCTGCTCCGACCAGCGCGTCCACAAATGCGTGCGGGTCTTTGCCCGTGTATCCGCCGGCCTCTGCGATCTCGTCGGCGCCAAACGGGGAAAGGTCCCCGTCCGGCGCGTTGTCGATTGCCCAGAGCCACAGCATACACATATGGCCGACGGCCTGCGGCGTCTTGATTTTCAGCAGGCGCTTGAACCGCATCGTCTTGCGATTCGTCGGCAGCGTCTGATGCAGTTCGATCCATGCCATGCGCTCCGCCCTCCTTAAAACGGCATATCCCCGCCGTCGATGCCGTCAGCGTATACGACGTTGTCGTATGCGCTCACCAGCTCGTCGAGCCGCTCCATGTCGGCCTCCGTCGGCTGCACGGCGGCCGGGCGCGCATCGTATGCAGCAGGCGCTGCTTCCGCCTCTCTGCGCTTGCTTCCGCCAAAGTAGACGCTCTCCGCCACGACCTCGGCGCTGCGGCGTTTGTTGCCGTCCTTGTCCGTCCAGTCACGGATCTGCAGGCGGCCGCTCACGGCGGCCATATCGCCCTTGGCGAAGTATTTGTCGACGAACTCCGCCGTGTGCCGCCATGCCACAATGTCGATAAAATCCGTCTGCTTCTCGCCGCCGTCCCTGCCGCTGTAGTCCCGCTCGACCGCGAGGGAGAAGGACGTCACCGACGTCCCGCTCCCGGTCTGGCGCATCTCCGGGTCGCGCGTCAGGCGGCCCATGATCACGATCTTATTCAGCATCGCCGATCACCTCGCCCGTTTCCGTGTCCACGGCCGTGCTGCTGATCTCCTCGCCTTCGGCCTCGAAGACCGTCTCGTCCGGCACGGCGTACATCTCGTCGCTCAGCTCGGCCTTGATCGTCTCGTCCTGCGCCACACCGCGCACGAAGTCAGACTTCAGCGGCGCATACTTCAGCGCGCGCTTGAGCACGGTCTTCTTTGCCATCTCGTCGAAGTTGGAGCGCCACGGGCTGCTCCCGCTCCCGTAGCTCTTGCTGTAGCGCTGCGCGTGCCGCTGCACATCGTCCACGCTCATCACCTCGAAGCCATAGCCGCCATCCTTTGTTTTGAACATCGCGTAGTAGGCGACGGCCTCGCCGCGGTCGGCCTTCGCCGGTACGTGCCGCAGCTTCGGATCCATGCCCAGCTCGTACTCGAACACGTCGTTCTCGTACACCGTGTGCGCCTGAATCACGCTCACCTCGCCGCTGCGGTAAGCAAGGTCAATCAGGCCCTTGTAGCCGAGCTGGAACTGGCACTCCATCTGCCCGTGGTTGCGGTACGGCAGCAGGTACGCCTGCCCCAGCGCCGTGTTCGGCTCCACGCCCAGCTGTGCCGCCGTCATCATCGCTGCAAGAAACGACTGCGGAGAGCACTCTGCCAGCTTCGGCGTGGACGACAGCGCCGAGAGCACCATGCGCGTGAACCGCTCCGGCGTGATCACGCTCGGCAGCGCCTTTTTGATCGCGGGCTCCATCGCCTTGATGTATGCCTGCATCGTCTTCTTCTCGGCCTTCGCGGCGCTCATCTGGCCGCCCTGCTTCTGGATCAGATTCTTTTCCATGTTTACTTACCCTCCATAGATTCCTGCAGCGTCTGCTGCTCGTACAGTTTATAGATCATGAGTGCCGCGTAGCTGATCGCCTGCGTCAGCGCCAGCTCGCTGCTGTCTTTGCGCTTCGAGTATGCGCTGCCGACCTTCTCTCCGTCGTGTTCCAGCAGCAGGAAAACCTGCTCGTCCGATGTCAAAAGCCGCAGCGCGTACCCATCTCGCCCCCCCTGCTGTGCGGCCTTCGGCTCCGGCGGCTGCGCCGTTTTCGGAGGATCCGGCGCGAGGAAAAAGTCCTCCGGGATGCCATATGTGGCTGCCAGCAGTTTGTTCGCCGCCCGGCTCATCTTCCCGGAGTACAGCGCGTTGCTGATGAAACTTTTGCCGTAGCCCAGAGCCTCGCTCACGGCCGTTTGGCCGCCGTTCTTGCTGCAAAACAGGCGCAGCCGCTCGGGGCTGATCTGAACCGTGTTTCCCTGTTGTTTCATGTGTTTTCCCCTTTTCTTTTTTATGGTTGTTTTTTCACATATTCTCGTTTTTCGTGATTTTCGCGTATGTAGCGCAGGATATCGTTGTCGCGCTGCCGTGCCAGATTTGCCGCGTCCCTCCCGCGCCGGAATGCGGCGTAGCGGTCACAGCGTGCGTGGCATCCGGGATACCGGCCAGGGCACTCCCTGCATGGTGTCGACGGCGTCATCGGCTAGTCACCCGGAACGGCCGTGCCTGCGACGTCTTGAAGTATTCGCGCGGGATCGCTCCGTGCGCCGCCTCCCATTTTTTTCGATCGAAGGTGCTGCGCTGCTGCGTCTTCCATGTGATCGCCACATCGCCGCACAGCCCCTTCTCCGCCGTGCCCATAAACTGCTGGATGGTCGCCGCCTGCTCCGCCTGCAGACGCTTGAGCTCGTCGATCTGCTCGCCGAGCGCCGTGTAGCTGCGCACAGCTGACTGCACCGCGCCGAGGTCGCACGTCTCGCCGTCCCTGCTGTCGGGGTAGAGCGTGCGCAGCGCCTCCGCTGTCGCGTCCGTTCCGTCCACAGGCGGCTCTGTCCCGCTCCGCACATACTGCCAAAACTCCTGCTCGGCAGCCGCAAGAGCCGAAATTTCGTCCTCGTCGCGCTCCACGCGAAACCAGTAAAATCCACGCCCGAAGCACAGCACCGCGAGATACCATACCGGCGCGCCCGTCACCATCATGTAATGCATGATCTGGCAATACCACACCGCCGGGAATTCACCCTCGGCGCACTGCTTCGGGATCTCGAAGCTGGACGTCGTCTTGCATTCCAGCCCCGCATTTTCGCCGATCACCATGCGGTCCGGCAGCGCGTGCGCGAACGGATAGTTGCTGTTGACGAGAAAGTGGTTTTCCCGCCGCACCCGCTTTCCGGTCGCTTCGGCAAAGCGCTTTGCCACGTAGTCCTCCAGATCGTGTCCCAGCCGCACCGCCTCGCGGTCGCTGATGTCCTCCGGCGTCACGCGCCCGGTCTTCTCGGCCCACAGCGCATAGGGCGAGCTGTATTTGTTCAGCCCCAGGATCGTCCCGGCGTCGCTGCCGCCGATGCTCTTGCGCCGCTCGGCGTGCCATTGTTCCTCCGTCATGCCGACGGTCGTCGTCTTCGTGATCATGTGCTTTCCTTCTTTCTCCCGCGGTTTTTCGCCCCGCCCCGGCTGCTGCGCATCCGGGCGCGCATGGCTTCCATGCCGCTTTTTTCTTTCGCCCAGTCCTCCGGCGTGATCCGGTGTGGGCATCCGGCTCCGGCCGGGCATCCGCGCGAGCGCTTAAAATTTAAAATGTATAGGCACACCCTCGGGCTTGTCTTCGGCGTGGATTCGTACAGCGGCCGGTAGTGCGCGCAGCCGTCGCAGTGGCGGCTCTGCAGCATCCCGCCTTTGATGTAGGTGTCCGTCATTCCACCCATGCGTCCACCTCCGTGACACATTCTGGGCAACCAACCGGATCGCCATAAACGTTCTTGTACACCGTGTCCGTCTCCGCACCGCACACCGGGCAACGCGGGCAGGTGTACTCCGGCGGTTCAACCGGCGGTTCGATCGTCAGTTTCGACATTCCACACCTCCATACTCCGGCCACACCTCGCGGATCTTATCCTCGTTCGCGGTTGTGATTCCGTTTGCCCAGCAGTTTGCCGTCGATACAGACACGCCGAGCATTTTTGCCGCTGCCGTCTGCGTGATGCCGTTTTCTCGCAAAAACGCACCGAAAGCGGTGTCACGCGATTTTTTGCGCCGTCTGTCGCTGTGGTACTTGGACACCTTCTCGTAGTTTGCCGCGTAGTATTTGCGTGCATATGCGCGGCGCGCTTCGCGGTTATTGCGCTTGTTCTGCAGGATGCGTTCGCGGTGCTGCGCGTAGTACGCCCGATTGTATGCGTTATGCATACGGCGCTGTTCGTCTGTCATCACGCCACCCCCAGCGCCGTGAAGATCACATGGAACAGCCACCCCGCCAGCGCGATGCCGGCGATAAAGGACGCGCAGACGATGCCGTCCTCGACGCCCCAGATGATGTAGCGGCGCACCTTTGCCTTGGCGCGCGGGTCTCCGAATACCTTCATGTTCTCTCTCCCTCCATTTCTCCGGCCATAAAGCGGATAAACGCCCGCTTCGGGATCTTCACTCGCCGCTTTGCGACGATCACCGGGAAGCCCAGCGCGTATGGGTCTTCCATCGCCTGCTCGTGCAGCGTCCACGGGCTGCAAGCCAGCAGCGGGGCCACGTCCGCGCACGTCAGGATCTCCGACGGCTTCGCGGCCAGTTCTTCCAGTGTCACGGCTCGTCCCCCATTTCCTCGAGATTTTCCAGCGTCACGCCTCTGGCGGCCAGCTCGATGCCCTTGCGCTGCTTGATCCGCAGCTGGTACAGGTACGTCCGCCGCCGCGCTCGGTACTGGTCGTACCGCTGCGCCAGCTTCACATACTCGTCCTGCCTCAGCTCGGCGATCTCGGCCTCGACTTCCTCGTCCGTCACGGCCGCTCGCTTCGTGTGCTTTCGCTCCATCGTGCCTTCCTCCTTTTCCTGTACATTTTTTCAGATTCGTGGTATGTTCCCTCTTGGAGGTGGTTTCCTTGAGAAAACGATTGCTTGCATTTTTGCTTGCGTTTTTGCTCCTGCTCTCTCCCACTGGGCTGGCACACAGCGGGAAAACAGATGCCAACGGCGGCCACTACGACCGCTCCACCGGCGAGTATCACTATCACCACGGATACCCAGCGCACCAGCACTACGACATGGACGGCGACGGCGTCGCCGACTGCCCATACGATTTCGATGACAAGACCGACCACAGCAGCCGGAGCGATTCCGGCAGCAGCCATGCTGTGCAGAGCACGCCGCGCCCTTCGCCCCAGAAATCAGATGATTCAAAGGCGAAACACATTTCCACAGGCGAGATCGTGGTTCTTGCCATCTTCGCACCGATTGCGATACCGCTCGCATTGCTGTACGCATTTATGTTCATCGGTGATCCAATCCTCGCCTTGATCGACCGGATCAAAGAAAAGCGCAGCAAAAAGTGATGGTGCTCAGCGCCATCGCCAGCCCCTCCGCGAAGGCGCACAGCTGCGCCTTCTGCATCTCGTCCATGCTCTGCATCACGGCCGCCAGCCGCTCGATGGTTCTCTGCTCGTTCTTTGTAAGCATTTTGTTCACCTCCTTGCGTTGCTCCGCCGCAGACGGCCGCATCTTCATTTGTGAGCGTGATAGATAGCGTTTCAGAAAAGGAACGTTTAAGACAAAAAAATTTTTGCCTTATCCGCGTTATCCATAATGCCAAGAACGCAGCAAATTGTCTCTGCTTCTTTGGTATTAAAGAGCGTCTTCCCGTTCATTTTCCTAGACATTGACGTTGCCGAGATGCCAATTTCCTTTGCAAGTTGCGCCTGCGTAAATCCGGCCTCGGCCATACGTCCGTTAAGCAGTTTCGAATTCAATTACGTTTACCCCCTTTCTGCGTTTCATTTCTGGAACGATTTCATAATAACACCACGATATCTGCTTGTCAATCCATTTTTGGAACGGTTTTTAAAGTTTTTGCATTTTCTTATTGCATTTCTGAAACGATTGTTGTATACTCCAATCAACAAAACACGGAGGCAATTATGAATAGTATATCCAACCGCATTTTGAGGCTCGTAGAAGAACAAAGCCTGTCCTACGGCGTTTTGTCTGCCTTGACTGGAATACCAAAAACGGCGCTCTATCGATATGCCACAGGAGAGACAGACAAAATACCGCTCGACCGCCTCGAGGCAATAGCGAAGGCGCTGCATGTAACTCCCGCCTATCTCATGGGGTGGGAAGACACGTCTCAATCGGCAAAAAGCGAAATTCCCGAAAAGAAAAATATCGTTCGCATTGCCGGTCGTGATGGTTCTTATGTTGAAAAGAATTTGAGCGACGAACAAGTCGCCGCTCTGAAAACGCTCATCGACCAGCTCCCGGAAGCCGATGACCTTTGATATAATCAGCAAACTGATCGTATACCAGCCGCTCGAGCGGCGAGGTCAAAAAGCGCTGCCGCCGGTAAAGCTCCTGCATCCTGCTCCACCGGAATTCGGACGCGGCGTGGCTGATGTCGCACAGCCGCTCGATGCCATCGGCTGACTGCACGCCGCAGCCCCAGAGCACACAGGCTGGGGCAAGCAGACGCGAGGCAAACACGTTTGCCGCCTGCTCGATAGGGTTGTCGCCTGGCTCTGGCTCACGGCACACGAGGTCATACCGGCCGACGTGGCCCAGGATGATGTGCCCCAGCTCATGGGCACACGTAAAGCGCTGCCGCGCCGGGATTGCCAGGCTGGACACCATGATCGTCGGCGCACCGCCGATGACGGTGGACATGCCGTCGTTGTTGTCCTGCTCGGCCGGTGTATACCGCCGCACGGACACGCCCAGCGCCCGGCACACGCCGCTGATCTTGACCGGCAGCTCCGTCACCTTGCAGTCGATCAGGATGCGCCACGATGCATCGCGTGCGTCTTTGTAGTCTCTGTAATTCATTGCGATCGCCTCCGCGCTTATTATGTGCAGAGGCAGCGCAGCAGCATAGTCCCATTTGTTGGACAGAACTCGCAAAATGTGTAATTTGCAGTGGACGCCGCAGCGCCGGCATGATAAAATTAGGTGAATTCGCCGAATTCGACCAGTTTCTAACGGAGGTGCCCATTATGGCGTTCAAAAACACGTTGATTAAGTGCCTGATTTGGGTCGGTTTTCTGTTCGTAAGCAGTGCGATCACCACAGGGCTCGCTTACGCAGGCGTTCTCCTCGGCGCGATCCCAACCATATTGCTTTTCACTGCCGCCTGCTACGCCGCGCGTTCCTGCTGCAAAGCATATGACCGGAAGCACGCGCCTTCGCCCAGAGCCACTGACGCCGGAGAGGAGCCGAGGCCCGCCTCTCCAGCAGACGGCGCTGCCGCAGAAGGCCCGGCGGAGCAGCAAGAAAACCGAGAAGCCAAAATGGGCGAGATCGTCCAGCTCCCGAACGCCAAGAGCACACCACCAGAGCATCCCGCCCGGGAGAATAAACAGCGCCGTATCTCGCCGAAGCCGGTCATCGTCACCCTCTCGGCAATGGTTGTTGCGCTTATCACCGCCTGCTGTTTGCTCGGGTATCATCTGCAATGCACGCAGAAAAGTCTATCGGCGGCAAACAGATCCATCATAGAGGCTTCTTCATATCTCCGAACGGCTGACGAACGCCTTGACAGATACGTGGATTACATCGAAGAATATGCACCGCGTAAATACGTTTCGTTTGTTGATAGATTCAGCTATTCCAGAACATTTGAAAGCTACCAGCGCAGCCACCCCATTCCGAGCCCGGATCCGTATCCGTGGAACAAATAAAAAGCCGCCCCGGTGCTGCAACACCAAGGCGGATAGCAGAAAACCACCATTCTCGAACAAAGGGAGTAGTCTGCCCTTTTATGGTATCATAGGGGGATAAAAAATGCAATGTAAAAAATGCGGCGCGCAGATCCCGGACGGCAGCCGGTTCTGCTGCGCCTGCGGAAAGCCGCAAATGCCAGTCACACGCCGAAAAAAGCGCGGAAACGGGCAAGGATATGTGTATAAGGCCGCGAACGGCACATGGCGCGCCAGTGTGACGCTGGGGTATATCGTGCAGTCGGACGGAACAATTCGCCGAAAAACGCGCACGAAGTGCGGCTTTGTCACAAAAAAAGAAGCGCTCGCGGCGCTTCCGGATCTGAAAAAGGCGCAGGCAAAGCGCCGCGATCCAACGTTTAAGGAATTGTATGATGCATGGTTTCCCACGCATAAGGCGGATGAATCCACGCTCGGCTGCTACCGCGCCGCCATTAAGTATTTTTCGCCGATCTGGATGATGAAAATATCTGACGTGGATATTGACGACCTGCAGGACTGCATCGACGAATGCCCACGTGGAAAGCGCACCAAGGAAAATATGCGCGCCACCTGCGGTCTGATGTATAAGTATGGTATACCGCGCCGCCTGATCCCGGAGAACCTGAATCTGGCGCAGTTTTTGTCCGTCAAAGGCGAAGCGGCCGCGCACCGTCCGTCGTTCACGGAAATTGAAATCGAAAAGATCCGGCAGGCCGTCGGTGTCGTGCCATATGCGGACTATGTGTACTGCATGATCTACCTGGGTTTCCGCCCGAGCGAATTTCTCGCGCTGGACGTTCAGAATTATAACTGCGCGCAGCACTGTCTGGTCGGCGGCGCGAAGACCGCGGCCGGAAAAGGCCGCACCGTCACCGTGTCCCCGAAGATCCAGCGCCTCGTAGACCGTGCTGCAGGTAATCGCAGCAGCGGTGCGCTGTTTTGCGATGAATCCGGGAGCGCGTGGACGCTGCGTGCTTTTACGGATCGCGCATTTTATCCGGCGCTCGAAGCCGCCGGCATCGACAATCCGATCGTGGAAGTGGCTGGTGGCGTCAAACGCCATAAGTACACGCCGCACTCCTGCCGTCACACGTTCGCCACACTGGCCAAGCGCATCAAAGCGCCGGAAAAGGATATGCTGGAGCTGATCGGGCACACCGACATCTCCATGACGCGCTATTATCAGGACGTGGATCTGGACGACCTGCGAAAGATAACGGACGCAATTTAGGAAATCCTATTTCAAACTCGTTTCAAACTCCAAACCAGCAAAGCATTGAAAACACTGCATTTTCGTATGAATGGGGTTCAAGAGGCCGGAAGTTCGAATCTTCTCACTCGGACCAAA
>CAKTNQ010000040.1:0-11960 GCA_934589185.1 uncultured Oscillospiraceae bacterium | reverse complement strand
GTGTCCGGCACCGACCACACGATCACGACCACCATCGCCGGCGGCCAGGGCTTCACGGCCGTCATGGTCTCGTGGCTTGCCAAGTTCAACCCCCTCGGCATGATCTTCACGAGTTTCCTGCTCGTGTTCCTTGACCGCGGCGCGAGCGAGATCTCGACCGTGTTCGGCCTCAACCAGTCGTTCGCCGATATCCTCAGCGGCATCATCATTTTCTTCATCATCGGCTGTGAGTTTTTCATCACCTACCGGCTGAGCTTCCGCAAGTCGGCAAAGAAGGAGGCGGCGGAGCATGTTTGATTTTGTGTCCTTTATCCCCCGCGCCATCGTGCAGGGCATCCCGCTGCTGTTCGGCAGCACCGGCGAAACGCTCACCGAAAAGTCCGGCAACCTGAACCTCGGCATTGCGGGCATCATGTATGTCGGCGGCATCAGCGGCGTTATCGGCGCGTTCCTGTATGAGCAGGCGGCCGGCGGGGCCGCCGGGATGAACGGCTTTCTCGCCATCATGATCCCGCTGCTGTCGTGCCTGCTCGGCTCGCTGCTCATGGGTCTGCTCTATTGCTTTCTTACCGTCACGCTGCGCGCCAACCAGAACGTCACCGGCCTTGCCATGACGACGTTCGGCGTCGGCTTCGGCAACTTCATGGGCGGCTCGCTCATCAAGCTCACCGGCAGCGAGGTGCCGTCCATCGCGCTCTCGGCCACGAACAGCTACTTTTCCAAGGCGCTGCCGTTCGCGTCGAAGCTCGGCTGGTTCGGCCAGATCTTCCTGTCTTACGGCTTTCTCGCCTACCTCGCCGTGGCCATCGCGCTCATCGCGGCTTACGTGCTCAAGCGCACGCGCGTGGGTCTGCACCTGCGCTCCGTCGGCGAAAATCCGCAGACGGCCGACGCCGCCGGCATCGACGTCAACAAATATAAGTACATCGCCACCTGCGTCGGCAGCATGATCGCCGGCCTCGGCGGATTGTATTACGTCATGGACTACGCCTGCGGCGTCTGGTCCAACGACGCCTTCGGCGACCGCGGCTGGCTCGCCATCGCGCTCGTCATCTTCACGGTCTGGAAGCCGAACGTCGGCGTGCTCGCGTCCTTCCTCTTCGGCGGACTGTACATCCTGCACATCTTCCTGCCGAGCGGCACGAACCTCGCCGTCAAGGAGCTGTACAAGATGATCCCCTATGTCGTCACGATCATCGTGCTCATCATCACGAGCGTGCGCTCCAAGCGCGAAAATCAGCCCCCCGCAAGCCTCGGCCTGCCGTACTTCCGAGAAGAACGATAACCATGAAAAAGCTCCGTTTCCGGTCTGGAAACGGAGCTTTTTGCGTTCTGTTCGCTGCCATCAGCGGCGGTGCTTTTTCCCCTTGCGGGTCTTTTCCGGCTCGATGCCATCGGCCTCGGCCATGGCGTCCACGGTCGCCTGCAGGTCGTCGAGCTGGGCGTGCACGGGCATGAGCGCCTTTTTCACTTCCTGCGCGACGATAGCCTGATAAAACCGGTAGCGCGCGGCGACGGCACCGACCGTGCCGACGGCGGCGGCCCCGCCCGCGATGAGCGCGGCGCGGCGGAAGCGCGGCGTTTTCATCACCTGCACGGCGATGGTCTTGATGCTCGGCTTTTTGAGCTGCTGCGCGGCACTCGTGGCCAGCGCGGCCAGCTCCTTGCCGCTGTCGATGGTCTGGCGCAGGAGCGCGAGCTCCTGCTGCATGGCCTGGATCTGCTGTTTGCGTCTCATATATGGTTCCTCTCTGTCATGAACTGGCTTTTCAAAGCGAGACCGGCGCGCCGTTGAGTGCGGCCTCGGCGAGCGTGTCGCCCTCGTAGCGCAGCTTGAGCAGGAAAAACGGCGCGTCCTCCGCCAGCAGACGGAAGAAGATCCTGTCACCCGCCCACAGCGGCAGCGACGGCACGGCCGTCTTGTCCACCCATTCGAGATCGCCCTCATCGCAGTCGCGCAGTGTGCCGGTGAAGCCCGTCGCCGTGAAGAGGTACATGTATTCGCCCTCCCACTCGTCGGACAAAAACGTCACCACGCCGCGGCAGCGCCAGTCGGTCAGCGTCAGGCCGGTCTCCTCATACGCCTCGCGCAGGAGACACTCGTCCGGCGCCTCGTTGCCCTCGAACTTGCCGCCGATGCCGACCCATTTGTCATGGTTGAGGTCGTGTTCCTTTTTCACGCGGTGCAGCATGAGATACTGCTCCCTGCGCTCAATGTAGCAGAGTGTGGTGTTGCGCATGGTGCTGCCTCCTTGTCGATCGGCCCGCTGCGGCTCACAAAAGGCGCATGCAGCGGGTGAGATAGTCGATGGCGTCCTGCCCGGTCAGCCGCTGCGCGGCCGGGAGCTTGCCAAAGTGGTCCATCCAGATGTTGAGCTGGCGCACGATCGCGCCGGAATCGACGGTGTAGGCCGGCTGCGCGCCGTCGGCCGCGCCGTCGAGCATGAAGGCGGCGTGCTGATTGACGAACACCGACACCGACAGGTCGTCGTAATTGCAGACGCGGTTTTGCGTGCACAGGATGCACAGCCGCTCCGGTGCCTGGCGCAGCTGGTCGATCATGCTGCGCAGGTGCTCGCGCCGCGCCTCGGGCGGCACGTCGATGACCGTGCCGAGAAACTGCAGCCGGCCGGTATCAATATAGTCCACGAGCGCGAGCTGGTAGAGGAAGATCGTCTCAAAAAACTCCGCGCTGCCGAGAAACAGCTGCAGCTCCTGCCCCAGCTCGGGGTCCAGGGCCAGAAACTGCACCTGCAGCGATTCCGGCAGGAAAAACGGCTGCATATACCGCAGCAGGCAGCGGCCGTGCGGCTGGGTGAAGTAGTCGAGAAAATACTGCCGGCGGCGCAGCGGCTGCAGGTCCGGCGCCTGTGCAAGCGGCAGCCGGTCGCGGATGTAGGCATCGGCCGCGGCGCAGTAGCGCCCGACGAGCGCGGGGTCCGCCGACTCGAGCAGATACACCTCGCGCGAAAACGGCTCGCGCAGGTACTGCAGCATGAGCGCGTCGCGGATGAGGTAGACATCGCCCGTGCGGCTGGCGCGAAACTCGTAAAATTCGTACCGGATCCGTCGGCCCAGCCCCATCAGGTAGCAGAGCGAGCGGCAGAAGCTGTCCGTGCGCGCGGAGACGTCCTCCATGTCCACGAACTGCACCACGCGCAGCGCCGTACCGGCCGAGAGGATGCCGCGCACGCGGCGGAAAAAGGCGTCGTTATTTTTGAACTGGATGTGGATCGGCATCGTGCAGATCATGTCCAGCCGCGCCGAGGACGGCGCCTGCTGCAGGGCCATGAAGATGCCCTCGGGGAAGAGCGCGATGTCCTTGACCGGGCTCAGGGCCGCATTTTCCGCGCCGGTCGGCTGCGGCCGCGCGGGGTCGACGGCCCGGTCGGCCGCGATTGTGTCCGCCATCAGGGACGCCAGCGCTGCGGAAAACTTTGCATCGTCCGCTGCATCGCAGCGCAGGTCAAACTGCCCGGCGATGCGCGCGCGCACGTCTGGCGCGGCGTTGGCGGTCAGGTAGGCGGCAATCTGCGCGGGCAGCGCGTCATTGCTGCGCAGCGACGGGTGCTTGACGCCGTTGATCCACCGGCTGATGTACGACGGGTCATAGCCGAGCGCGTCGGCAAGGTTGCAGCGCTTGACGCCGCACAGCCGCGTCAGCTCCTGAAGGGTGCGCCCGAACGTCATAACCTCGCCTCCTCACCGTGCGCATTTCTTGACTCAGTGACGAAAAAGTCGCACATCTTTCCCGTCCAGTATACGCGCCTCACGCCGTGCTGACAAGCCCGGATGCAAAAAATCACGCGGCTGCGCGATTTTTTGACTGCGGCCGCGCAAAGGCGTTTGGTCAAGTTGGGGCAATTTTTATGCACGAAAAGCAATCTGCCTCCAGCAGATGCACTGTGCAGGGCGGAAAACGTGTGATAAGATAATCACAATCTCCGGGGGCTTTTCCCGAGTCAGCGCCGTGCGGTGTTGGCTGCCTGCCGGAAGGGACAACGAATCACCCCAAGCATGACAGCTTCAAAGGAGGGACTGCACTTGACCATTGACGCCGATCGCAAGATCAAAGAACTGGCGCGCGCGATCATTGCCGACGCGGGCCTGCCCTACACGCCGGAGCAGCTCGCGGAGATCCCCGCGATCCTCGCGGCCAAGAACCGCTATTTCTGGTGCATTGACAACCAGGAGTTCGACCTCATGCCGGACGTGTTCACCGAGACGGGCTTCCGCACTTTCTGGAGCGGCCGCCCCGGTTTCCGCGACCGTAACGCACAGGTGGCGCAAAACCGCAGCACCTGCGGCGACGACATGGTGCCGATGCACTTCGGCTACAACCAGATCGTGCACTTCACCGGAGCGCGCAGCGCGCAGCTGCTGACCAAAATGCATGACTACCACACCTATAAGGACAACGGCCAGACCTATTCCGGCTACGGCCTGTATGTGGACGATCTGGTCAAATGTGACGACGACCGCTGGCGCATCCAGACGCTGCGCCTGACCTACCGTCTGCTCGACGGCGAACTGAGGAGGACAAAATAATGGATAGACTCAAAGGAAAAGTGGCCATCATCACGGGCGCGGCTGGCGGCATCTGCCACAAGGCGTCCGAGCTCTTCTGCCAGGAGGGCGCAAAGGTCGTCATGGTCGACATTGACCCGCAGGTCGAGCAGTTCAGCGCCGAGATCAACGCCAACGGCGGCGAGAGCATCGCGGTCGTGGCCGATGTGGCGCAGCGCGACACGTGGGTGCGGCTCAAGAAGCTGGCCGACGAGAAGTACGGCCGCATCGACACGGTCGTCAACGGCGCGGCGGCGTTCTCGCCCCCGACGCACGACTGGGCGCACATCACGTCCGAGATGATCGAGGACGTCATGCGCGTGAACATCGACTCCATGCTCTACTCGTACCAGACGGTGCTGCGCTACATGATGAAAAAGAAGATCCGCGGCAGCTTCCTGAACTTCTCGTCCTCGACGGCGCTGGCCTACAACGGCTCGGCCGTGCAGGGCTATCCGTTCTCGAAGGCGTGCATCAAGCTGGCCACGCAGAACATGGTCAACCAGGTCAGCAAGAAGTACGGCATCCGCTTCAACTGCCTCGCCCCGAACTACGTCTGGGTGCCCAAGCAGGAGAAGGTCTGGGATATGTACCGCGAGCACTTTGAGGCCACGACGCCGATGCCCTATGTCGGCATGCCGGAGGATGCGGCCTGGGCGGTCGTGTACCTGTGCTCGGACGAGGCCAAGTACATCAACGGCGTCTGCCTGCCGGTCGACGGCGGCTGGGCCGTGCAGAAATAACCCAAGGAGCAAGATGCAATTATGGCTTCTATTCTGTCCCGGCCGATCCGGATCGGCCGCATGGAACTCAAAAACCGCATGGTCATGGCGCCGATGGGCGTCACCGTCGGCAACCTGAGCCCCACCTCGGTGGCGTACTTTGCCGCGCGTGCCGAGGGCGGCGCGGCCATGGTGTTCTGCAACATCCGCGCCTCGCTCGCGTTCGAGTCCGGTGAGCACTCCATCTATCTCAACGACGAGACCGCGCCGCTGTTCCGCGCCCTGGCCGAGCGCTGCCATGCGCATGACTGCAAGCTCGCCGCGCAGATCCAGCCCGGCGACGGGCGCATCGGCGGACCGTCCGTGCGCTATAAGGTGCCCATCAGCGCGTCCGCCTGCCCGTGGATGCACGTGCCGCGCATGCGCTGCCACGCGCTGACCATCGACGAGATCCACGAGCTGGAGGACGACTTCCGCCGCAGCGTACAGATCGCGCTGCGCTGCGGGGCCGACTGCGTGGGCATCCACGCCTACGGCGGCTACCTGACCGACCAGTTCCTGACCCGGCGCTGGAACACGCGCACCGATGCCTACGGCGGCAGCCTGGAAAACCGCGCGCGCTTTCTCACCGAGCTCATCGCCATCTGCAAGGAGGAGGGCGGGGCGGACTTCCCCGTCATCGTCAAGTTCACGCCGGACCACTACATGGACGGCGAGGGCTACCGCGCCATCGACGAGGGCATCGAGCTGGCGAAGCTGATCGTAGCCGCCGGGGCGGACGCGCTGCACGTGGACGCCGGCTGCCATGAAAACTGGCCCAACGCCATGCCGCCCGCCGGCATGCAGCAGATGACGCTGCAGTCGCGCTCGGCCAAGATCATCCGGAGCGTGGTCGACGTGCCGGTCATGACGCACGGCCGCTTCGGCGACGTGGACAAGGCGGAGGCCGCGCTGCGCGACGGCGTGTGCGACATCGCGGTCATCGGCCGCGGCCTGCTCGCCGACCCCGATCTGCCGAACAAGGTGCTCGCCGGCCGGCCGGACACGATCCGCCCGTGCATCTCCTGCAACGAGGGCTGCATCGCCCGCGTTTACAACGGCGAGGCGGCGACCTGCGCGCTCAACCCGCGCTGCGGCCACGAGGACGGCAGCATCGACATCCCGCCGGCGGCGCACCCGAAAAAGCTCCTCGTCGTCGGCGCCGGCCCTGCCGGCTGCATGGCCGCGCTCTATGCCAAGCAGGCCGGCCACACGGTCGAGATCTGGGAGGCGGGCGGCCGCATCGGCGGCAACGCCCTGTGCGCCTGCAAGCCGTTTTTCAAGCGCGACATGCACCGCATGATCCGCTATTTCGAGCGCGAGCTGCTCGTGCACGACATCCCCGTGCGCTTTTACACCACGGCGACGCCGGAGCTCGCCGCGGCCTATGCGCCCGACCACATTCTCTGGGCGGCCGGCGGCCGGCCCATCGCGCCGAAGGCCATCCCGGGGCTCGACTGCCCGAAGGTGTACTTCGCGACTGAGGCCCTGTGTGACTGCTGCGACGTGGGCGACCGCGTCGTCGTGATCGGCGGCGGGCTTGTCGGCGTCGAGGCGGCGCTGCAGATGGACATGTGGGGCAAGCACGTGACGTGCATCGACATGGCCAGGACCATCCCGTCGGAGCCGGGTTTCAAGATGAACGACATGCTCATGCGCGACTACATGGCGCGCTCGGACGTGGATTTCCGCCCCGCGACGAAGCTCGTGCGCATCGACGGCGATGCGTTCACGTGCAGCGTCACGGTCGAGCACGCGGGCGAGCAGCAGCAGATCGCGTGCGACACGGTGCTGCTGGCGCTGGGCTTTGCCCCGACGGCGCAGGCCGCGGCCGCGTTTGAAGCCGTCGCTCCCGTGACGGTCCTCGGCGACGCGCAGCAGCCGCGCAAGATCCTCTTTGCCGTCGGCGACGCGCACGAGGCCGTGCGCAAGCTCTCAGACTGAGCCCGAGGGCACCAGCATTCGTTCAATCATCATTTCAACATTTCCCCAAGCGCAAGCGGCCCGCACCGAATGGTGCGGGCCGCTCTTGCTATCACATCGCCGCGTCAGGGCGTATCGTTTTTGCCGTAATAATCGCGCAGGAAGGACAGAAACGCCCGTGCGGATGTGCCGGCGGCGTTCATGGACTTGACTGCCGCGCCGAGACGCAGCGCGATCGGTTCCTCCAGCTGGAGCACCCGCACCTGCCCCTCGTACCCGACGAGGGAAAACGCCGACAGCACCGACACGCCGAGTCCACCGGCGACCATGGACAGGATCGACCCGTCGTCCGACGCCGTGACCTCCAGCCGCGGAGTGTCCGGCGGGAGGAACGGCTCAATGTACTGGTCGGGGTTGGAAAGAAACGGCTCACGCAGCAGCCGCTCGAGCGGGATGGTCTCGCCCTCCCACGGGAAGTCCGGCGGCACGACTGCCACGAGCGGCGTGTCCGCCAGCGGCAGAAAGTCGAAGCCCTGCGCGCGTGCCTCGTCCACGAGGGCGAGCTGGATCTCCCCGCTTGAGAGCGCGGCGGGCAGCTCATCACCGCGCACGAGCACGTCCATTTTGATCTCGGGGTGCAGCTCGCGGAAGGCGCGCAGCAGCTCCGGCAGACGCGCACGGGCAATGCTTGCAAAGCAGCCGATGCGCAGCGTGCGTGCGCGCGGGTCGTTCTGCTCGGCGGCCTCCTGCAGGAGCGTGTCGCACGCGCAGACCACATTTTGAATATAGGGCAGCAGGTGCTTACCCGCGTCCGTCAGGCGGATGCCCTGACTGTCGCGCTCGAGCAGCGTACAGCCAACTTCGGCCTCTAGTTTGTTGACCAGGTGCGTCATGGCGGACTGGGTGTAGCCCAGCTGGGCCGCCGCCTTGCTGAAGCTGCCGCATTCGACTGCCGTCAGCAGTGCCCGCAGTTTTCCGTCGTCCATATGCTGCCTCCTTTTTATCATTCTTTTTTCATAATACCACGAATTTGTTCAACTCAACCAATAAAATTTTCTGACCCATGTCATTTGCTTTTTTCATATCCCCATGAACAACTCTCGTTTCTCATTTATCAAAAAGAATGATACGCTATATTTGGAAATTGAAAGCGGCCGTCCCGCTTCGGGCGGCAAAAGGAGAGAAAACATGAAAGAGACGAAAAATCGGGCGGCACGCGACATCATCGTTGTCGGTTTCGCCCTGTTTTCCATGTTCTTCGGCGCCGGGAACGTCATCTTCCCGCCGTACTTGGGCATGGAGTCCGGCCCGCAGTGGCTGGCCGGATTCAGCGCGTATTTTATCGCGGACATCGGGCTTGCGCTTGCGGCCATGTTCGCGCTGCTGCGTGTCGGCAGCAGCGAGGCCGTGCTCCAGCGCGTCGGCCGTGTGCCGTCGGAGATCCTCATGTGCGCGATCATTCTGTGCGTCGGCCCCATGGTCGCCATCCCGCGCACGTCGGCCAGCACGTTTGAAATGGCCATCGCCCCGAACCTGCCCGGCGTGTCCGCCGTGGTGTTCTCGGTGCTGTTTTTCGCGCTCATCCTCGCACTGTGCATCCGCGAGTCCGCCGTCGTGGACATCGTGGGCAAGGTGCTCACGCCGCTGCTGCTCGTCGGCCTTGCGGCCATCATCATCAAGGGCGTTGTCACGCCGCTCGGCACCATCGCGCCCGAGGCGAAGATCGACAGCGCCGTCGTTACCGGCGTCAAGGCTGGCTACCAGACCATGGACGCGCTCGCCGCGCTGCCGTTTGGCATCCTCGTGCTGCAGAGTGTGATCGACAAGGGCTACACCGAGTCGGGCAAGAAGTTCCGCATCATGAGCGGGTCGTCCATTCTCGCGTGCGTGCTGCTGCTGGCGGTCTATATGGGCCTTGCCTATCTCGGCGCCACCGTTTCCGCGCAGTACGACCGGTCGATCGGCCGCGCGCAACTCGTCATGGCCATCGTCGAGGCCCTCATGGGCAAGACCGGCATGATCATCTTCGGCATCGTCGTCGGCCTCGCGTGCATCACGACGGCCGTGGCGCTCACCAGCTCCGCCGCCGCGTATTTTGCCAGGCTCTGCCGCGGCAAGGTGTCGTACAAGGTGTTTGTCATCGCGATCTGCGTGTTCAGCGCCGTCGTGTCGAACCTCGGTCTCGACCGCATCGTGGCCGTCGCCGCGCCGGTCCTGGATGTCGTCTATCCGCCTACCCTCGTCCTCATTTTCATTTCGCTTGTCGTGCCGCGGCTGCCCGACCGCATCAGCCGCGGCGCGGTCATCGGCGCGCTGCTCATGAGCATCCTGTGCACGCTCGATGGCTATGGCGTGCCGCTCACGTTCTTGCACAAGCTGCCGCTGTTTGAGCTTGGCTTCGCATGGGTGCTGCCGTCGGTGCTCTTCGGCGCCGTGGCTGCCATGCTGCCGCGCCGCAGGGAGAAAGCAGGCAAGGCCGAGCCCGCCTGCGCCGGCGGCGAGCAGGGGTAATCCCTGCCTGAATACGGAACGATCCCGCAGGGAACCGCCCTGCGGGATCTTCTTTCTGATTCGGAAAAAGAAAATCGACAAGGTTCCGCAGAACCTTGTCGATTGGCACGCCGTGAGGGATTCGAACCCCCGGCCTTCTGGTCCGTAGCCAGACGCTCTATCCAGCTGAGCTAACGGCGCTTAGTGCGCTCCTAACGCGCCTAAGTATAGTAGCATAGCCCGGCCGGAATTGCAAGCCCTTTTTCAAAAAAGTTTTCCTTTTTTGCGTTTTTACCAGCCCATCGTGTCGCGGATGGTGTCCGTCACGTCGCTGACCGTGCGCACCGCGTCCGCCACGATGTTGTTCGTGCGCTTTTTCTGCGGGTGCATCATCCAACCCGCCGCCGTGCCGACCGCCATGCCGACACCCATGCCGATGCTCATGCCCTTGGCAAACTGCATTGCGTTCATTTTGCTGTCTCCTTTCACGTTTCTGCCTCCCTTCGCAGCTGCACCACTGCACGGCTAGTATGTGCGCGCGGACAAAAAGCTATGAAATCCGCGCCGCGCCAGTTTCTGGATTGATTCCCCGCTGCCGTCGGTGGTATACTATTTCTATTATCAAATTTTCTTCCGATCGCATGGGAGGGATCCGCATGATCTTGCGTATTCTGGCCGTGGGCGACGTTGTGGGTGCGCCCGGCCTGACGTTTCTGACCGAGCGCCTGCGCGCGTTCCGGGAGCAGGAGCACATTGATTTCACCGTCGTCAACGGCGAGAACGCCAATGTCGTCGGCGTGACGCCGAAGCAGGCCGACGCCATCTTCGCCGCCGGGGCCGACGTCATCACGCTCGGCAACCACACGTGGACGCGCTACGAGCTGCAGCCGTATCTCGAGCAGAAAAAGCGCATCCTGCGCCCGGCGAACTTCGCGCCGCAGTGCCCGGGCCGCGGCTGGGGCGAATACTCCGTGCGCGGCGGGCCGATCTGCGTCATCAACCTCATGGGACGCTTCACGCTCGATGCGAACACGGATAACCCCTTCCTCGTCGTGGACGACATTCTCGACCAGACGCAGGCGAAGATCGTCCTCGTGGACATGCACGCCGAGGCCACGAGCGAAAAGCGCGCCATGGGCTTTTACCTCGACGGGCGCGTGACGGCCGTCTGGGGCACGCACACGCACGTGCAGACGTCCGACGCCGAGGTGCTGCCCGAGGGCACGGGCTACCTGACCGACCTCGGCATGACGGGCCCGGCCAACGCCGTGCTCGGCATCGCGCCGGAGCAGTCGATCGGCAAGTTTCTCGGCGACCCGCCGCGGCGCTATGAGGCCGCCATGGGCGCAGCCAAGCTCGAGGGCGCGATCTTCGTGGTCGAGAGCGACACCGGCCGCTGCCGCGACGTGCAGCTGGTGCGCCTGAGATGAGCGTGCGCATCCTGCACGCGGCGGATCTGCACCTTGACTCGCCGTTTGAGGCGCTCACGCTCGCGCAGGCGGCGCAGCGCCGCCGGGAGCAGCGCAGCCTGCTGCGCGCCCTGCCGGAGCTGGCGCGGACGCACGGGGCGCAGATCATCCTGCTCGCGGGCGACCTGCTCGACAGCGCGAGCCCCTACCCCGAGACGGCCAAAGCGCTCGCCGAGACGTTTGCCGGCTGCGGGGCAGAGGTGTTTCTCGCGCCCGGCAACCACGACTATTACAGCGCGGGCGCGCCGTATGCGCGCCTGACGTTTCCGGAAAACGTACATATCTTCCGCTCGCCGCGCATCGAGGCGGTGACGCTGCCGGAGCTGGGCGTGCGCGTCTGGGGCGCGGCGTTCACCGACAGCCGCTGCCCCGGGCTGCTGCGGGGCTTTTCCGTGCCGAAGCAGGCGGGGCTGCTCGACGTGCTCTGCGTGCACGGTGAGGTGGGCAACCCCGCGTCCGCCTATAACCCCGTGTCGGCTGCGGAGCTTGCAGCCAGCGGGCTGGACTACGCCGCCTTCGGCCACGTGCACCGCTTTGGCGGCGTGCAGCGCGCCGGGGGCACGGTGTACGCCTGGCCGGGCTGCATGGAGGGCCGCGGCTTTGACGAGACGGGGGAGAAAGGCGTGCTGCTCGTGGACGTCGCCGCAGGCGACGTGCAGGCGCGGTTCGTGCCTGTGCCCGGGCGGCGGTATGAGATTTTGCGCGTGGACGTCACGGACGCGGACCCCGTGCAGGCGGCGCTCGCCGTGCT
>CAKTNQ010000039.1:0-12118 GCA_934589185.1 uncultured Oscillospiraceae bacterium | reverse complement strand
ATGATGGTGCAGCTGCTGATCATGAGCCTCGTGATCTTTGCCAGCAGCCGCAACTATACCATGATCGGCATCCTGGCCCTCGGCATCAACTCCGGCGCTTACGTCTCGGAGATCGTCCGCAGCGGCCTCATGTCGGTCGACCCCGGCCAGATGGAGGCCGGCCGCAGTCTGGGCCTGAACTATTTCACGACCATGCGCTTTATCGTCATTCCGCAGGCGGTCAAGAACATCCTGCCGGCCCTCGGCAACGAGTTCATCACCCTGCTCAAGGATACATCCCTCATCACCGTCATCGGCGGTAAGGAGATGACGTATGCGGCCAAGGCGGTCATTGCCAAGACGTATCAGGGCCTGTTCCCGCTGTTCGGCATCGCGCTGATGTACCTGCTGCTGGTCATGCTGTTTTCCAAGCTGCTCGGTGTGCTTGAAAGGAGGCTGCGTCAAAGTGATCGACGTTAAACATCTGTCCAAATCGTTCGGCGACCACCTCGTGCTCGATGACATTTCCGAGCACGTCAGCCCCGGTGAAAACGTGGTCATCATCGGCCCCTCCGGCTCCGGCAAGTCGACGTTCCTGCGCTGCCTGAACCTGCTCGAGCAGCCAACGGCCGGCACCATTACCTTTGCCGGTACGGAGATCACCGACCCGAAGGTGAATATCGACGCCATGCGCCGCCAGATGGGCATGGTGTTCCAGCACTTCAACCTGTTCCCGAACATGACCGTGCGCAAGAATATCACGCTCGCGCCCGTGCAGACGAAGCTCATGTCGCAGGCAGAGGCGGATGCGGAGGCGGACAAGCTCCTTGCCCGCGTCGGTCTGGCCGACCGCGGCGACAGCTATCCGTCCGCGCTCTCCGGCGGGCAGAAGCAGCGCATCGCCATCGTGCGTTCGCTTGCCATGCACCCGAAGGTCATGCTCTTCGACGAGCCGACGAGCGCGCTCGACCCCGAGATGGTCGGCGAAGTGCTCGACGTTATGAAGGAGCTGGCGCACGAGGGCATGACGATGGTCGTCGTCACGCACGAGATGGGCTTCGCCCGCGAGGTGGGCGACCGCGTGCTGTTCATGGCCGACGGCAAGATCGCCGAGTCCGGCACGCCGAAGGACATCTTCGAGCACCCGCAGTGCGCGCGCCTGCAGGACTTTTTGGCCAAGGTACTGTAAGTGGACATGAAAACCGCGCAGCCTGACCGGCTGCGCGGTTTTCTGCGGAAAGGAGCCAGAATGTCGGAACTGACCTGTCCCGTCTGCGGCGGCGCGCTGCACCGGGAGGAGCGATCCCTGCGCTGCGGCGCGGGACACTGCTATGACCTTGCGCGGCAGGGCTATGTGAATCTGCTGCGTACGAACCGGTCCAAGGATAAGCGCCACGGCGACGATAAGCGCATGGTGGCCGCGCGCACCGCGTTTCTGGACGCAGGCTATTACGCGCCGCTGCGCGATGCGATCGCCGCCGCCGCGGTGGAATATACCTCCGGAGACGCGGATGTGCTCGATGCCGGCTGCGGCGAGGGGTATTACACCGCCCACGTCCTGCACGCGCTGCAGGCGCAGGGGGCAAGCCCCTCCGTGTGCGGCGTGGACATCTCGCGCGACGCGCTCATCTGCGCGCACCGCCGCGCGCCGGAGCTGACGCTGGCCGTGGCCAGCATCGCGCATCTGCCGGTCGCGGATGCGAGCTGCGACCTTGTGCTCAACGTGTTCGCGCCGCACGACGCGGCCGAGTTTGCGCGCGTGCTGCGCCCCAAAGGGGTGCTGCTGCGCGTCATCCCGCTCGAGCGCCATCTCTGGGGCCTCAAGCAGGCGGTGTATGACCGCCCGTATGAAAACACCGTCCCCGACCCGGCGCTGCCGGGCTTCACGCTCGCGGAGCAGCGGGCGCTGCGCGGCACGATCACCCTGCGCACGAACGCAGATATCGAGGCGCTGTTTTGCATGACGCCGTATTACTATAAGACCGGCGCGCGCGACCAGGCCAAGCTCCACGCGCTCGATACTCTGACCACGGAAACCGAATTTGCCCTCCTGATCTATCGGAAAGCATGAAAAACGTTAGCACTCGTTCGAAAAGAGTGCTAACGTTTACATTTCGTTCATGATATATACTTTATTTATTCATAATTGTGTAGTAATTTATATATCGTAAAGAGCGAGAGAAATAAATCGAACGCTCGAGAAAATCATTACCGTGTATAGAATTCTAGGAGGAATATAAAATGTTCGAAATCATGCCTTTTGACCGCAGAAGCTATCGTATGAGCTGCAATCCGTTCCGTGAGCTGGAGCAGATGGAGAAGAATTTCTGGGGTGACCAGCAGGTCAATCCGTTCCGCACCGACATTTCCGAGACGGCGGACGGCTACAAGCTCGAGGCCGACCTGCCGGGCTTCCAGAAGGAAGACATCCACATCGACATTGACGACGACATCCTGTCCATCCGGGCCGAGCACAAGGACAGCAAGGACGAAAAGGACGGCAAGGGCGATTACATCCGCCGCGAGCGTTACTATGGTTCTTACTCCAGAAGCTTCAACGTGTCCGAGATCGACGTCGAGGGCATCAAGGCCGCCTATGAAAACGGTGTCCTGACGCTGACCATGCCCAAGAAGGCCCCGGCAAAGCCGGAGTCCAAGCACCTCGAGATCGAATGATCGAGGGCCAAAATCGTTAAATTCTCTCATCTCTCATTTTCCTTTTATCCCCCTATCGAAAAGGCGTCCGGTGTCCGGCCGGGCGCCTTTTCCGTGCTCTGCGCGACTTGACAGCGCGGCAGTGCGTTGTATAATAGAGTGACTTTGTAAGAATTGAGAGAACCGTTATGCAAAAACTCAGTCAAAAAACGCAGGGCATCGTCTATGTCCTCATCGCGGCGTTCGGCTTTTCGCTCATGTCCATGTTTGTGAAGCTGGCGGGCGATCTGCCGGCGTTTGAAAAGGCGTTTTTCCGCAACTTTGTTGCGCTCATTTTCATCGTCATCCTCATGCTGCGCAGCCGCACGTCGTTCCGGCCGGAGCGGCGCAACCTCCCGGCGCTGTTTGGCCGGTGCTTTTTCGGCACGCTGGGCCTGCTGTGCAATTTCTATGCCATCGGCATGCTGAATCTGCCGGATGCGAATATGCTCAACAAGCTCTCGCCGTTTTTCGCCATCCTGTTTTCGATTTTCCTGCTGCGCGAAAAGCCGAACCTTGTGCAGGTGCTCGGCGTGCTGGTCGCCTTCGGCGGCAGCGTGTGCATCATCAAGCCGAGCTTCGATAATCCTCAGATGCTCCCGGCGCTGGCCGGCGCGCTCGGCGGGCTGGGCGCCGGCGCTGCGTACACGTTCGTGCGCTATCTCGGCGCGCGGGGGGAAAACGGCAGCCGGATCGTGTTTTACTTCTCGGCGTTCTCCTGTCTGGCCTGCCTGCCGTTCCTGCTGCAGGACTATGCGCCGATGAGCGCGCGGCAGCTCGTGTATCTGCTGCTGGCGGGCGTGTTTGCGTGCGTCGGGCAGCTCGGCATCACAAAGGCGTATGTCTGTGCCCCGGCCAAGGAGATCTCGGTGTATGACTATACGCAGGTGCTCTTCGCCGCCGCGCTGGGCTATTTCGCCTTTGGCGAGGTGCCGGACGGGCTCAGCGTTCTGGGCTATGTGCTCATCTGCGGCGCGGGCGTCGGCATGTTCCTTTATAACCGGCGGCACGGCGCTGCCCATCCCTGAATCATCGGCTGGTGCCGGATGCATTCTGCATCCGGCGCCAACTTTTTTGCGTTTTTCATCACGGAGAGCAAATGTGTTGAGCAATGTATCCCCCCAGGGAGCTTGTGCAGGAAGTGACTGGTGCGTTATAATCTTGTCATAAGAAACGATGGGAAAGGGCGGTGCATTCCATGCATATGGCAGATGCGTTGCTCACGCCGGCAGTCGCCGGTGTGATGTATGCCGCTTCTGCGGTCGTTGCGGGGGCATCGATCGTGGAGCTGCACAAGGAAGAAAAGCAGGACCTGACCTCGGCGGCCCAAAAGCTGCCGACCATGGCCGTCATGTCGGCGCTCGTGTTTGCAGGGCAGATGATCAACTACACCATCCCCGGCACCGGCTCGTCCGGCCACCTCTGCGGCGGCCTGCTGCTCACGTCCGTGCTCGGGCCGTGGGCGGGATTTTTGTCCATGATCGTAATCCTTACGATCCAGTGCCTGTTCTTTGCCGACGGCGGCCTGATGGCGCTGGGCGCGAACGTCTGGAACATGGCGTTTTACGGCTGCTTCGTCGGATATTTTCTCATCTATCGGCCGCTGATGCGCAGCCGCTGCTTTGCGCGGCGCGGTGAGCGGGCGGCGAACCGCCTCAAGATCACGCTCGCGTCCGTGCTCGGCTGCGTGCTGACGCTGCAGCTCGGCGCGTTCTCGGTCGTGCTGGAGACGACGCTCTCCGGCATCACGGATCTGCCGTTCGGCGCGTTCTGCGCCATCATGCAGCCCATCCATCTGGCCATCGGCCTGATCGAGGGGCTCATCACGGCGGCGGTGCTGCTGTTCCTCTATGAGGCGCGGCCGGAGCTGCTGCGCGATGTGCGCACTGGTGGGGAGACCGCCGGCAAGGTCTCGTTCAAGGGCACGATCGCGGTCATCGCCATTGCGGCGGTGCTCGTCGGCGGCGGCCTGTCGCTGCTGGCCAGCGGCAACCCCGACGGGCTGGAGTGGTCGCTGTTCGGCAATAGCGACGCCGGCTACACGCAGAACATGGGCCTCGATGAGGACAGCTACGGCGTGCAGAGCAGCGCGGCCGATAAGGCCGGCGCCGTGCAGGAAAAGACGGCGTTCCTGCCGGACTATTCCTTTGCCGGGAGTGATTCTGCGGCCGGCACGTCCGTGTCCGGCATCGCGGGCGCTGCCATTGTGGCGGCGGCAGCGGCGCTCATCTGCGGCGTCGGCGGGATCTGCCGGCAGCACAAGAAGAGTCACCAGCAATAATCTCGATACCAAGCATCCAAATACGACCCATGCGGCAAGCTCCTTTTGGGGCTTGCCGCAATGGGCGTTTTTGCACCGATAGGGGGAGGTGAGCACACATGAACAAAGCGCAGCAGGCCAGTGTCGAGCTGCGGGCCATGGACGAGCTGGCGGCGCAGGATTCGCCGATGCACCGGCTCAGTCCGCTGTCCAAGCTCTTTGTGACCGTGCTCTACATCGTCGTGACGGTCTCGTTTCATAAGTACGATATCTCGGGCGTGTTCGTCATGGTGCTCTTCCCGCTTGTCGGCTATCAGGTCAGCCTGATCCCGGTACACACGTGCTTTCACAAGCTGCGCGTGGTCATGCCGCTCGTGTGCGCGGTGGGGCTGTTCAATCCCTTCTTTGACAAGCAGATCGTGCTGTATCTCGGCGCGGTCGGTGTCAGCGGCGGCGTGATCTCCATGCTGACGCTGATGATGAAGGGCATCTTCTGCCTCATGGCGTCGTTCCTGCTCGCGGCGACGACGAGCATCGAGGATATCTGCCGCGCGCTGCGGCAGCTGCACGTGCCGAAGGTGCTCACGTCGCTGCTGTTGCTCACGTTCCGGTACATCACCGTGCTGCTCGACGAGGCGGCCATCATGACGGATGCCTACCGCCTGCGCGCGCCGGGGCAGAAGGGCGTGCACATCTCCGCCTGGGGTTCGTTCCTGGGTCAGCTGCTGCTGCGCAGCATGGACCGCGCGACCGCGCTCTATGAGAGCATGGAGCTGCGCGGCTATCACGGAGAGTTCCATTACGCGCAGGGACGGCCGTCGAGCCGGGCCTCGTGGCCGTTTGCCATTGGGTGCGCGGCGCTGATCGTTCTGGCGCGGCTGTACAATCTGCCGGCGCTGCTGGGCGGACTTTTTGCCTGAGGAGGGGCGCTTATGCTGTGTTTTGACCATGTTTCGTTTGCCTATCCGGGCGAGCGCACGATTTTGAATGACTTGTCGTTTTCCGTTTCCGAGGGCGAGCAGGTCGGCCTGATCGGCGCCAACGGCGCGGGCAAGTCCACGCTCATGAAGGCGGCGCTGGGGCTCATCACCGTCTCCGGCACGATCACAATCGACGGCCTGGAGATGAACCGCGGCAACCTCGCGGACATCCGCCGGCGGCTGGGCTATGTCCTGCAGGACTCGGACAATCAGATGTTCATGCCGACGGTGTTTGAGGATATGCTCTTCGGCCCGCTCAATTACGGCATGCCCCGCCCGGAGGCGGAGGCGCTCGTGGATCGGACGCTCGCGGAGCTGAATCTCACGCACTTGAAAAACCGCCGCAACCACAAGCTCTCCGGCGGCGAAAAGCGCATGGCCGCCATCGCGACCATCCTCGCCATGCAGCCGAAGATCATGCTCATGGACGAGCCGTCCACGGCTCTTGACCCGAAAAACCGCCGCACGCTCATCCGCACGCTCAACGCGCTGCCGGTGACGAAGATCATTGCAACGCACGATCTCGACCTCGTGCTCGAGACGTGCGACCGTGTTCTGCTGCTGCACGACGGGCAGATCGCGGCCGACGGTCCGGCATGGGAGATCCTGCGCGACCGGGCGCTGCTTGAGCGGCACTCGCTGGAACTGCCGTTTTGCCTTGCCGGTGTGCCGGAGCGGGCAAAAAAATCGTGAAAAACAGCGCTTGAAGCGGGGAACGCCGCCTGCTATAATAACGCGTATTCCGGTGGAGAGTGAGGTCGATGTTTGCGATGAGCCGACAGCTCAAGGGTGCGCTGATGGCAGCGGGCGGCGGTGTGTGCTGGGGCATTTCCGGCACGATGGGGCAGTATCTCTTTACGCATGAGGGTATGCAGACCACGTGGCTGATCCCGATCCGTCTGGGCCTGGCGGGCCTGATTCTGTTCGTATACTGGCTGGTGAAGGACCGGCGGCTGCTGTTCGCCCCGTGGCGGCAGCGCAGCAGCGCAGTGATGCTCGTGCTCTACGGCGTGTTCGGCATCAGCCTGAGCCAGTTTCTCTATTTTCTGACCATTCAGTTTTCCAACGCGGCGATCGGTACGATCATGCAGGATCTGTCGCCGGTGATGGTGCTGCTGGTCGCCTGCGCGGCCGCGCACAGAAAGCCGCGTGTATATGAGATCGCGAGCATTGTGCTGGCGCTGCTCGGCGTGATCCTGCTGACCACGCACGGCGACCTGACCGCGTTTGCCATGTCGCCGGTGGCGCTGATCGCGGGCGTTGCGTGCGCGGTGTGCGTGACAGTGTATAACTGCCTCTGTCCGCGCCGGGAGCTGCGCGATTATCCGGTCAGCATGCTGCAGGCATGGGCGTTTTTGATGGGCGCCGTGCTTTTTGAACTGAGCATGCACCCGTGGACGCTCGGCTATACGCCGTCGCTGCGCGGCGTCGGCGGCATTTTGTTTGTGGTGCTCTTCGGCAACCTGCTGGCCTTCAATCTCTACATGACGGGCGTGAAGCTCATCGGCCCGGAAAAGAGCGTGCTCTACGGCTTTACCGAGCCGGTCACGGCGGCCATTCTGGCCGTGACGCTGCTCGATACACCGTTCACGGTCTGGGACGCGCTGGGTTTTGCCGCCGTGTTTGCCATGCTGGCGGTGCTGTCCGTCGGCGGAAAGAAATATGCGGAGCGGCTGGAAGCGTGATTTTTAAAAAAGAAAAACGGAGCAGATACGGGGGGATGTATCTGCTCCGTTCCTGTTTATGAGGGATGGTCATTCCTCTCATAACGGTTGTCCCACGCGGTGTACCCCACAGCACCGGATGTACCTACGTAGTACAGGTTCATTATTTCACAGAAAACTTGCCGTGTCAACAAAAAACTGTTGCCTTTTCACGCTTTTCTGTCACAAAAAGCGCTAAGAAACTGCGCGTTTTCTGCAGAAGCCGCCCGGCAGGCATAGCATCCTCCTGCGTCTCTGTTTTACCCTGAGGGCGTGTGGTCGCTACGAAATTTACCACCTCGGTCGGCGACTGTTCAAATCAACAGGCCATACCGGTCGCACAGGGGCAGCAGCGCCGCCTCCGGGAGCGTGCCCTCGTACAGCGCGCGGCCCTGATAGGCGCGCAGTGCGGCCTCAAGCAGCTCTGCATCGTCGCAGACGAGGCACAGCGGTTTGCTCAGCAGGTACTGCACGTCGGTCAGTGCGTCGATGTCCTCCCAGGCGGCAACACGCAGCGCGACCATGGGCTCGCTGCCGTCGAGCGCATCCGCCAGCCGGTCCTCGAGGTCCGGCCCGGCGGTCAGCACCGGGCCGTGCCCGGCGTCCGTCGGCAGGTAGCAGGGGAGCTTTTCCGTCGCGGCCGGGAGCAGCTCGGTGTGCTTCGGTGCGGGCGGGACGAATTTCGCGTCTTTCAAAGCAGTGTGCAGCGCGGCGATGTGCTCCGCCGTCGTGCCGCAGCAGCCGCCGAAAACGGCCACGCCGGCCGCGAGCATCGGCTGCACGAACGCCGTGAATTCCTCCGGCGTGCAGTCGTACACGGTCTTGCCGCCGACGGTGATGGGCATGCCGGCGTTGGGCTTCGCGATCAGCGGCACGCGGGCGTATTCCCGCAGGCGACGCAGCTGCACGAGCATCTGCTCCGGCCCGGTCGAGCAGTTGAGACCGAACGCGCTGATGCCCATGCCCTGCAGCACGGTCAGCGCGGCGGTCACGTCCGTGCCCGAGAGGCTCCGGCCGTTCTCGTCGCACGTGAAGGACACGAAGATCGGCTTGTCGCTCACGCTGCGCACGGCCAGCACGGCGGCGCGTGCGTCCGAGAGCGTCATCATCGTCTCGATGACATACAGATCGACGCCGGCCGCCTCGAGCCCGGCCGCCTGTTCGGTGTAGATGTCGACCAGATCCTCGAACGACGCCTCGCCGAGCGGAGCAAGAAACAGGCCCGTTGGCGCAAGATCGCCCGCGATCCACGCCTTGCCGCCCGCTGCTTGGCGCGAGAGCGCGGCAAGGCGGCGGTTATAGTCTGCCGTCTGGTTGAAAATGCTGCGCTCTTCGAGCTTCTGCCGGTTGGCGCCGAAGGTCGGCGTGTAGAGCACCTGACTGCCGGCGGCGACATAGCCGCGCTGGATGTCCACAATGACGTCCGGGTGCGCGAGCGTCCACTGCTCGGCGCTCACATCGCCGGCGTAGCCGTGCTTTTGCAGTTCGGTGCCGGTCGCACCGTCCAGGATGAGGGGAAAACGGATCTCCATATTGTGACCTCCGTGAAATGTTATGGTTGCGGAAACGACAGATTGTCGGTAAAGGCTGCGGCAAAGTCCGCGCGGCCGGACAGTTCCGAATAGCTGCATGCTCGGGAAATATCCCCGATGCGCTGCCACTGCGCGGGGTCGAGCGTGAGCGCGGCCGCACCGGCGAGCGCCGTGTTGCCGAGCGTGTGCAGCTTGCCCGCACATGCGCGCGGGAGCATGCCGATGGTCATGGCGCTCTCGGGGTCGAGATAGCTGCCGAAGCCGCCGGCGAGATACACGCCGGCCACCTGTTCCGGTGAAATGCCGCGCTGCTGCAGCAGCACGCGGATGCCCGCCGCGACGGCGGCCTTGGCCAGCTGCAGATTGCGCACGTCCGCCGCCGTGAGGCACACCTCCGGCGTCAGGTGAAAGCGGCCGTTGCCGTCATCATCGCGCGTCAGACAGCGGCGCAGGGGCATAGGTGCGTCCTCCGGTGGCAGCAGCCGCCCGCCGGGGGCGATGACGCCGAGGCGCAGCAGCACCGCCGTCAGGTCGAGCAGGCCGGAGCCGCACAGGCCCTTCGGCTCACCGCCGCCGATGACGTCGTACAGAAAGCCGCGGTCATACCGCACGCGGCTGACGGCACCGTCCACGCCCGGCATGCCGCACGTGATGCCCGCGCCCTCGAAGGCCGGGCCGGACGCCACGGCGCAGCAGACGAACCCGCCGCGCCCGCCGAGCGCCATCTCGCCGTTGGTGCCGATGTCGAGAAACAGGCTTTCGCCCGGCAGCTCCGCCAGCCCGGCGGCCAGAAGTCCGGCCGTGATGTCCCCGCCGACGTAACCCGCCACGCAGGGGGCGAAGCGCACCGGCACGCCGTGCAGCGTTTCGCCACCGGGCGCTGCAAAGAGCGTCTCCGGCTGGAACGGCGCCGCGGCGATGCCGCGCACGGAGTACCCGGCAAAGAGGTGCTGCATGACGGTGTTGCCGGCGAGCGTGATCTCGCGCAGGGTATCCGGCGCGCGGCCGCTGCGCGCGAGCGCGTCCGACACCAGTGCCCAGACCTGTTCGCGGCTGCGCTGCGAGAGTTCCTGCAGCCCATCCGGCTGCTCAAGCGTATACTGGATGCGGCTGATGACGTCGGCTCCGTAGGGGGCCTGTGCGTTCCAGCCGCTGCAGGTCGCAAGTTCCGCACCGGATGAAAGATCGTATAGCCGCACGACGACGGTCGTCGTGCCGAGGTCAACGGCGGCGGCGCAGCCCGTGCGCCCCGGCTGGCAGGCGGGCAGCGGCACGGTGCCGGTCAGGATCGTGCCGCCGGCGCTCTCCGGCAGCGTGATGGTGTCGCCGTCCGCCGGGTGGACCCGGCAGGCGAGACGGGGCACGCCGTTGACCGGCACGCGGCACTTGCCGCAGCGGCCCTTTCCGCCGCAGGCGGCGGGGATGGAATAGCCCGCGCGCCGCAGGACGGACAGCAGTGTCTCATCTGCCGACAGGGGAACGGTGCGGATACGGCCGTTTTGTTCAATTTGAATGCTTGACATGGCCGCCGCCCCCTTATAAGATATAGGCACATTCTAAGCGGCGGAACTTTGCTTTGTCAAGAGGCTTTGCATATGAACGAACCGGAAACACTGGCCGCACAAAACGGCTTTTCCCACTGGGCACAGCTGAATATGGCGGCGGCGGTGCCGCTCGAGGCGGTGCGCGATATGTGCGCCGACGGCCGCTGCGGGCGCTACGGACACAACTGGGCCTGTCCGCCCGGCTGCGGCAGTATCGAGGCGGCCGCGCGCCGCATCGCAGGCTTCGATGCCGGCATCCTCGTGCAGACGACCGGGACGCTGTGCGATGATTTTGATTATGAATCCATCGCGGACACCGAGCGCGCGCACAAGCGCCGCTTCGCCGACTTCGCCCGCCAGATGCGCCGGCTCCATCCAGGCTGTCTGCCGCTGACGGCCGGCAGCTGCACGCTCTGCGCCCGCTGCACGTATCCCGACCGCCCGTGCCGGTACCCGACCAAGCGCCTGTCGTCCATGGAGGCGTACGGCCTGTTCGTGAGCGACATCTGTATGCGCTCGGGCCTTGCCTACAACTACGGGGCGCGCACCATGACGTATACATCCTGCGTTTTGTACAACAAGGAGTGAAAACCATGTCCACACCGAAAGAGATCTTCCTCGAGCTGATCCGACCCGACGGCCAGCCGGAGCGCCAGCTGCGCCAGTATGAGGCGCTGCACATGTGCCTTACCGACCCGTGCAACACCTACCTGCGCGGCAACCGCAGGCGCGGCACAACGAGCGTGGACCGCTGGGGAACGACGATCCTGTTTCCTGAGGATGCGCCCGGCCCCATGCCGGACACGCGCGAGGGTCTCGCCGTCTGCCCGGACATCATGCGCTGGCGCGAGACGGTGCATGCTCCCGATCTTGAGGCCGCCTGCACGGAGGGATGGGAGGCCTGCCGTGCTGAGGCGCGCGCCGCCTGCGGGCCGGACCACCTGCTGGCGGGCTTCATGGGCACGGGCATCTTTGAGCAGTGCCATTTCCTCATGGGCTTTGAGGACACGCTTACGAACCTCTATGCGCACCCGGACGAGATGCACGCGCTCATCGACTACATCACGGAGTATCGCCTGACGTATGTGCGCATGCTCATCGACAATCTGCAGCCGGACGTGATCTTCTCGCATGACGACTGGGGCACGAAAAATGCCCTGTTTATGAAGCCGGAGATGTGGCGGGAATTCTTCAAGGAGCCGTACCGCCGGTTCTATGGCTACATCCGCTCGCGCGGCGTCATCGCCATCCACCACGCGGACTCCTATCTCGTGCCCATCGTGGACGACATGGCTGAGATCGGCATTCAGGTCTGGCAGGGCGTTCTGCCGGAAAACGATATTCCTGCCCTGCAGGCGCACTTAAACGGGCGGCTCACGCTCATGGGCGGCTTCGGCGCGGCCATTGACCGCAAGGACGCCACACC
>CAKTNQ010000038.1:0-12761 GCA_934589185.1 uncultured Oscillospiraceae bacterium | reverse complement strand
CACTCGATCCCGATCCTGATCGGCTTCTTCCCCGTCGGCATCGCCTACGGGCTGCTCATGCAGCAGGCGGGCTACAACTTCCTGTGGTCGGGCGCGTGCAGCCTGTTCGTTCTGGCGGGCTCGCTGCAGTTTCTCATGGTCACGTTTTTTGCCGGCGGCGTGTCGCTGGCCACGGTGGCCGTGCTGGCGCTGCTGCTCAACAGCCGGCACATCTTCTACGGTCTGTCGTTTATCGACAAGTTCCGCTCCTTCGGCCCGTGGCGCTGGTTTCTGATCTATTCGCTGTGCGACGAGAACTATTCGCTGCACTGCTCGCACGATTTCGGCTCCGACGTCAACGAGAAGTGGGCCTACGTGCTCACGGCTGCGCTCGTGACGTTTTACTGGGTCGCACTGTCCATGCTCGGCGGGCTCGTCGGCGCGCTCATCCCATTTGACACCACGGGCATCGACTTTGCGCTCACGGCGCTGTTCACGGTCATCGTGGTCGATCAGCTGCGCGGCGCGCGCACGCGCATCCCCGCCGTGGTCGCGGCCGTGTCGAGCATCGGCGCGCTGCTGCTGCTCGGGCCGGACAAGTTTTTGCTGCCGTCCCTGCTCGTGACGGTCGCGGCGCTCACGCTGCTGCGCCCGGTGCTCGAGCCGAAGTATGCCGAAGGAGGTGCCGCCGTATGACCCTCTCCGTCGGACAGAGCATCGCCATCATCGCGGTCTGCACCGCGTGTACGTTTTTCGAGCGCTGGCTGCCGTGGCTGCTGTTCGGCCGCCGCGCCGTGCCGAAGGTCGTGGAGTACCTCGGCAAAATTCTGCCCATGGCCGTCATGGTCTCGCTGCTGGTCTACTGCCTGCGCGGGATGCAGTTTTCCGCCGCCGGGGCGTGGGTGCCGCAGGTCATCGCCGTCGGCGTAACGGCCGGCCTGCACTGGTGGCGGCGCAACACGCTGCTGAGCATCGCCGCCGGCACCGTGTGCTACATGCTGCTCGTGCAGCTCGTCTTTTGATTGCCAAACCGGGCGTCCCAGTCGGGACGCCCGGTTTTTGGTTGCACTTTTCCTGCATATCCGTTATAATGGAGGGCCAAATCCGAATCTTCTCCTGCAACGAGGTCTGCCCATGAAACGCGACAAGAAAAAACAATGGCTCTCGATTGGCCTGCTGACGCTCGGCGCGGCAGCGCTGGCGGTGTTTGCCGCCGCAACGCTCGACGCGGGCGACGTGCGCGCCTCGCTCGCGGCGCTGCTGCCGGGCTGGACGGTCGCGATCGTGGGGTGCATGCTGCTGTACTACCTGTGCGACGCGCTCAAGTACCGGCTCATCACGCGCGCGTTCGGCTGCGCGCAGCCGCTCGGCGACAGCATCGACGTGTCGATGATCGGCTTCTTCTACTCGGCCGTGACGCCCGCGGCCGCGGGCGGCCAGCCGTTTCAGGTGCTGCACATGCATCACCGCGGCATCCCGACCGGCACGGCCACGTCCGTCATCTGCACGGTCTACAGCCTGTGGAACATCGCGCTCGTGACGCTCGGCATCGTGGGCACGTGCCTGTGCGGCGGCAAGCTCGCGGCGCAGAGCGCGGCGTGGATCCCCGTGCTGGCATTGGGTCTGTTCGTGCACGCGGGGCTGCTGTCGCTCGTGCTGCTCTCGGCCATTTTTCCAAAGCCGATGTCCTCGTTCGGCACGGCGTGCATCCGCTGGCTGTACAAGCGCCGCCCGTTCGTCCGCCGGGGCGCGGACCCCGAGGCGGCCGCCGGCAAGTGGTGCGCCTTCGTGGCGGAGTATCACGACGCGTTCGCCGCCGGCATCCGGCACCGCGGCAAGCTCGCCGGGGCGCTCGCGCTCGCGCTGCTGCAGTGCACGGCATATATGTCGGTCGCCTACTGCACGTACCGCGGCTTCGGTCTGCGCGGCGTGCCGTTCTGGCAGGTCACGGGCACGCAGGTGCTGCTGTACATCGGGGCAAGCTGCTTTCCCATGCCGGGCGCATCCGGCGCGAGCGAGGGCACGTTCTACCTCGCCTTCTCGCCGCTGTTCGGCGACTATCTGACGACCGCCATGCTCATCTGGCGTCTGGCGTCGTATTATCTCACGATCGTGCTGGGCTACATCGCCGTCGTGGCCGAGCGCGTGACGCTGCGCCATACCGCACAGTAAATATGCATCCATACCATCAAAAAAGCACTTGCTAAGCAAGTGCTTTTTTGATGAGCGACACGTCCTCACCTACATGACCCATTTCAGGCAAATAGGATAGACATCTATGACAAAATGCGGCTCCTGTATTCCCGTTGCAGGGTGCACCGTAGAAATGTCCACGTGCACGTCCTGGATCGTCGCCGCACGGAAATCGTTCGGATCTCCGCAGACGATATACTGGGCAAGCGGATACGCAAGATGCCCCATTTCATCCGGGTCGAGCGGCATCGTCTCAAAGGGCTTTTCAATATCGACGCCCATGCGCCGCAAATATTCTGCAAGCGCGGAATAACTTGCTTTGATCTCCTTCATGTAGTTTTGGCAGTAGGCGCAGTCGCACAGGTCACCGCTGCCGAGGTGCGCATAGTACGCTTTCGTTCTTTCGATATCCATTGCCAAACGGCTCACTTTTTCTCCGTGCTGTGCCCGCGCAGCCTGCGGAACGTGGCCACCCAGTTGCAGCTGCGGCACGCCTCGGCATAGGTCTTGCCCGTGGCAAGGTAGCACAGCGGCCGGACGGTCGCGACCGTCTTGGTCACGACAAAGCAGGCGGCGAACACCAGCAGCGTCACGCCCACCGTGCTGCCGAACGAGCGCACCGACACGCCGGCGGAATAGAGCATGCTCAGGAAAATGTTGTGCATGAGGTAGATCGCCATCGACAGCGCGACGACCGGCTCCGTAACGGCCTTGACCCATGCGCGCGGCGGTCGATTGCACGTCTGCTTGCACAGCAGGAAAATGCACGCGGCCAGCACGATCTCGAACCCGGAGCTCTGGTTCTGGAAGTTCTGATTAAACTCTCCCGTGCGCACCGTGAGCACCCATGTGCCGACCGAGATCACCGCGAGCGACACGACCGCGCCGAGCGCAAGCAGCCAATTCGGGATCTTTTTTTCGCAGCTGCCGAGCAGGTAGCCGAGCACGAACGTGGCCATGTGCCCGCCGAAGATCTTGAGCTTGTCGAAAATGTCCAGATCGACATACTGCGCCGCACCATCCGGCAGCACCGTCATCAGGATCGTATGCGCCGACACGGCCGCCGCCAGCACGAACAGATACCCCCGCCCGGACTTGCCGAGCACCTGGATCCCGCCGTAGAGGATCGGCGAGAGCGCATAGAGCGCAATGAGCGTATACAGATACCAGAAGTGCACCATGACCGGACCGTGCAGCGCCGTGACGAGCTGCGCCCAGATGACGCTGGGCGTGAGCGTGTGCGCCAGAAACATCTGCCACAGCACGGCCACGACCGTCCAGCCCGCGAGCGGCACGACCAGCCGCGGCAGCCGGTGGCGCAGCAGCACGGAAATGTCGGCCGTTTTCCGGCTCGTCATGAGCAGATAGCCCGACATCATGAAAAACAGCGGCACCGCCGTAAAGGCAAGCGACGTACATACGTTGAGCAGGTGCCAGCCGGTGTTGATGCCGGCGCGCAGCGGGCCGGCCGCCGTGTGCATGAAAATGACGCACAGCGCAGCGAAAATGCGCAGGCCGTCAAAATAATCAACATGCGGTCGTTCGTTCAAAGCAGTTCCCTCCCGGCCGCGCGGAACGCACGGCTCACATAAAGTCGGAGCGAACGATCTGCGTTCGCTCCGACATGGTGCCGGCGGCGGGGCTCGAACCCGCACGGTGCTGCCACCGAGGGATTTTAAGTCCCTTGCGTCTGCCTGTTTCGCCACGCCGGCACACTCTGTCACATCGTACCACCGCAGGCAACGCCTGTCAAGCACAGGAAATCGAATACCCGACACGCGCCTCTTGCATCCGGTCAGAAAATTTGATAAAATAATAAATTATTTCTATTAGGTATCGTTTTTGGATTCGAGGCACATTGCACTTATGAAATACCGCAACTGGCAAATTCCATACACGGCGCCGCAGCCGCCGGAGGCATTGCTGCGCGCGGGCTACTCGCCGCTGCTGGCGGTGCTGCTGGCCCTGCGCGGGTATGCTGACCCCGGGCAGGCGCGCGATTTTCTCAGCGGCGGCGACCAGAGCGTGTTCGACCCCATGCTCCTGCAGGACATGGACAAGGCCGTCGCGCGCATCCGCACCGCCATCGAGCGCCGGGAAAACGTGGCCGTGTTCGGCGACTATGACGTCGACGGCATCACGTCCACGTGCGTGCTCACGGACTATCTGCGCCGCCGCGGCGTGCCCGTGCACCCGTACATCCCCGACCGCATCGAGGAGGGCTACGGCCTGAACATGGACGCGATCACGAGCCTCCAGCGCGCCGACGACATCACGCTCATCATCACCGTCGACTGCGGCATCACCGCCATCGACGAGACGAACTACGCCCTGCAGCGCGGCATCGACATGGTCATCACCGACCACCACGAGTGCAGCGGGCAGGCGATCCCGAACGCCGTGGCCGTCGTGGACCCGAAGCGCCCCGGCTCGCAGTATCCGAACAGCGGGCTCGCGGGCGTGGGTGTGGCGTATAAGCTTTTGTGTGCGCTCGAGGGCGGCAGCGAACAGGTGCTGCGCAAATACGGCGACCTCGTCGCCATCGGCACGGTGGCGGACGTGATGCCCCTCACGGGCGAGAACCGCTACCTCGTGGCGCAGGGGCTGGCGCAGATCAATGCCCGCCCCCGGCCGGGCATCCGCGCGCTGCTGCACGAGTGCGGCGCGGAAGGCCGCCCCGTCACGGCCACGACCATTGGCTTCACGCTCGCGCCGCGCATCAACGCGGCCGGCCGCCTGGGCAAGACGGCCGTCGCGGCGCTGCTGCTGCTGACAAAGGACGACGGCGAGGCCGACCGCTACGCCGCCGGGCTCTGCCAGCTCAACCGCGAGCGGCAGGCGCTCGAGCAGCAGATCTGGGAGGAGGCCTCGGCCATCGCGTGCCGCTACCCGCCGCGGATGCCGCTCGTGCTCGCGAGCGACTCGTGGCACCAGGGCGTGATCGGCATCGCCGCCTCGCGCCTGAGCGAGGAGTTTCACCTGCCGACGATCATGATCTGCTGCGACGGCGAGCGCGGTAAGGGCTCGTGCCGCAGCTTCGGCGGCTTCAACCTCTATAACGCCCTGAGCGCCTGCTCGGAGTATCTCGAGGGCTTCGGCGGCCACGCGCTGGCGGCCGGGTTGACGATCCGGCGTGAGAACATCGACCGCTTCCGCCGCGCGCTCGGCGAGTATTACCGCCAGAACCCGGCCGACGACCTGCCGGAGCTCACGTGCGACCTGCGCGTGAACGATCCGCACCTGCTGACCATGCCGTGCATCGAGTCGCTCGACGCGCTCGAGCCGTGCGGCAACGGCAACCCCAAGCCCCTGCTGTGCATCACGGGCGCGCGGCTGGTCAACGCCGTGCCCATCGGCGGCGGCCGCCACCTGCGGCTGCATTTTGCCAAGGGCGGGTATAATTATGCCGGCATCTTCTTCTCGTGCACCCCGGCGGAGCTGGGCGTGCGCATCGGCCAGTGGGTAGATGTGGCCTTCACGCCGCAGATCAATGAATTCCGCGGCCGCCGCAGCGTGCAGCTGCTCGTGACCGACGTGCGTCCGAGCGACCCGCTGCCCCTGTGCCGCGCGCTGCTCAAGAGCCAGTGCATCCCCGCGTGGGACACGGTGGACCTCTACCCCCTGCGCGCGGACTTTGCCGTGGCGTGGCGGTGGCTGAGCGCGCCGGTGTCCTTCCCGCTCGGGGAGCTTCCCGCGCGCGCACCCATGCGGCCGGAGAAGTTCTGCGTGTGCCTGCGCGTCATGGCCGAGATGGGCCTCGCTGCCGTGGACTTCGACGATGAGACGCTGCGCCTGCGCCCCCTGCCGACGAGCGGCAAGGTGGACCTCGGCGCGTCGAAGCTGCTGCAGGCCCTGCGCGAGCGCCGCCAGAGCCTGCTATGAACCACTTTCAGGAAATCCCCATTCCGTTCCGGAAAGGAGCTGTCTATATGTCTAAAGCGACCCGCGCCGAAAACGTGACCCCGAAGCCCTACGACCTCGAGGCCCACTATCAGGAGCTGGAACAAAAGATCACCGCCGCCGGCATCCCGGCCGATCTCGGCCGCGTGCGCGCGGCCTTCGAGTGTGCCGACCGGGCCCACTCCGGCCAGAAGCGCCGCGACGGCTCGCCCTATGTGTCGCACTGCATCGCCGCCGCCATCATTACGGCGGAGATGGGGCTCGACGAGGACTCGATCATCGCCGCCCTCCTGCACGACACGATCGAGGACACCTCGCTCACGCACGACGACATCGCGCGCAGCTTCGGCACCTCGGTGGCCGACATTGTCGAGGGCGTCACGAAGCTCACGCGCGTGCAGTACACGAGCGTGGAAGAGCAGCAGATGGAGAACATGCGCAAGATGCTCCTGGCCATGGCCAAGGACATCCGCGTCATCCTCATCAAGATGGCCGACCGCCTGCACAACATGCGCACGATGGCCTACCAGAGCGAGGAAAAGCAGCGCATTAAATCCCTCGAGACGATGGAGATCTACGCCCCCATCGCGCACCGCCTCGGCATGCAGAAGATCAAGTGGGAGCTCGAGGACCTCTCGCTGCTGTATCTCGACCCCGCGGGCTACAAGGCCATCACGGACGCACTCGATGAACGCATGCCGACGCTGGAAAAGTTCATGGGCGAGATGCGCACGCAGATTCGCGAGCGCCTGGAGGCCGACGGCGTACACGCCACCATCTCGAGCCGCATCAAGCACATCTACAGCATCTACCGCAAGATGTACGCGCAGAAGCTCGACATCAACGGCATTTTTGACCTCTGCGCATTTCGTGTCATCGTGGACACGATCCCCGACTGCTACAACGTGCTCGGCATCATCCACGACATGTATAAGCCGCTGCCCGGCCGCTTCAAGGACTACATCAGCACGCCGAAGCCGAACATGTACCAGAGCGTGCACACGACGGTCATCGGCTCGGAGGGCATCCCATTCGAGGTGCAGATCCGCACGTGGGAGATGCACATGACGGCGGAGTACGGCGTTGCGGCGCACTGGAAATACAAGACCGGCAGCGGCGAGGGCACCAAGCCCGGCGACGAGGAGAAGTTCGCCTGGATCCGCCGCCTGCTCGAGACGCAGCAGGAGTCCGACGCGCAGGACTTTTTCCACAACCTGAAGGTGGACATGTTCGCCGACGAGGTGTTCGTGTTCTCGCCGAAGGGCGATGTGATCAACCTGCCCGCCGGCGCGACGCCGATCGACTTTGCCTACAGCATCCACTCCGCGATCGGCAACAGCATGGTCGGCGCGACGGTCAACGGCCGCATCGTGAACTTCGACTACGTACTGCAAAATGGCGACATTGTGGACATCCGCACGTCGAAAAACGCGCCCGGCCCGAGCCGCGACTGGCTCAACCTCGCCAAGAGCGGCGCCGCGCGCACAAAGATCAAGCAGTGGTTCAAAAAAGAGCGCCGCGAGGAGAACATCGTCCACGGCAAGGAGCAGTTTGAGCGCGAGCTGCGCGCCAACGGCATCGCCCCGGCCGACATCATGGGTGACGAGATCCTGCCGCTGATCCTCAAGCGGCTGGCCTTTACCTCGCTCGACGATCTGTATGCCGCCATCGGCTACGGCGGCGTGACCGCCACGCGCACCGTCAACCGCATCCGCGACGAGATCCTGCGCAACCAGAAGGCCAACCAGAAAAACGCCATCGACCGCATCAACGAGGCGGCCGAGCGCCGCAATAAGCGCCCGCGCCACGCCGTGCACGGCATCCTCGTCGAGGGGCTGGACAACTGCCTCATCAAATTCTCCCGCTGCTGCACGCCGGTGCCCGGCGACGGCATCATCGGCTTCATCACGCGCGGCGCTGGCGTGTCCATCCACCGGACGGACTGCGAAAACTACCTCACCAGCCGCGACAATCCGGAGACTGCCGGCCGCTGGATCCGCGTGAGTTGGGCCGAGAACACCACCGATTCCTACGGCACGACGCTCATGCTGCTCAGCGCGCAGCGCTCGGGCCTCGTCATGGACGTGGCCACCGCGCTCAACGCGCTCAACGCCAAGGTGCGCACGCTCACCGCGCGCGACGTGGACAGCGGCCGCTCGACCATCACGATCACCGTTGAGGTGCACAATCTGGCCGAGCTGCGCACGATCATCAGCCGCCTGAGCGCCATCCGCGGCGTCATCCGCATCTCACGCAGCGGCGCGTCCGATCCGGCGAAGGCCACCGCGCACACCGCCGAACTGCAGGCCGAACAGGCCAAAAAAGCCAAACAGGAGGGCAAAGCATGAGAGCCGTCGTCACCCGCGTCACCGAGGCGTCCGTCACCATCGACGGCGCCGAATACAGCCGCATCGGCCGGGGCTTTCTCGTCCTGCTGGGCGTGCACGTGTCCGATACGGCGGCCGAGGCCGACCGCATCGTCGACCGCATCTGCGGTCTGCGCGTGTTTGAGGACGCCAATGGCAAGATGAACGTCAACCCCACCGACGCCGGGGCCGAGCTGCTCATCGTGAGCCAGTTCACGCTCTTTGCCGACTGCCGCTCCCGCCGCCCCGGCTTCACGGCCGCCGCCCGGCCGGAGACCGCCGTGCCGCTCTACGAGCGCGTGATCGCGGGCTGTCAGGCCCGCGGCTTCACGGTGCGCACGGGCGTGTTCGGCGCGGACATGCAGGTTGCGTCCGTCAACGACGGCCCCGTCACCATCCTGCTCGATACCGATCATTTATAAAGGAGGCCACCCCATGCTCATCAAATGTCTGCCCGTCGGGCACCTCATGACCAACTGCTACATCGTCACGGACGAGACCACGCTCGAGTGCGCCGTCATCGACCCCGGCGACGAGTCCAACACCATCCTCTACTATCTGGAGGACAACCACCTCACCTGCCGCGCCATCCTGCTCACACACGGCCACTATGACCACACCGGCGCCGTCTACGCCGTGCACGAGGAGACCGGCGCGCCCGTGTACATGAACGCGCTCGACGCGGGCACGGCCGTCGCCTTCGACAGCTACACGTTCACCCCGCCCGAGGGCACGATCTTTTATAAGGAGGGCGATGAGGTCAAGGTCGGCAGCCTGACCTTCCGCGTCATGGAGACGCCCGGCCACACGCCCGGCGGCGTGACGCTCATCTGCGGCGACGCACTCTTCACCGGCGACACACTCTTCGCCGGCTCCTGCGGCCGCACGGATTTTGCCGGCGGCAGCATGGAGGTCGAGCTGCAGTCGCTGGCCAAGATCACGGCCCTGCCCGGCGATTACGAGGTCTACCCCGGCCACATGGACTGCTCCACACTCGAGACCGAGCGCCGCTTCAACCCCTATCTGACCGCGCTGCAAAACCGCGGACAGTAAAACCTGCACAAACACAACCGGCGGGACACGAACCCGCCGGTTTTTTCATTGCGCAAAGAACCTTTGCGTGACAAATCGCCGCCGCGCATGGTATGCTTTGGGTGAGGTGAACGCCATGCGCGACATTGGAGCCAACATCCGCCGCGGCCGCACGCGCCGGAAACTGACGCAGGACGATCTGGCGCAGGCCGTGCACACGACGCGGCAGACCATATCGAATTACGAGACCGGCCGCTCCCGCCCGGACGTGGAGACGCTGCAGCGGCTCGCGGACGTGCTCGGTGTCGAGCTCACGGCGCTGCTGGACGGGGAACCGCCCGCCGATGCCCGCCGGGCGGCGCTGCGCAGGCTGTGCATCGCCGGGGCCGTCACGCTCGTGCTGGCCGGGCTGTGGGCATACCTGCACGCGGTCTGCCTCCGGCAGTACCAACGCGGAGACATGGTGCCGTTGGCAGCCATGCTCGTTGCCGAGCCGCTGCTGCTGTGCGCACTGGCGTGGACGCTGCTGCAGGCGCTGCGCATGGTCACGCGTCTGCGGCCGCGGCGCTGTGCGCCCTGGGTGCGCCCGCTCGTCCGGGCGCTGTTCGGCCTGTGGCTGGCGTTTCTGGTCGTCAGTGTCGCGCTGCCCACGGCCGGCGTGATGCTGCCGCGCCTTTACGGCGGCGCTGTTTTTCCTTCTCGGCGCGCTGCTCTGGCTGACGCAGCCGGACGCCGGGCCGTAAAACTGCACAAAGGCAACCGGCAGAAGGTCCCTTCTGCCGGTTTTTTGCCGGTTTCGGGGAAAAGTACCCGCGCCCCCTTGCAATCTGCGGCTGCGCGTGGTATATTGTTCTCGCCAGAAAAACATCTGTCCGCTATACGCGGGCAATTTTCATCAAAACAAAGTGAGGGAACATCATGAACATCGGACTTCTGGGCTTTGGCGTTGTCGGCAGGGGCGTTTACGATATGCTCGCCGGCCGGGACGATATCCGCACGGCGTGGGTGCTGTGCCGGCGCGATCTCGGCGAGCTGACAGCCCGAACCACCTACGAGATGCAGGACATTCTCAATGACCCGGCGGTCGACACCGTCGTGGAGGTCATGGGCGGCCTGCACCCGGCGTATGAATACGTGGCGGCCGCGCTGCGCGCCGGAAAAAACGTGGTGTCCTCGAACAAATACCTCATGTGCCGGTACTATGACGAGCTCACGGCGCTCGCCAGAGAGCACGGCGCGGCGCTGCGGTGCACGGCGGCGGTCGGCGGCGGCATCCCGTGGCTGACGAACCTCGAAAAGGCCGCGCGCGCCAACCACATCTCCCGCGTCTGGGGCATCCTCAACGGCACGACCAACTACATCATGGACGCGATGCACGGCAGCGACGTCGACTTTGCCGACGTGCTCGCGCAGGCGCAGGCGCTCGGCTATGCCGAGGCTGACCCCTCGGCCGACATTGACGGGCTGGACATTCAGCGCAAGCTGATCCTGTCCGCCAACGTGGCCTTCGGCGTGTCGCTGCGCGAGGCGGACGTGCCGGTGTTCGGCATCCGCAACGTGCGCAAGGCGGACATTGCCCGCTTTCAGGCGCACGGCTGCACGTGCAAGCTGATCGCGACGGCCGAGCAGAAAGGCGGCAGCATCCGCGCCTACGTCGAGCCGACGCTGCTGGGCCATGACGCGCTCGAGGCGGCCGTGCCCGCAAACTTCAACCTCATCAGTATGGACGGGGACCGCATGGGCGTGCAGAGCTTCTTCGGTCAGGGCGCGGGCCGCTACCCGACGGCCTACAACGTCGTGCAGGACCTCGTGGACATCACGCGCGGCGCGCACGCGTTTTACACCGATTCGTTCGTCCCGGCCGTGCCGGACAATTCCGGCGTGCAGCACCGCTACTACGTGCGCACGCGCGCCGCGCTGCCGGAGCTGGCCGCCCTCGCCGAGGGCGACTGGGACGGCGCCGTCATCACGCAGCCCGTGCCCGTGAGCCGGATGCACGCGCTCATGGCGCAGGCGCTGGCGCAGGACGGCGAGAGCTTCTTTGCCGCGCTGCAGTAAGGAGGGTCACATGCTGAAGGTTGCAAAATTCGGCGGCTCGTCGATGGCGGACGCCAAACAGTTTGAAAAGGTGCGCGACATCGTGCGCGCCGACCCCGCGCGGAAGGTGATCGTCGTGTCCGCCTCCGGCAAGCGCAGCGCGGACGACCACAAGCTCACAGACCTCCTGTACCTGTGCTACGCGCACCTGCAGTACGGCGTGAGCTGCGACGCCATCTTCCAGATGATCTGTGACCGCTACATCGCCATCCGCGACGAATGTGGCCTGAACGTCGACATCGAGGCCGAGCTCGACGTGCTGCGCCGGCAGATGCGCGCCGGCATCTCGGAGGAGGAGCTCGTGTCGCGCGGCGAATATTTCTCCGCCCTGCTCATGGCGGACTACCTCGGCTACTCGTTTCTGGACGCGGAGCTGTGGGTGCGCTTCCAATTCGACGGTTCGATCGACAAGGAGGCGTCCTACGCCGAACTGCGGCGCCTGGCCGACGGGCGCAATGTCGTCATCCCCGGCTTTTACGGCGTGACGCCCGACCGCAAGATCCGCACGTTCTCCCGCGGCGGCAGCGACATCACAGGCGCGCTCGCGGCCGCGGCGCTGAATGCCGACGTGTACGAAAACTGGACGGACGTGTCCGGCATCCTCATGGCCGACCCGCGCATCGTGCCCGACCCGCTGCCCATCGAGCGCATCACGTATAACGAGCTGCGCGAGCTGAGCTTCGTCGGCGCGCAGGTGCTGCACGAGGGCACGGTCTTCCCCGTGCGCGAGAAGAACATCCCGCTCAACATCCGCAACACCAACGACCCCGACCACCCCGGCACGCTCATCATGGAGTCGTTCGACGACGTGGACGACGGCCGGCTCATCACCGGCATTGCGGGCAAGAAAAACTATTCCATCATCACCATCGCCAAGTCCGGCATGTCCTCGAGCGTGGGCACGTTTCGGCAGGTGTTTGAGGTGTTCGAGCGTCACGGCGTGAGCATCGAGTACGCCCCCAGCGGCATCGACTGCCTGTCGCTCGTCGTCTCGAGCGAGCGGGTCGCCCCCTGCCTGTATTCCATCCTCGGCGAGCTGGAAAAGCAGCTGCGCCCGGACAATCTCCACGTGACGGAAAACATCTCCATCGTCGCGGCCGTCGGCCGGAAGATGGCCTTCCGCCCCGGCACGTCGGGCCGCATCTTCGCCGCCCTCGGCGAGCACGGCATCAACATCCGCATGATCTCGCAGGG
>CAKTNQ010000037.1:0-13027 GCA_934589185.1 uncultured Oscillospiraceae bacterium | reverse complement strand
GAAAAGGCGGGCCATCAAGCGCACCCGCCGGGAACATAACGATATTCGTGGCGGCGCTCCATCCGCCGCCAAAAATACAATCACATTATTCTAACTTTATTCCGGACAGATGTCAAGTACCGCCGCCCCTCCGGCGGATTCTTTTCTGGACAGGGCCGCCGCGCTGTACTATAATATAGAGCATCCGACATTCCGGCGAAGGGAGGGACCGCGCATGGCAGTGCTCCGGTACATTCTGCTCGCAGCCGCCATCACGCTCACGCTCGCGCTGCTGGCGCATCTGTGCCTGCCCGCGCGCGCACCCATCCCCCGGCGCACAGGCCGCCGCGGCGGCATCGCGATCGCAGTGCTGACGGCGGTGTACGCCGTCGCAGCGTTCTGGAACCTTGGCTCCGCGCGCGACCCGCAGCAGTTCTGCACGTTCGAGGCGGGCGAATCGGCCGTGCTCGCGCTCGAGCGCGAGACCGCCATCGCCACCGTGTGGTACTACCCCGGCCTGTCCACGGGCGAGTACACCCTCGCCTATTCGGCCGACGGCGTGACCTTCACGCCCGCCGGCACGATGCCGCAGGGCTATGCCGACCTCTTCAAATGGCTCCAGCCGGAAATGACCGACACCGCGCCCGCCACGGCGGCCTATGTCCGCATCACGGCGAGCGCGCACATGGAGCTCGGCGAGCTCGCGCTCTATGACCTGCAGGGCGAGCGCATCGGCGTGCGCGACATGATAGGCCCCGCGGACGCGGACGCCCTCTGTGACGAAGCGGACACCGTGCCCGCCGCGTCCACGTACTACAACAGCACGTATTTTGACGAGATCTACCACGCGCGCACGGCCTACGAGCACCTGCGCGGCGTGTATCCGTATGAAGTCTCGCACCCGCCGCTCGGCAAGGAGATCCTCTCGCTCGGCATCGTGCTCTTCGGCATGACGCCGCTCGGCTGGCGCTTTATGGGCACGCTCTTCGGCGCGGCCATGCTGCCGCTGATGTGGGACCTGCTGCGCCGGATGTTTCGCGACGACCGCGTGGCCCTGTGCGGCGCGGCGCTGCTGGCGTTCGACTTCATGCACCTGACGCAGACGCGCATCGCAACCATCGACAGCTTTGCGACACTGTTCATCCTGCTCATGTACCTGTTTTTGTACCGGTACTTCACGGAGGGGCGGCTGCGCCATCTCGCCGCCTGCGGCGTCACGTTCGGCATCGGCGCGGCCACGAAGTGGACGTGTCTCTATGCCGGGGCGGGCCTTGGCGTGCTCTGGGCGCTGCACTGGATCTTTGCCGGCGTGCAGGCGCACCGCGACGGTGACGGCCGCCGGTATGCGCGCCGCCTGCTGGGCAACATTGGCTTCTGCCTCGTGTTTTTCGTGCTCGTGCCGGGCATGATCTACTATGCAAGCTATTACCCCTACGGCGCGGCGCGCGGCCTGCACGGCGTCGGCATGTACTTCACGCGCGAATACGCCGCCATCGTGCTGGAAAACCAGCGCTTCATGTTTACGTATCATTCCGGCCTTGTCGCCACGCATCCGTATGCCTCGCGCTGGTGGCAGTGGCTGCTCGACCTGCGGCCGATCCTCTACTACCTGTCGTACGGCGACGGGACGGTGTCGACCATCGGCGCGTTCGTCAATCCCCTGCTGTGCTGGGGCGGGCTGCTGGCGCTGCCGGTGCTCGCGTACCGCTCATGGAAGCGCGACCGCACGGCGCTGTTTCTCCTCGTCGGCTATCTGGCGCAGGTGCTGCCGTGGGTGTTCATCTCGCGCCTGACGTTCGAATACCACTACTTCGCGGCGACGCTCTTTCTCGTGCTCGCGCTCGGGTACGTGTTCGACCGGCTGCGCCGGCGCGGCTATCTCGGCATCGTGTACGCCTTCACGGCGGCAAACGGCGTGCTCTTCGCGCTGTTTTATCCCGTGCTCACGGGCGTGACGATCCCGCGCGACTACGCATGGAATGTGCTCAAATGGCTCCCGGACTGGCCGTTTTAACGCCGGGGAAACTTACAGAAATCGAGGTATTGTATATGATTGCGATCGGATGTGACCACGGCGGCTTTGCCCTCAAGCAGGAGGTCATGCGCCATCTGGACGAGCTGGGCCTTGCCTACAAGGACTTCGGCACCTACAGCGAAGAGAGCTGCGACTACCCCATCTACGGCGAGGCCGTGGCCCGCGCCGTCGCGGCCGGGGAGTGCGAGCGCGGCATCCTCATCTGCGGCACCGGCATCGGCATCTCCATCTCCGCGAACAAGGTCAAGGGCATCCGCGCCGCCCTGTGCGGCGACTGCTACTCCGCCGAGATGACCCGCCGCCACAACGACGCGAACATCCTCGCCATGGGTGCGCGCGTGCTCGGCCCGGGCCTCGCGCTCAAGATCGTGGACACGTTCCTGACCACCGAATTTGAGGGCGGCCGCCACGCGCGCCGCATCGCCCTCATCAGCGACATTGAAAACCGCGGCTGACGCCGCCTGACCCAAAGGAGGTGTGCCGATGCGCGCCCATCGCAACGACGTTTACCGCGCCCGGCGCAGCCGGGGCAAGGTCTGGCCGGTGATCCTGTGGATCCTCGCCGGGCTGATCGTGCTGGCCGTCATTCTCTTCTACGCCGGCCAGAAATACATCGTCTATGGCAGCGACGGCTCTCTGCACGTCGTCTTCCCCATCATGGAAACGCCCGCCCCCGTCACCGCCGACGGCCAGCCCGAGACGGTCGACACCGAGGTCGTGCTCGAGGACCCGGACTATTCCGGCATCGTCTCCGACGCGGGCAAGGGTCTCACCGAGCTGCACGCGCAGTACCTGACGGCCGACAAGATCACGCCTGACGGGCTCACGCGCGCGGCCTCCGCCGTGAAGGCGGCGGGCGGCAACGCCCTCGTGCTGCAGATGAAGGCCCCCGGCGGCACGCTGAGCTGGAAGTCCGGCGTCTCGGACGCCGCGGCCTACGGCGTCAACGGCACGGCCGAGCTCGCCGACGCGATCCGGACCGTCAAGGGGCAGAACATCTACCTCGTCGCCGTCGTGAGCACGTGCGTCGACACGCTCATGGCCGAGCGCTACGCCGCCACCGCACTGCAGACCGCGTCCGGCAGCGCGTATACCGACGGCTCCGGCGGCTGGGTCGACCCGTACAGCACGTTCATCCGCACGTACCTCGTCAGCCTCTGCAAGGAGCTGCACGACCTGGGCTTTGACGAGGTCGCGTTCTCGTACCTGCAGCAGCCGCTCGCGGCCACGGAGCTCAAATATGCGTCCCAGAGCGGCACGCCCTCGCGCACGGACGCGGTCGTCGCGCTGGCGAAGTACCTGCGCGCGAACCTGACCGCCACGGGCCTGCGCGTGAGCGCCGTCGTGAGCGCGGACTCCATCCTGCAGGACAAGGCCACGCAGTCCGGGCAGGACATGGCGGTGTTCCCGAAGCTGTTTGACCGCGTGTGCGTGTTTGCATCAACCGACAACGTCGGCACGCTCCAGAGCGCCATCGCGGCCGACAGCAGCTTTGACGCGGCGACGCGCTTTGTGCCGTTTCTCGCCCAGGCGCCGGAGTCCGGCAGCTATGTCACCACCGGCTGAGCGCCTGCACAGCAAAGAAAAATCGCCCGGCGTGACCTTTCGGTCACGCCGGGCTTTTCTCTGCCATGGCAAAGCGCCTGTTTGCATCGGATTGCACCGAATCAGAAAGCGCGGTTTTATCAGTCAGCAGTCCCTTTTGTGATGACGGGCTTTCCCTCCGTATCCAGCAGCGGCGTCAATCCACCCGCATATCCGCTTACGATAAAGAGATAATTCACGCCCGTCTCTTTATCCACATAGATCGTTTTTGCGCCCATGAAACCGCCTTCCTGATACACGATCTCGAAGCGTTTCTCTTTCTTCATTTCGCCTGACCTCCGAATTTCGATTTTGCATCCTGCTTTTCTCTTGCTGCGCAGCCGGGCGCTATCTGTCCCAGCAGGTCTGTTTGTCTGCCTCCGTAATTGGGCGAATGACCCTGCAGGGATTGCCGACGGCAACCGAATCGCTCGGGATGTCCCGGACGACGACGCTTCCGCCCCCGATCACGACATTGCTCCCGATCGTGACGCCGGGCATGACCTGCACGCCGCCGCCGATCCACACATGATCGCCTACGGTGATGGGATAGGCATACTCCAGTCCCAGCTCGCGGCGCGTGGCATCGATCGGATGACCGGCCGTATAAAACCCGCAGTTCGGCGCCACAAATACATGATCGCCGAATGTCACCGCGGCACAGTCCAAAATGACAAGGTTATGGTTGGCGTAAAAGTGCTCTCCGAGCCGGATGTTGTAGCCATAGTCGCACCAGAACGGGGCCGTCACGCAAAAATCCTCGCCCGTTTTCGCCAGAAGCCGCCTGAGGATCTCCCGCTTCCCGGCCTCGTCCGAGGGCCACAGCTGATTGTAGGCATGGCACAGCTCCTTGGCCCGCACGCGGTCGGCGCAGAGTGACCTGTCGTTGGCGTCATACAGCTTTCGGTTTTGCATTTTTTCTCGCTCGGTCATGTACATTCCTCCTGCAGATTCCGGCCGCCCGGCCTGTTACCTTTCATCTTACCACACATCCGCACGCAGCACAACAGCAGCCGCAGCGGTCAGGACGCTGCGGCTGCTGCCTGTTCTCTCCCCCGCCTTCCCGGTGGGGTTTTGCCGGCCTCTTCATCATTTCAGGAACATCATCCACTCGTCTCAACATATACCGCCTGCTCCAGTGAAATGATGTTGCGCAGATAAGTCATGAGCGTCTCATCCATGGATATCCCTCCTGTTTATTTACCTGATCTAAGGACAACCTTTCATATGGTAAACGTCAGCAGGTAATTCCTTTGGTACACTAACTGGGAATAAGGGGTGTGCAAATGGTGGACCTCGATTTCCTCGCAAAGGTCTGCTGTGTGTTCGGCTGCGAGATCAGCGATCTTCTGGAATACTGCCCGCAGCCGGAAACCCGTCCGGAAAACGAATAACCAAAATCAGCCGGGAACCGATCGGTTCCCGGCTGATTGGCATATTGACGCGCTTTACTGCTTCGGCTGCTTGACGGCGAACGCGTGCATCGCCATGCCGAGGCCCGTCACGCCGCAGAACACGCGGTGCATGACGCGCGCCTGCTTCGGGCCGATTTTCTTGGCCGCGGCGTGCGTGTAGTTCAGGCCGAGGATGCCCGAGCCGATGACCGACCCGCTGACGACGGCGGGCACGTCCGTCTTGCCCGTTGCAAACGCCTGCACCGTGTGTACGCCCGCGCCGAGGCACAGCAGCCCCGCGCCCGCGCCGTGGATGAGCATGCGCAGTTTGTAGTGCGTCTTGCCCCACTTCGTGTGCTTGAGCACGGCTTCCGCGCCATCGACAGCGTAGCCCGCCACGCCGATCCACGGCCAGATCTTCTGGTACTTGCCGAGGGTATTCATGATCTTGCAGTTACATTTTTTCATCGTCGCGTGCCTCCTGAGCATTCATTTTGATTTCTATCTGCAGCCCGGCGCGCAGCCGGGACAGGGCTTCGGGGTCGTTTTCCACCTCGCGCGTGACGAGCACGACGAGTTGCGCGTCCGTGCAATCACTCACCGCCGCCAGACAGGCGAGCAGCCGCAGCGTTGCGTCCGCGTACCGCACGGGAAAGACCACATCGCGGTCGTCGAGCGCGTCCATACCGTGCCGCCAGACGATCGTCTGCGCGAAGCACGTGCGCTGCACGGCCGTCATCCTGAACGGCGGGCAGGCAGGGAGCGCCGCCACCCGCCGGAGCAGCTCCGGCCAGCGGGGATCGAGCGGCTCCGGCGACGCGAACGCCGCCGCCAACGCCGCCGGCGTCATGGGTTCGGGCGCTGCATCGACCGCCGCCGGCACCTTCCCGGCGGCCAGCGCCGCGATGCGGTGCCGGTCGAGCTGGCGCTGTGCCGCGCGGGCGAAAGCGAGCGCCGCCGCGAGGTTTTCCTCCGCCGTATGCCCCGACCGCGCCAGCAGCGCGAGCACCCGGTCGCGCACCGCCGTGACGGCGGCGGTCAGCCGCCGCTCCCGCGCGCCGGGCACATAGCCGTCGTCCGGCAGCGGCGCGGAGACGAACCGCAGGGGCGCGGAGCGCGCCAGCAGTCGCTGCGCGGCCTCCGGGCACGCGGGTGATAGTCCCTGCTCCACCCGGTCGCACAGCAGCACCTCCCAGCGCGGAAAGTCCCGGCACATGCGGCACAGGCTCTGCTCACCGAGCGTGCGCTGCAGCTCACACAGGCCGTCCACACACAGAAACGGGCAGCGCCCGTCCGTCTGCGCAAAGTACGTGTCGCCCTCGCTGTCCACGCGCAGCACGCGCCGCAGCTTTGCCGCCAGCGGATGCTGCAGGCGCAGGTAGGCGTCCTGCGCGTCGGGATCGACGACGATCTCCCACGCGGCGCAGCACGTCTGCGGGCACGCTCCGGCCAGGCACCGGAACGCGGCGTAGTCATCGGGGCGGGTCTGGTACATGGCGGCCTCCTTGCGCGTATTTTTTCTATTGTAGCACATCGCGCGCCGCAGGAAAAGGGACGTTTCCGTGCCCCGTGCGCAAAAAAACAGACGGACACCGAAATGTCCGTCTGTCTGTTGCTGTGATGACCGGCCGCAGCTTACTGCTTGACCAGATCCATGAGGTTGATGATGCCGCGCGGGCAGATATCGGCGCAGTGGCCGCAGCCGACGCACTTGTCATAGTCGATCGTGGACACGAAGTTCTCGATCTTGATGGCTTCCGCCGGGCACTCGCGCTGGCACTTCATGCAGCCGATGCAGCCGACGTCGCAGATCTTGCGCGTGACGGCGCCCTTGTCCTGATTGCGGCAGCCGACGAGCACGGCCTGCTTGTACGGCACACGCTCGATGATCTTCTTCGGGCAGGCATCGGCGCAGGCCATGCAGCCGACGCACTTGTCGCGGTCGACCTTGGCGACGCCGTTGACGATGTGCATGGCGCCGAACTTACAGGCTCTGGCGCAGTTGCCGAGACCGATGCAGGCGAAGCGGCACTCCTTGTTGCTCTTGCCGCCGAACAGCATGGCAGCCTGGCAATCCTGCGGGCCGGAGTAGTTGAAGCGCTTGACGGCGACGCCCTCCGCACCGGAGCACGGCACGAACGCGACCATCTTCTCCTCCGCACCGGCGGAGACGCCCATGATCGCAGCGATCTTGTCGGCAGCTTCCTGGCCGCCGGCGACGCAGCAGTTGACCGGAGCCTGACCCGCCGCGACCGCAGCGGCATAACCGTCGCAGCCGGGGTAGCCACAGCCGCCGCAGTTGGCGCCGGCAAGGCACTCACGCACGGCCTCCTGCTTGGGGTCGACTTCCACGTGGAAGATCTTGGCGGCGAACGCCAGCAGCGCGCCGAAGATGGCGCCCATGGCGCCGAGGACGGCGATCCCTTCGAGAATCAAAGTAAAGTTCATATTCACGCCCTCCTTAGCCGATCTTCATGCCGGAGAAGCCCATGAAAGCCAGGGCCAGCAGACCGGCGGAGACGAGGCAGATCGGGAAGCCCTCAAAGCTCTCCGGATAGTCGGCAAACTCGAGCTTCTCGCGCACGCTTGCGAACAGGCAGATGGCGAGCATGAAGCCGAGGCCGCCGAACACACCGTAGACCACGCTCTGCACAAAGCCGAAGCTGTACTGCGTGTTGAGCAGCACGACGCCGAGCACGGCGCAGTTGGTGGTGATCAGGGGCAGGTAGATGCCGAGCGCGGAGTACAGGGACGGGATGGACTTTTTGAGGAACATCTCGATGAACTGCACGAGCGCGGCGATGACGAGGATGTAAGCGATCGTCTGCAGGAACCCCAGGCCGAGCTTGACGAGCAGGCAGTTGACGAGCCAGCAGATGGCGGACGCCAGGCCCATAACGAACGTGACGGCGAGGCCCATGCCGGCGGCGGTGTCGATCTTGCTCGAGCAGCCGAGGAACGGGCAGCAGCCGAGGAACTGCGAGAAGATGAAGTTATTCGTCAGCACGGCGCTGAGGATGATGGCAAAAATACTGGTCGTAGAACTCATGTTATGCCGCCTCCTTTTCCTGCGCTGCGAGCGCTTTTTCCTTGGCTTCCTTCTTCTCGGCGGACTTGCGCAGCGCGTACTGCATGAGCGCGATCAGGCAGCCGAGGGTGATGAAGCCGCCGATCGGGAGCGTGAGCACGAGCGCGCCGTACTCGGACGGGAAGATCTGAATGCCGTTGCCGGTGCCGATGACACCGTCGATGGTGTTGAAGATGCCGGTGCCGAACGAGCCCTTGCCGAGCAGCTCACGGATGACGCACATGGCGATGAGCACGAGCGTGTAGCCGAGGCCCTGGAAGATGCCGTCGAAGAACGACGGGCCGACGGGGTTTTTCTGGCAGAACGCTTCGGCGCGGCCGATGATGATGCAGTTAACAACGATCAGCGGGATGAACACGCCCAGGGACGCGCTCAGCGCGGGAACGTAGGCCTGCAGCACCAGGTCGACGATGGTAACGAAGCTCGCGATGACCAGCACGAAGATGGCCAGACGGATGTCGTTCGGAATGACTTTGCGGATGAGGGAAATGACCACATTGCAGCAGGTCAGGATGATGAGCACGGACAGGCCCATGCCGATGCCGTTGAAGAGGCTGGTCGTGATGGCCATGGTGGCGCACATGCCGATGAGCTGCACGAGGACCGGGTTATTGGTAATGAGGCCTTCCTTGAACTGTTGTTTGATATTCATGTTTCAGCCCTCCTTAACCCAGCGACTTGGCCGCGTTGATGACGGTCTGCACTTCGGTGACGACGGCGCGGGACGTAATCGTCGCGCCGGAGATGGCCTCGACGGTGCCCTTGTCCTTCGTCAGAGCAAGGCCGTCGCCCTGGCCGACGAGGTTGTCGCGCCAGGCGCCCGCATTCGTGTCCGCCGCCTTGGCGCCGAGGCCGGAGGTCTCGGAGTGCTTGGTGACGTACACGCCGGTGCAGTTATAGTCGCTGTCAAGGCCGACGACCATGGTAATCATGCCCTGTGCGCCGGAGAACGTAGTCTCGGCGACGTAGCCGGCCTGCTGGCCGCCCGCAGTGGCGGTGCAGAGCTTGGTGATGGTGCCGTCGTTCTCAAAATCGGCCTGCTCGGTGTATTCGTCGGCCGCGAGGACGTTGGCGTATGCGTTCTTGGTCGTCTCGGCCGCGCGCATGGCAATGGTGTCCTTCGTCATCTCGTATACGAGACCAAGGGCCAGCGCCATAATGGCGGACACGGCAAAGAGCACGAGCGCGAGCTTGATGATCTGGCCGCCGCCGGATTTCTTTTCAGTCTTTTCAGCCATTTGCAGCAGCCTCCTTTGCTTCTTTCTTCGCAGCCTTTGCAGCGGCCTTCTTGGCCTTGACGTCCTCGCGGCTGACGCCGAACTGACGGCGCTGGGTGTGCTTGTCGAACATCCATGCGCAGCAGTTCATGATGAGGATGGCAAAGGAAACGCCCTCCGGGAAGCCGCCGAACACGCGGATGAGCACGGTCAGCGCGCCGCAGCCGACGCCGTAGATGATGCGGCCGGGAGCGGTGACGGGGCTGGTGCTGTAGTCGGTCGCCATGAAGAAGGCGCCGAGCAGCAGGCCGCCGGACAGGATGTTGTCGAGCATCCACTGGACGTGGGTGTAGCCGCCGCCGTTCTTGCTGCCGAAGATGAGCGTCAGCAGCGCGACGGTGCCGATGAACGACACGGGGATGTGCCAGGTGATGACCTTGCGGCACAGCAGGTACACGCCGCCGATGAGCAGCGCGAGCACGCTGACTTCGCCGAGGCAGCCGGGCATGGTGCCGAGGAACATGGACTTATAAGTAAAGTACTGCGGCAGCGCCTCGCCGGCCTTCATGTAGCTGAGCGGGGTGGCCATGGTGGCCGCGTCCGCGCCGATGACGGACGTCAGGCTGCTGGGCACGACCCAGGTGGTCATGAACAGCGCGTAGGAGGCGAGCAGGAACGCACGGCCGGCGAGCGCCGGGTTGAGGAAGTTCTTGCCGATGCCGCCGTAGAGCTGCTTGACGACCACGATGGCGAAGAACGCGCCGATGATCGGCAGCCACCACTTGCAGTTGGCCGGCAGGGTGTATGCGAGCAGGATGCCCGTGACCACGGCGGACAGGTCGCCGATGGAGTCGGGCTTTTTCATGAGCTTGCGGTAAACCCACTCAAAGAACACGCACGACACGATGGACACGGCCAGCGGGATGAGCGCCTGCGCGCCGAACTGCCACACGCCGACGACGAGGGCCGGGAGCAGGGCGATGATCACGTCGAGCATGATCTCGCGGGTGCCGCGCTTGGCGCGAACCTGAGGCTGATAGGCAGCGTCAAAGGTATATTCTTTCGGTGTCATTTCGTTTCAGCCTCCTTTGCAGCGGCTTCCGCGCGGGCCTTTTCTTCGGCCGCACGGGCGGCGAAGAGGAGCTTTGCGGTCTTGAAGGTATGGGTCAGGGGCAGACGGCCCGGGCAGTTGTACGAACAGCTGCCGCACTCGAAGCAGTCGAGGATGTGGTACTTCTGCATGTTCTCGAAGTCGCGGTTCTGATAGTACTTATACATGTACAGCGGCTCGAGCTTCATCGGGCAGACGGTCAGGCACTTGCCGCAGTGGATGCACGTCGGGTTGGCAACGGAGCGGTCTTCCTTCTCGGTGAAGAACAGGATGCCCGCGGTGCCCTTGATGTTGGGCGCCTCGAGATTCGTGGCGATCAGGCCCATCATGGGGCCGCCGAGGACGATCTTCTTCGGCTCGACGACGAAGCCGCCGCACTGCTCGACGATGTAGCTGAACGGGGTGCCGAAGCGGCACTGCAGGTTGTAGGACTTGTCGCCCATGGCGCTGCCGGCGACGGTGAGGACACGCTCGATGCTGGGCATGCCTTCGTAGCAGGCGCGGTAGATGGCGTAAGCCGTCTGGGTGCTGATGACGTTGCAGCCGACGCCGGACGGCAGGCCGCCGGGCTTGACCTCACGGTTCGTGATGGCCTTGATCTGCATCTTCTCGGCGCCCTGGGGGTACTTGACGTTCTCCGGCACGATCTCCACGCCGTACTGCGCGGGATTCTTGGACAGGAGCAGGTCGATGGCGTCCTGCTTGTTCTTCTCGATGCCGTAGTAAGCCTTGTCGAGACCGGACGCGATGCGCGCCAGCTCGATGCCCTTGAGCAGCTCCTCGGGGTGGTTTTTCATGGTCAGGTGGTCGCCGTTGAGGTACGGCTCGCACTCTGCGCCGTTGATGATGAGGGTATCGACCTTGCCAAGGCCGCCGCGGATCTTGAACGCGGTCGGGAACATGGCGCCGCCGTGACCGACGATACCGGCCTCGCGGATGCGCTCGAGGATGGCTTCGGGATCCTTCATCTGCTCGGGCGTCAGGGGCGCGAGATCCGTGCAGGGGGTGTCCTGGAAGTCATTTTCGATCACGATCGCGGGGATCATATCGCCCAGGGGGTGGGGTCTCGGCTCGATGGCGATCACCTTGCCGGAGACCGTCGCGTGAATGGGTGCGGAGACGGGTGCCGGATTGTCAGCGATCTTCTGACCCATCTTCACATAATCGCCCACCGCGACCAGCGGTTTGCAGGGTGCGCCGATATGCTGCATCATCGGAAGCACGACCTGCGGCGGAGGCGCAATGACGGTCACCGGAACGTCCGGCGCCTTCATGTAGTTGGGATGAACTCCGCCATGAAACTTAAAGGGCATTTGCATCACCTCTCTATTTTTTGACCCACATATATTAGCACGCCAACCTAATTTCGTCCACCAAAAATGGCGGAAAAACATCAAATTGTACTAATTTAAATATTAACGAACCTGCAAAAAAGCTGACAAATCCAACATTTCCGGAAAATTTGCAACATTTTGTGCATATTGGCGGGATTTTTCGCCGTCCCGGCGCGCGGGGCGGAAAAAATTCTGTGTTCGGGACTTAACAAGCGGGGAAAAATCCTGTAAAATAGACAGCAAATGCTCTGCCGGCGCCGCCGGCGGCAAAAGGAGGCCACGTTATGCTGACACCCTGGGCGGACACGCTCGACCGCGCGCAGCCCCTGCCGGAGTATCCCCGGCCGCAGATGGTGCGCGACAGCTACCTGAATCTCAACGGCCCGTGGAGCTACGCGATCACGACGAGCGCGAGCAAGCCCGCGCAGGCCGACGGCACGATCCTCGTGCCCTTCTCGCCCGAGAGCGAGCTGTCCGGTGTGGGACACGTCCTGCAGCCGGAGGAATACCTGTGGTACATCCGCACGGTCACGCTGCCGGACGGGTTCAACGTCGGCCGCGTGCTGCTGCACTTCGGCGCGGTCGATCAGATCGCGACCGTGTGGTGCAACGGCGTGGAGCTGGCCACGCACACGGGCGGCTACCTGCCGTTCACGGTGGACATCACCGAGGTGCTGGCCAAGGAAAACACGATCCTCGTGTGCGTGCGCGACGCGACCAACAAGTCCCAGCTCCCGCGCGGCAAGCAGACGCTGCACCCGCACGGCATCTGGTACACGCCGCAGAGCGGCATCTGGCAGACGGTCTGGCTCGAGAGCGTGCCGCAAAACTATATCCATTCCCTGCGCGTGACCCCGCTGTTCGACGCGCATCAGGTGGAGATCACCGTCGAGGGCGAGGGCCAGTGCACGATCGATCTGGAGGGGAAGCGCTTCACGTTCCCGGCGGGCGTGCCGGCGCACGTGCCGGTGCAGTCGTTCCGCCCCTGGTCGCCGGAGCACCCGACGCTCTACCCCTTCAGCGTGACGCTCGGGGACGACACGGTCTACAGCTACTTTGCCATGCGCAAGTGCAGCGTCGAGACAGACAAAGACGGCGTGCGCCGCCTGTTTCTCAACGGCAAGCCGTATTTTCACAACGGCCTGCTCGACCAGGGATACTGGCCGGACGGGCTCTATACCGCGCCGAGCGACGACGCGCTCGTCTACGACATCCAGCTGGCCAAGGACATGGGCTTCAACATGCTGCGCAAGCACATCAAGGTCGAGTGCGACCGCTGGTACTA
>CAKTNQ010000036.1:0-13409 GCA_934589185.1 uncultured Oscillospiraceae bacterium | reverse complement strand
GACATCGGATGGTTGGTATTGCCGGTTACAAGATGTATTATAGCAAAAAACGGTCAAAACGCAACGGACACATATATGCTATGTGTAACATTATGTAACGTTTTGAGTGAAATTGTTAAGAGCGGCAGCGCAGATTTGTTTTCAAATGCAATATTTGTTGCATGGTCTGACAGTTCGACGCCGGTATGGGTAAAACTGCACTGGTTGTCCGCTTTCTCGGGTGAAATCGGCGTTATGGAAACCACTTTTCCACATTGCCAACAGACTTATCAACATAAATACGGTGCAATTAACGATGTTATGTAAACGAACCGCCGCTTTCCGGCCTGCATTCCACCCCGCGTGCGACCGTTCTCCACCCGGGCACACGCGTCCGCTGCTGCCGCACATTTCTGCCCGGTCGTGCCGCCCGCAGTGCGCAAAAAGCCCCGGGAGCGTTGGCTCCCGGGGCGGGGTTTTGCGGTTTGACTGCACCGGCTCACTGGCCGATGAGCTGGCAGTAGCGCATGATGATGGCCGAAGCCTGCGCGCGCGTGGCGCTGCCCTGCGGGGCGAGGTAGGACACGCCGCCGGATCCCATGCCGGAGATCAGGCCGTTGCCCACGGCCCACGACATGGCGGCATAGGCCCAGTTGGCGACGCTGCCGGCGTCGGGGAAGGTGTCGAGCGAGGCGGCGTTGCCGGTGAATTCCGGTGCGAACTCGGCCGTGTAGCCGTAGAGGATGACAGCCATCTGTTCGCGGGTGATGACGTCGTTGGGTGCGAACGTGGTCTCACTCGTGCCGGAGACGACGTTGTTGAAGTATGCCCAGGCGACGGCGTCGTAGTACCACGCGCCGGGCGCGACGTCGGTGAACGGCAGGTAGTAGCGCGAGTAATCGGTCTTATCGCCGGAGAGGTTATAGAGGATCTGCACGATCTGGGCGCGCGAGCAGTTCATGCCCGGGGAGAACGTGCCCACGCCGGTGCCGACCATGAGGCTGCGGCGCACGCAGTAGTCGATGCCCTCGTGCGACCAGTCGTTCGGGCCGGCCACGTCCGAGAAACCGTAGCTCGGGCAGCTCGGGCCGCCGGGGCAGACACTGCTGCCGCCGGTGGCGGGGATGATCTCGTTTTTGGTCTGGCCGCAGACGGTGCAGGTGTAGGTGCGCACGCCGGGGGTGGTCTCGGTCGGTGCGATGGTCACGGTGCCGTTATCCCAGACGTGGGTGTGTGCGCCCGTGGCGGGGATGGTCTCGGTCCGGGTCTGGCCGCAGACGGTGCAGGTGTAGGTGCGCACGCCGGGGGTGGTTTCGGTCGGCTCGGTGGTCACGGTGCCGCTGTCCCACTTGTGGCCGAGCGCGGGCTTGCTGTTGCGCTTTTCGGTCGCGCCGCAGCCACTGCAGGTATAGAGGTCGTAGCCCTCGGTCGTGCAGGTGGGTGCGATGTTCTTGGTGAACACGAAGGTGTGCTCGCCGGTCGCGGGGATGGTCTCGGTCCGGGTCGCGCCGCAGACGGCGCAGGTGTAGGTGCGCACGCCGGGGGTGGTCTCGGTCGGCTCGGTGGTCACGGTGCCGTTATCCCACGTGTGCGCGCCGGTGGCGGGGATCTCCTTGGTCGAGACGACCTCACCGCAGTTGGAGCAGATGGTGTCGACGCGGCCGGCCTCGCCGCAGGTGGCGGGCACGGTGTTTTCCGTCGTGCCGTAGCCGGTGTGCAGGCACGCGCCCTTGCTGCTGACGGTGTAGCCCTGCCACTTGCCGTCCGCGTCGAGCGTCCAGCCGTAGACCGGGTCGGGGTTATAGTGGATGGTGACGATCGCGGGCTCAAAGCTGTGCTCTGCCGCGCCGGCGGGCTGGACCGTCGGGGCCGCGCCGTAGCAGCGCACGTCCTTCAGCGTGGTGCAGCCGGTGAAGGCGTTGAGGCCGACGCTCGTCACGGTGCCGGGCAGCTTCATGTCGGCCAGCGCGGTGCAGCCGCGGAAGCAGTCCTCGGGAATGGCGGTCACGCCCGCGGGGATGGTCACATCCGTCAGCGCGGTGCAGCCGGTGAAGGCGGACGCGCCGATCTCCGTCACCGTCTCGGGGATGGGCGCTGCGGTGAGCGCCTTGCAGCTTTCAAACGCGAGATCGCCGATGGCGGTCACGGTGCCGGCGTATTTGACGTTCAGCAGCTTCGTGCAGTCGGCAAAGCACTTGCCGGGCACGGCCGTGATGGCGGCGGGCAGAGTGGTGTTCGTGAGGCTGGTGCAGGTGTCAAATGCGCCGCGGCCGAGGCTCTGCAGCCCGTCGGGCAGCGTGACGGCGGTGAGCCCGTCGCCCGCGAGACCGAAGTCGCCGATCTCGGTCACACCCTTGGGGATGGACAGGCCCGTGAGCTTGGAGCACATGGCGATGCCGTAGCGGCCGATGCTCGTCACGCTATCCGGCAGCGTGACCTGCGTGGCGGCCGGCAGGCAGAACAGGGCATAGTTGCCCACGTTCGTGACGCCGTCCTTGATGACGACCTTTTTCAGCTCGCCCTCCAGTTTGAAGTTGCCGAAGCTCGTGAGCATGCCGAGCGCCTCGTAGTTCCACCACGGTGCGAGGTTGCCGTGGGGAAAATCAAAGTCGGGCATGGCACCGGTGCCGGAGATGGTCAGCGTCTTGCCGCTGAGAACACCGGTGGAGACCTCCCAGTGCAGGCAGTTGTTCTCACCGAAGTCGCCCGAGGTGGCCGCGTTCGCAAAGCTGCTGAGAATGGCATCCGTGTCGAGATCCGGGATCTCAAACTCCTCCTTGAGCTGCTCGATCTTCTCCTTGATGAGCTTCTCGGCAATCTCCTTTTTCAGATCGTCGAGTCTGCTTGCCGATGCGTTCACGGTCAGGCCGGAGAACAGTCCCACGACCAGAACCAGACACAGTGCCAGCGAGAGCATGCGCTTTTTCATCGTTTCTTCCTCCTTTGTTGTGATGCGTGTGTACAACCGTAATACCTGTCTGTCGAAAATATACCATATAAGCGGGAAAGTGTGCAATGGGGATTGGCAGAAAAAACGTTTTGAGCGTTACATTTTGTTTCATTTGTGTAAATAAAATGTGCATTTTTTCGCGCCCATGCGCGCACGACCCGTTGAAAAAGCGGGGCGCATCCTGTATACTGATTGTGTAGACTCTGTTACCAGTTCGTCTATTCCAGGAGGGAGGAACCATATGAAAAAACGAGTGTTGTCGCTGCTGCTGTGCTTTGTGCTCGCGGCCGGATTGCTGAGCGTGTGCGCCCCACCGGCGCAGGCGGGCACGATCGCGGGCGTGGTCGACCAGTTTCTCAAGCAGCCGGATCAGATCAAAAAGCTCTTCGGCAACGAGGTCGCGCATGGCGACTGCGGCCCTGCCGAGAACGAGGGCAGTGTACATTATAAAATCTACGAAGTCACGAACCCCACCGTCGTGCAGGACAACCCCGCCCTGCAGCAGATCTGGCAGGAGCACGACTATCGCGAGGACGCGCAGTATTACGGCGTATACATCTACGGCGACGGCCCGATGGCGGATTATACCGACCGCAGCAAGGCCCCCTGGATGGGCAAAGTCGATGTCACGGAGTACAACGACAAAGGCAAGCCCATCGGCACGACGACCGTGGAAAACCTCGGCGAGGAGTATCTGGCTCTGGCCTACATCGCCGGCGCCACCACCGAGGACGGCAAGACCTACTCCGGCGTCACGAACGTCGGCGACCGCGCCTTCAAGGACTGCCAGTACCTGACGTGCATGTTCCTCGACGACGGCATCACCACCATCGGCGATCGTGCGTTTTATGCGGACGAGTACCTCTCGGCCATCAACATGCCGCGCAATCTCGAGCTCATCGATCAGTACGCCTTCTACGGCTGCGACACGCTCACCTTCGTGCGCGCGGGCGCCTGCAGCCGCCTGCGCCGCATCGAGGACCACGCGTTTTACAGCTGCACCATGCTCGCCGAGCTGCGCCTGCCGAACGGCCTGACGTATATCGGCCCGTGGGCCTTCGCGTGGGACCGCATCCTCGGTCAGGAGGACACGACGCTCGGCCTGCCGTCGAGCCTGCAGGTCATTGGCACGGGCGCGTTCGCGTTCGTCAACCACCACAAGAACCTCAACATTCCGGCCAACGTCACGAGCATCGGTGACTACGCGTTCATGTGCGATTATTATATGAACAACCTCACCTTCAGCCCCGGTGACAAGCCCCTCACGATCGGCAAGGCCGCGTTCTTCGGCGACAACCACATGAAGACCGTCGACCTCTCCAACCGCGTCGCGCAGATCGACAAGTGCGCCTTTGCCGGCTGCGAGATGCTCGAGGAGGTCTATTTCGGCGACAGAATCGACACGATCCAGGGCCGTGCCTTCACGAGCCTGGATAATGCCATGAAGATCGCCGTCGAGGGCGTGCTCAATGGCATCCTCCGCCCGGGCGAAGGCGACCAGAACGGCGAGCAGGCGGGCGACATCAGCACGGCCTTCAATATGATCGCCAAGATCACGAAGCTCAAGCGCGCCGTCTTTAAAAACGACCCCGCCAAGAGTATCTACGGCGCGGCGGATTCCAACCGCTCCTTCCCGGATGACTGCGTGGTCTATTACACGCAGGGCAGCCATACCTGGGCCGCCGAGCTCAAGGACGACGGCACGTGGCAGGGCTACAAGACCGGTCTCTGGCACGGCGACCACATCGCCCAGTTCGCCGACACGGTCGTCGACCCCACCTGCACGAAGCAGGGCTATACGCACCACGTCTGCACGGTGAAGGGCTGCACCTATGCCCCCGTGGACGACACCTATGTCGCCGCCACCGACCACACCTGGGTCAAGACGCAGACGAACCCGCCCGCCTGCACCGAGCAGGGCACGGCGTTTTACAAGTGCTCTGCCTGCGGCGCGACCCGCACCGAGAAGATCGCCGCGCTCGGCCATGACCTGAGCCGCTGCGACCTCCTCCCGGATGCCACCTGCACGCAGCCCGGCCGCGCCGTCGGCACCTGCGCGCGCTGCGGCGTGAAGATCGATGAGGTCATCCCCGCCAAGGGCCATGACTACAGCTATAAGTCCGCCTCCAGCATCGAGCCGACCTGCACCGAGTCCGGCCACTATCAGGGCACCTGCCCGCGCTGCAATCAGGATTATAACGACACCATCCCCGCCCTCGGCCACGACTGGGGCGAGTGGGTCGTCACGCAGGAGCCGACGTACACGACCACCGGCTACCGCTATCACATCTGCACCCGCGCCGGCTGCAACACGCGCGAGGGCGAGGACATCCCGAAGCTGCACGAGCATGTGTGGGATGCCGGCGTCGTGACGCAAAAGCCCACCGCGACCGAGCCCGGCGTCAAGACCTTCACCTGCACCGTCTGCGGCGCGACCAAAACGGAGGCCATCCCCGCCACCGGCGTGCCGGATGTCTGCCCCGGCGGCCCGACCTGCCCGGGCTACGCCTTCCGCGACATGCCCGTGCCCACCGATTGGGCGCATGAGGGCCTGGATTATTGTATCTATCATGGCTATATTGCAGGCACCTCGGCCAGCACCGTCGCGCCGAACGGCGTGTGCACGCGCGCCCAGCTCGTGAGCATCCTCTACCGCATACAGGGCGAGCCCACGACCGTCGCTGGCTATGAGCTGGCCAAGCTCCGTGCCCCGTTTGACGATGTGCCGCGCGGCCAGTGGTATACCGATGCCATCTGGTGGGCAAAGCTCACGGGCGTCGTCGCCGGCACGAGCGCCACGACCTTTGACCCCAGCGGGGAGATCACGCGCGAGCAGCTCGCCGTCATTCTCTATAACTACACGAAGCAGTTCGCGCCCGGCAGCCTCACGGAGGCGGGCTCGCTCGCCGGCTTCCCGGATGCGGGCAGCGTCTCCGGCTGGGCGCGCACGGAGATGGCCTGGGCCGTCGGCAACGGCCTCATCTCCGGCACCGGCAGCGGCGGCGTCGCCTACCTCAGCCCGAAGGGCAGCGCCACGCGCGCGCAGGTCGCGGCCATCCTCATGCGCTTTGAACAGGCCATGGCCTGAGCGGCTTTCCCATCACGCACAAATCCCCGGAAGCAGTTTGCTTCCGGGGATTCCTTTCTTTCATGCAGTTTACATAACTATTAGCCAGACGGCGTGTTGCAGAATTCTTAGAGCAGAACCGGCGCTTGGGTTTCCATAACGCTTATCCCTTGCGCCCGCGCAGCATCGCCGCGATCGTCACGGCGCTGTAGCCGCTCTGCTGCCAGAGATCGTCGGGCACGGTGCCGCCGTTGCGCAGGATGAGCGTGATCTGCCGCCGCGCATCGCTGCGCGCGGCCTTTTCCGCCTTCTCGGCTGCGGCCTTTTCGTCCTTCGCCTTTTTGTCGGCGGCGGCCTTGGCATCGGCCGCGTCCTTGGCCTGCTGCTGCAGCTTGCTGTCCGCGCGATCGTAGTCCGCGTCGTCCATGTCGAGCAGCGCGGCGATCTGTGCCTTCGTCACGCTGTCACGGCTGTCGGCCGCGTCGAGCAGACTGTCGATGGCGCTCAGGCGCGTCTTGCGCTCGCCGCTGTAGCGCTCGTAGGCGAGCTGCGCCAGCTCCGGCAGCTTGCCCGCGAGCATCGCGCGGTAGTATCCGCCCGCCTGCTGCGATGCCGCCACCGCCGCCGTCGAGGCCTGCCCGCCCGTCAGCGCGGCCGCTGCGCCGAGGGCGTTGGCCGCCGCGAGATCGGCCTGCCGCTCGTACTGCTGCCGGTAGGCGGCGTAGAGCTGGTCCGATGCCGGGTCGTAGTCAAACTCCTCGCCGAGCAGCGCGTCAAGCATCTGGTCGATGCGGCTGCGCTGTGCGGTCGTGTCGCGCTCGGTCAGCAGCGTTTCCGCCTCGCGGCGGTGCGTATCGTCGTAGTCCGGCACGTCCTCGAGGGGCAGATACTGCGCATAGTCGTTCGTCTGCTCCTGATCGGTCATGCCCTCGCCGCGGATCTTTGCGTTGCGCTGCTGCTCGTAGATGGCAGCGGACGCATGGTCGCCGCGCTGCGCCGCCTGCTCCATGAGCGCGGCGTAATCGGTGTTCTTGTCGTATTTGTATTTTGTGGCCATAAGGTCTCCTTTCCTCAGTGCTGCGGCCCGGCGGCGGTCTCCGTGCGCGTGAGCGACAGCAGCCGCCACGCGCCCGTGCCCGTCAGCCGCAGGCGAAAGTGGTCGCACCGGCGTGGCAGCACCGGCAGCGTGACGGAGCGCTTCGCGCCCGCCGTCACGGTCGCGAGCGTGTGCCACACGCCGTCGGAGTCGTACTGCACCGCCGCCGTCACGCTTGCGCCCGCGTCCGCCTCCAGCCGCAGCTGCACGCGCAGCAGACGCTTGCAGTCCGGGCTGCCGCTGACGAAATCGCCCGTTTCGAGCATGCTCTCCAGCTGTGCCGTGCTGCCGGTGCCGAAGCGCCAGACGCCGCTGGTGTCCTGCGCATAGAGCGCGCCGCCGCTGCGGGCAAACCCGCGCGCGTGGAAGGCGTCCTCGCGGCTCCACAGGCCGCTGCGCGTGTCGTATACGAACAGGTGCCAGACGTTGCCGCTGTCATGCGCCGAGAGATACCAGCGCGTGCCGTCCGTACCTGCCACGCCGGCCGTGAGCGTGCGCCCGAGCGCGTCGCCGATGCGCACCGGCCGTCCGCCGGCCGTGCGTGCCGGCCCGGCGGGGGAGAGATAGTAGAGCGTTTCCGCCGCCGTCACGAGCGTGCGGCCGGAGTTTTCCTCCGTGCCGAGCGCTGCCGAGGCGACGAGCTGGAAGTTGTCCGGCTTCGTTCCGTACAGCCGCCAGAGCCCGTCCGGCTTGAGAAATACCACGCCGCTGCCCGTGGCCGCGCAGCCGGAAAAATCGCCCGGCGTGCCGACGTCCACGCTCCATGCCGCCGTGGCGACCGTGCCGCTTTCGTCCGCCTCGTACCAGTACCAGCTCAGCGGGTCGCCGAGCTTTGTACACCAGACGGTGTCGTTCGCGCAGGCCCAGATGCGGTTGCCGTACGTGCATGCGTGCATCGCCATGGGCATGCGCCGCGTGACCGTGATGTCCTCGGTCACGCCGGCGGTGGAGAACGTGTCGGGGTCGAACACGAGCGCCGCACCCGCAATGTCGCGGATGATGTAGGTGCCGTTGTCCTCCGGCGTGGAAAAGCCGCGGATCGTCACGGCGTCGCCCACGCGAAACGGCAGGTCGATGCCCTCCGCGGCGATGGCGTCGGCGCGGGTGCCGCTGCTGTCGTCCGAGCGCTGGAGGTTCACGGAGCCGCTCCAGCTCGGCTCCGCGCTGCCGAACTGGCCGGAATCCGGCCGGTACCAGATCTTGTCCGGCCAGATGAGCACGGTGCCGCCCAGCTCGGCGAACACTTTCGGCCCGTTGATGAGCGTGCAGCCCGCGACGGGCGTGCCGTTGACATACAGCGTCTGGCCGGTGCACCAGAGCAGCCCGCAGCTGCCGGCGAACAGCCCGTTCGGGTTCCCGCCGGCGGCCGGATAGGTCAGCGTGCGGCCCGGCCGCGTGGAAAACAGCGGCGCGTCGGCCGCCGAGCCGTTCGTCATCTCGTAGATGCCGCCCTCCGGGCAGCCCGGCCGGTGGTCGTAGCCGCAAAAGTCGGTCTGCACGCGCCGCGTCACGGCCATGGCGCGGGGAAATGTGGGTAGATGCATTGCCTGCCTCCTTACTGGTTCGTGGTCTGGCCGCTGCGCAGCTCGGCGCGCAGCCGTTCGAGCGCGGCGGGGTTGAAGTTCTCGCGGCTGAGATTCGTCAGCGTGTATTGCAGCGCCTCCAGCAGCCGGACGATCGTCTCCTCCAGCGCCGTGACGCGCGCCTCCAGCCCCTCGCCGCCGGTACGCTCCGGCAGCGGGAAGTTCAGCGGGGAAAAATCCGTCATGCCGCGCCGCCTCCGTCCCCGTCTCCGCCGCCGCGGTCGGAAATGCCGGCACGCAGGGCGGCGATCGCCCGCATGAGAAACTGCGGCATCGGCGCGCCGAGCGCGCCCGCGTTTTCGGCGATGCTGCCCAGTTCCGTCAGCAGATACCACGCCGTCACGAGCGGGCACAGCAGCACGTCGTAGTCGATGCCCAGCCCCGGCACGCTGCCGAGCAGCACGCGCAGGGCAAAGTCCAGCAGCGCCGCCACGAGCACGCCCGCCACGGCTCCGGCCTTGTGCCACAGGCCCTCGCGGGCGACGCGGCTGCTCCATGTCCCGGCGCGCAGGGCGGCGGCGCTGCCGGTGGCATAGTCGAGCAGCATGGCCAGAAACCATGCCGCCGCCAGCCAGCCTGTCCAGCCCCAGAAGGCCGTCAGCGCTGCGGCCGCCGTGCAGGCGGCCGCTTTGATCGTTGTGAGTCGGTCCATTTATGTCTCCTTTGCCTGGTCGATCATCCGCTGGCACACGAGCATCGTGCGCAGCATATCCAGCGACAGGTCGAGCCTGCCGTCGGCGTCTCCTTTGAGCGCGCCGCGGTCAACGAGCCGCTGCGCCTCGGCCTGCGCCCATGCGGGCATCTCGGCCACGGTATTGTAGCGTGTCATGTCTGTTTCCTCCTCCCGCGCACCGGCCATCGCCTCGGCGACGGCGGCGCGAAATCCGTCCATGGTGTAGCCCATGCCGTACTGCTGCCACAGAGCTTCCGGGTCGGCGTGGTTGCTCGCCACCCCGCGCCGGTGCCCTTCCGCATGGCCGATGATGACGCCGTCGGCCAGCGGGTCCAGCCCGTAAACCCCGCACAGCCGCGCAAACAGCGCCACGGCCGTGCGGTATGTGCCCGTGATCTGTGCCGCCGCCTCGGCGTAGGCCATGCCCGCGCCCGGTTCCGTCATTTCGATGCCGATGTGGGTATTATTTGCCGCGCCGCCGCAGTGCCAGCCGCGCATCTCCCACGGCAGCGTCTGGTACACCGTGCCGTCCGCCTGCGCAAATGCGTGCACGCAGACCGACTGGCCGCCCGGCTGGTACTGGTCAAAGTATCGCGCCAGCGCGGCCGCGCTCGGCTGCGGCGTGCCGATGCTGTGCAGCATCAGGCCGCGCGGGACTAGCGCTGCGCCTGCCTGATAGCACTTGTTTTTCGCCGCAAATGCTTCGATGATCTCCATCTGCTGTTCCCCCTTCATTTTGGTGTCAGCGTCGCCGTGAGATTCGCGCCGGCGCCCTTGACGCAGAATTTGAGATAATGCGGCGCCGACAGCGACGCGATGTCCAGCGTAAAGCCGGTCTTGTCCGCGTCGATCGTAAACGTTCCCGCCGTCGTGGTCTTGGCCTCAATGTAGCTCGCCTGCGAAAACTGCGTTCCGTTAGTCGTATACAACACGAACGCGCTGTCACCGCCGTTGTTGCCGCCGGACCAGTTGTTGCCCAGACAGTTCACCGCGCCGGTCACGCGGATGGTCGCGCCGTTGGGATATCTGGTCTTGTCGATCGGGATCGCCGCCGTGTGCCCAATGGTCACATAGCCTGTGGCGGCTTTCTCGCTTCCGGAGGACGTGGAAAGTCGGGTGTTGTCCGCATAACCATAGTCCGCCAGCAGATCGGACGTCGCGGCTTTGACCGTCAGCGCATACTCTGCCGTAAAGCCGCCGTCTGCGGTTTTTACCGTGATCTTGGCGCTGCCCGGCGCAAGCGCTGTGACAACACCGTCGGCCACGCTGGCCACGGTCGGTGCGGAGCTTGCCCACGTCACCGTCTTGTTGCTCGCGTCTGCGGGTTTTACGGTCGCCGTCAGCGTGGTCTGCCCGCCGACGGTCAGCTCGCCGGAGGCAACGTTCAGCGTTACGCCAGTAACGGCCACGGTCTGGATGCCGGTGAAGATCTCGCGGTCATAGCCCGCGCCGTAGCAGTAGCTATAAATCTTCTGCTGGCTTGGATTGACGACGTTGACGACAAACGCCGTGTCCTTGGCGCTGTTGGCCGTCTTGTTGTAGGTGGTCGTTTCGCCGAACTCGATACCGTAGTATTCCGTGTTGCCATTCGTACCGTATTCATTGTTTCTTGCGAAGCACATATTCGGAGTGGCAACACGCCACACATTGTAGGGTGTTCCCGTTCCGCTCGATATGCTGTTGAGCTGCGCCGCCTTGAAGCAATGCACATGACCGTGAATCGCTGCCAGTATCTTAGCGCTGTTGCTACCGGAAAAGTTTATTGTGTTGCCGCTGCTCACGGTGATGGAACTGCCGTCCACGTAGGCTTTGACGATATTCGACAGGACACACACGCCGCCCCAGTCCAGCGGATGGTGGGACAGGATCAGCACATTCCAGCCAGCCTTCGCGCCCACGGCTTTCAGCGTGTTCGCAAACCACAGCTTCTGCGCGTCTGATACATATTCTTTTTCGCTATTTTCGGCGGTGTTCAGGCAAATCACCCGGAGTTTTTTGTTATTAAAATCTCTATAGCAATACCCGCTTGTGGTACTGCCCATGATTGCGCCAGCATTATACGCGCCGACAACATTGTACAACTCCGCCACCGGCAGCACGCTGCCATTCTGCGCCTTGCTGTACTGCAAGCTGTCGTGGTTGCCCAGCGTTCGCAGTTGCGGGATGCCGGCGAACGCCTCGCCGATATCGGCATTGATCTCGGCAAAATGCTTCCGTCCCTCGTCCAACGTGGTCGTTGCGCTGCCGGCCGTGTAGTCGCCCAGATAGCACGCAAAGTCGATACCCGGCAGGATATACGTGAGCACTTTCATCGCCATGCCGGCGTGCTTGTTGCCGGCCACGATGTCCGCGCTGGTGTCAAGCTGGTGCGCGTCCGAGGCCGCGATAAAGACGATGCTTTCGCTCGTGCGCACGGCCTGCACCTTTTTGGCCACCTCCAGCGCCGCCGCCTTGATGTAGTCCGGGATATCCGCATGGACGATGTTGTCCCTGCTGGGTATGGCGCGCACCGCGTCGCCCATCTGCGCGATCTTGTACGTTTCCGCGCCGCCGGTCTTTTCGCGGATGGCGTCCGCGATGGCTTGCACGGACGCCTCTTCGTAGAGCTTCTTTGCCATCAGTAGGCCACCTCGCTTCCGTCGGCGATCGTGACGGTTTTCGCGGCGCTGCCGTCGTAGGTGACGGTCGTGCCGCCGATTTTGATCGTCAGTGCGTTGGGATTTTTCAGCGCTGTGGGTACGGTGGTCTTGTTGGCGCCGCGCTCGATGCCGTCGAGCTTGGCCTTGTCGGCGGCGGACATCAGTCCAGCCGCGGACTGAGTAGCCGCCGCCGTACCCGCCTTGGCGTCCCACGCGGCGGTCTTTGCGGCCGTGATGCCGTCGAGCACGCGCTTGTTCGCGTGCGAGTGGCGGGCGGCGGTGTTGGCGGCGATCTGCGATGCGGCACCGGGCATGGAAGCCGCGGCGCCGTTCGTGCGCTGGTACCACTTGGCGTATTCGTCGAGCGCTGCGTTAAAGAGCGCCATGCTGTCGGCGTAGTGCGCCGTCTCGTGCGCGGCGTAGTCGCACATGGCGATGACGTAGTACACGTACAGCCGGTCAAACGGCGCGGGCACGAGCAGCACGGTGCTGCGGTCGGAGTTCGCGTCGTAGGTCACACATTCGCCCGGCGCGATGCCGAGGATGCGCGTCTGGATCATGCTCTCACATTCGTTGAGCCACAGCAGCTTTGCCGCGTCGTCCCATGCGTTGGGGCAGATCGTGTCGATGCGCTTGAGCGCCTGCTGAAGCGTTGCCATGGTCAGAGCCCCAGCGCGCCGCTCTCGGCGGCAAAGCGGGCGGTTTCGCGCTCGATGAGCGCGCCGGTGCGCGCGTCCTGCGCCTCGCCCTGCGCGAGCACGAGCGCGAAGCGGCGCGGGATGGTCACGTCCTCGCCGCGCGGAATGCGCACGGTCTCACCATTGACGGTCACGACCTTGTCCTCCTTGTAGCTGCCGTTGTCGCGGAACAGACGCACGGTCACGGGTTCGCTCAGCCAGGCCTCAGCGGCGGCGCGGTCGGTCTTTTTTCTGGTTGCCATAGTATATTCCTCCTTGTGTGCATGGGTGCCTCCCGCCGCGCGGGCGGGAGGCACGGGGTGGTTTTCTTACTCGGTGTAGGTGCTGCAGGTCTCGATGCGGCGGATGGCGCTGTCGTCGAGACGCACGGCGACCTTCGTGGCCTTCCAGCCGACGCTCGCGCGCTGGTTGAGCGGGTCGCCCGTGCCGGCGGAGCCGAGCTGCTTGACGATGTGCTCGAGGCCGCCGCCGGTGATCTCGGTCGTGCCGTAGCCGTCGGCGCCGAGCACGAGCGTGACATACACGTCGCGGCCCTGTGCGCCGGCCTCGCCGGGGTAGATGATGGCGTTGTCCTCGGCCGTGACGGCGGCGTCGACGGTCATGGAGTTCGCGGTGTTGGCCGTGACGGTCACGCACGCGTTGCCGACGAGCACCTGACGGCCGACGAGCGCGCCGGACTTGACCGTGCCGCCGTCGAACGAGAAGGTGGTCTTGCCGCTCACTG
>CAKTNQ010000035.1:0-14058 GCA_934589185.1 uncultured Oscillospiraceae bacterium | reverse complement strand
GTCTCACGCAGCCTTTCCCGGATGACCGCGGGCTGAAGCCCGGCGAGTCTGCCCGTCAGGATCATTCTGGCGGCCGTGGTCTCGTTTTCCATGGCGGCGAGATACGCGGTCACGTGCGCCGCGCCGAAGCTGCGCAGCTTGGCCGCGCGGATATAGTCCATGAGCGCGTTGTCGCACAGCAGCTCAAACGCCGTCAGCGCGCCGCCGCTCATGGCCGCCGCGCCGGCACCCGCCGCGTTGCCCAGCCATGTGTTGGCATAGAGCGCCGTGAGCGCCTCGGCCGAGTCGAACGCCGCGAGCACACGGTCCGTGCCGATCGTGCCGCCCGGGATGAGCGCGGTCTTGAGAAAGTCCACGTCCTTGGCCATGCGGCGCGTGCGCACAGCAGCGCGCAGATTCGCGCTGTCGATCTGCAGCTGCACATAGCCCCTGGCAAAGCCGCCGTCGCTCAGGCCATTGGCCAGATCGAGCATCTGCGCGAAATACGCGCGGTCAAGCTCGAAGTCCGCCGCCTGCGGATTGGCCGTGTGCGCCAGGATCGCGGCGGCGCTGACCATAGCCTGCGCCAGGACGGGCGGGATGTCGCGGTAGTCCTCCTCGAGGAACGCCGTGAGCAGTTTCTGCGGCGCCACGGTGCCGCGCTGCGACAGGATCGCATTGCACTCCACGCCCATGGCCTGCGCCTTGATGAGCGCCTTGGCATTGTGGTAGTCATACTTGAGGCGGAACAGCTGCACGAGCTGCGCCTCCGGGACCATGCCCTCGACCTCATCGAACAGCGCCGCGATGTGCGCCTCGAGCGCAGCGCCGGCGTCCTTCGCGCTCAGGCCGCTCAGGTCGCCGTAGCCACATTCCTCCAGAATCTTGGCCGCTTCGTCGTTCGTGGGCGCATCGATCATGCGCTCCATGCGCTCAGCGGAGAGCATTTTGGTCTCGCGGGCTGCCAGCATTGCCGTAATCGCAAGGTAATTCGTATCTTTTACTTTAGACAATTCGGTTCCTCCCTCATGCGGCGCAGCACTCTGCGCCCCATATAGGATAATTCATTCCCCCGCGCGGGGCGGGGCAGGTCACGCGCCGAACAAGACCTCGGCAACCTGAGCAGCCAGATCACTGCGGCAGAGCTCTGCGATCGTCTCCACTGCGCAGTTGACCTCGATATCTCCCTGCTGGAGCACAAACCCGGCGCGCAAGTCACGCGTGGCCTGGCTCATGGTGAGCCGGCCGGGCTTGCCCTGCTGCGCGAGCAGCGCATTGGCAGCGTCCACGACCGCCTGACCGCACGCGGCCTGATCCTTGGCGTTGAACACCAGAGTCTCGGTGCCGGTCGTCGCGGCCTGCGCGGCGAGCTTGGCCAGATACGCCACATAGTCCGCCTGCGGCATGGTGCAGATCTTATCGAGCGCGGCGGCAAACGCCGCGTCGACCATCTCCTGCTTGAGGGCGAGGACGCTCTTTCTGGCTTCCATTTCCGCCAGACGGCCCATACGCTGCACGCGGTCCTCGCACGCTTTCACACCGTCACGGACGCGGGCCCAGTACTGGTCCTGCGCCTGTTTGTCATAATCGGCGCGGATCTCGGCGCACTTGGCCTCGGCTTCGGCCGCGATGGCCTTCGCCTGCTCCTGCGCGTCCGCCTCGATGCGGCCGGTGATTTTTTCAATACCATTCATAGATTTCTATTCCCTTCTGTCGGAAGAGGATGGGGATTACTTCAAGCCGTTGAGCATCAGGAAGGACGCCAGCAGGCAGAGGATGGCGTAGAACTCGACCGTGATGCAGAAGATCATGCCCTTAGACCAGTCGTCGGGCTTCTTGGCCAGGATGTTCAGGGACGCGGCAGCGACCTTGCCCTGCGCGATGGCGGAGATCAGACCGCCGAGCGCGATCGGCAGGCAGGCTGCGAAGTACTGCAGGCCCTGAGCAACGGTCAGCGGAGCGGCAGCGTTGGCAGCGAAGATCTGGCTCTGAGCCAGGAACCAGATAACGAAGCCGTACAGGCCCTGGGTGCCCGGGATGACCTGCATGATCATCGCTTTGCCGAACTTGCTGGGATCTTCCGAGACGAGACCTGCGCCGGCCTCACCGGCGATGCCGGTACCCTTTGCAGAGCCAATGCACGCGAGAGCCGCTGCGAGCGCAGCGCCGAGAAGGCCGAGAGCCAGACCACCGATGGATTCGAGAAATGCCATTTTCATTTTCCTCCTTAAATATCTCTTGAATACGAATGTTTAGAAATTATGATTTTCCACGTCGACATAGCGCGTGTTGATCTCCAGCGGGCTGAAGGGCTTGCCGCCGTCGACATAGAACTTACCGAAGAACTCCAGACACTGCAGACGCAGGTCGTGCACGAAGCAGCCGAGCAGGTTCAGGCCGAAGTTGAGCAGATGGCCCAACAGGAAGATGATGATAAAGATCAGCATCGACACGACCGTCACGCCGCCGCTCGACGGCATCGCAGCGAGGGTGTTGAACACCTGCGCGATGACGCTGCCGGCCAGCATCAGAGCCATGAGTCGGGAATACGAGAGAATGTCGCCGAACCAGCCGGTCAGCCCGTTGTAGAGCGCGCCGAACACGGCCGTGACCTTGCCGAAGCCCTTGGCCTCACGGCCGGAGCCGTAGATCAGCATCAGACCGCCGATGCACAGCACGACCGGGACACCGGCGATGTTGCCGATCTTGAGCACATACAGCGCAAGTCCCGCAAACAGGACCAGCCATGTGCCCTCGTTGAAGATCGCGTCGCCGACCTTGCCCTGACGGCACTCCATGACCATGTTCACGATCATGCCGGTCACGAGCTGGATAAAGCCGAGCACCATAGCGCCGATGAGGATCGTCGTCGTATCGGTCAGCGGGTCGAGCAGTGGACTCGTCAGGATGCCGAGCTTGACGTCGTGACCGAACATGTTCACGATCGTCGGCACAGCGTTGCCGAAGAAGCCGCCCGTCACGATGCCGAGCAGGAACGTCGACACGCCGCAGGCAAACAGCAGCTCGCAGAAATACTTGCTGCCGCGTTTCGGCTTCATCTTGCCGAGCGCGACGAGCGCCGCGATCATCATCACAAGGCCGTAGCCCATGTCCGCCATCATGATGCCGTAGAACAAAATGAAAAACGGTGCCATGAGCGGGTTCGGATCCACCGTGCCGTAGGCCGGCAGGCTGTACATGTTCGTGACCATGTTCAGCGGCTCGGTAAATTTGTTGTTTTTCAGTTTGACCGGCACCTCGGGGTATTCGTCCTCCGTGGGATCGGCCAGATCCCAGGCGCAGTCATACTTTGCAAGCACCGCGGTGAGCTCGTCCTCCTCCGGCGCCGTGAGCCAGCCGCGCATGCACACGACGCTCTCGGTGCCGACGAGACGCTCTTCCGCCTCCGCGCGGCCGAGCTTCACGCTCGCGCGGTCGATGCAGAGCTTGAACGCATCCCGGTGCGGGGCAAAGGCGGCGATGTCCGTCTGCGCCTGCTCGCGCTTGCGGATGATGTCCGCGATCTGCATTTGTGCGTCCTCGATGTTCTGCTTTGCCGTGCCCGGCGTGCCGCTGAGGTTCGCCAGCGTGAAGCCGGACGCGCGCAGCGCCGTGATGGCTTCCGTCAGCTCCTCTTTCAAACAAATGAGCAGCACATAGTGCTGTTCCTTGTCCGAAGAGATCTCATACAGCTGCGACTCGGGCGCAGCGTCCGCCAGCGCTTTGGCGGTCTCGGCAAGGTCCACTGCCGCGGGCAGCATGCCGAGAGAAATGCGGGTCCTTACGGTTTCGCCCAGATTCAGCGGCAGGTCAAGCGTCTGCCACGGGCGCAGGGCCTCCATGTTGCTGCGGAGCTTGGCCTCCTCGCCGTTGAGCCGGCGCACAGCAGCCTCCAGCTCCTCGAGCTGGGCGACCGCATCGAGCTCCTGCCGGTACGCACCGTCGTTCAGGAAGTCGGTCTCCGTGACCTCCGGCCGGGAGCTGAGCAGCTTGGACTTGACCGGCGCATACTTGTCGAGCAGCTTGAGTGCGGCGGTCAGGCGCGTGAGTTCACTGCGCACCTCCGTCACATTGCCGCTCTCCTGACGCAGGACCGCGGCAGCTTCCGCGTCCGCAAGCAAGGCGTCCGGTTCCGAGATCTGCACGCAGCCGAGCAGCATCAGATCCCGGAGCAGCTCATCTTTCTGCCGGCGAACGACCATGAGCCGCAGCTTTTTCATGTGTACAATGGCCATCAGCCGTTCACAATCCTTTCCACGATGAGTGATGCAGCCCGATCCAGATTGGTCTTGGCCTTGATGCGCATGGCAGCTTCCTTGTTCTTGGTCTCCGCCGCCAGCGTTTCCGCATCCGCCTTTGCCTTTTCATCCGATTTGGCCCGCAGCGTCTGCAGTTCCTGCTGCGCCTTGCCGACGGCAGCCTCTATCACTGCCTTTCCCTCGGCCTGGGCCGCTTCCACTGCCGCCGCAGCGGCTGCCTGCGCGTCGGCTTTGATCTGCCTGGCCCGGTTTTCTGCGTCACTGATCGTTGTTATCGCCTCAAATGACATCCGTACACCTCCCTACGAATCAAACTGTTATTATGCCGCGCAACGCCCGCTTTCACGAACTGTTTCTACATAATGTAGGTATTTTACCTTATTCACCGCTGTTAATCAAGTAAAACTGCCCAAAATTGTCTGTCAAAATTCAAACACCTATGTGTTAAAAAACTATTGAGCCTGCTAGGTTTTTCACGTCATTGACGAAAATTTAACGTTATCGGATTTGCATGATTTCTCGCAATGGGAACATTCATAATTTCTGATGAAAAAAATGAACAAAATGTTGGAAAATGCAAGATTTCAACATTTAAAGTGTTTTTCCCCTTGCTATTGTGCCGGAAATAGCCTATAATGTTTTTGCTAAAGTTAAAAAGTTTGAACTATATTCGCATATTCGGAGGTACTTTCAATGGAGAGCAAACGCCGTTTCGGCGACCGCAAGGACGGCCGCCTGATCCAGTCTCTCGCGCCGTTTTACAAGTTCATGCCCTACATCATGCCCACGAAAAACGACGCCTGCAATCAGTTTGAGGACTGCATCGAGATCACGAACACCGACCGCTGGCTGCGGCAGAAGCGCCTCGAGGGCTACAAGGGCCTCGGCTACCTGCACCTGTTCATCGCGGCCTACATCCGCATGGTCTCCCTCCGCCCCGGCATCAACCGCTTCGTGGCCGGCCGGCGCATCTATGCACGCAACAACATCGAGGTCGTACTGACCGTGCGCCGCAGCATGTCCACCACCTCGAATGAGACGACCATCAAGGCCGTCTTTGCCCCGACGGACACGATCTTTGACGTCTACCGCAAGATGAATGAGAAGATCGACGAGATCAAGTTCGGCGGCGAGGACAACAACACCGAGCAGGTCGCCGGCGCGCTGCTGAAGCTGCCGCGTTTCCTGCTGCGTTTCGCCGTCGGCTGCCTGCGCGTGATGGATTACTTCGGCATCATCCCGCAGAAGCTGCTCGACGCCAGCCCCTTCCATGGCTCGATGATCATCACCGACATGGGCTCGCTCGGCATCCCGCCGATCTATCATCACCTGTACAACTTCGGCACCTTGCCGATGTTCATCGCCTTCGGCGCCAAACGCAAGGCGGTCGAGCTCGACCGTGAGGGCAAGGCGGTCGAGCGCAAGTACATCGACTTCATGGCCGTCATGGACGAGCGCGTGTGCGACGGGTATTATTACGCCTCCTCGTTCAAGTACATGAAGATGTATATGCACAACCCGGCTCTGCTGGAAGTCCCGCCCGAGAAAGTGGTCGAGGATCTGTTCTGAGCACCGATACATATGGGAAAACCTCCTGCTGTGCAGGAGGTTTTTGCATTTGTACGGCCCGCGCGGTGGGCACCGACCGGACCGCACGCGCAGCCGAGCACAGCAACAGCATGATGAGCATGACAAAGATCACAAAGCGGAGTTTCTTCACGGATCCATCCTCCTTTGCTTTCGTTTGACACCAGTATACACAGCCGCCGCAAAAAAAGCCGTCGCATCCTGACGGCGGACAGAAAACTTTGCGGAGACAAGGAGCCCCCCGGCGCGGAGTGAACCCGCACCGGGGGATTTTTACGCATTCAGGGCAGCGCGATGCACCGCGAAAAAACAGGGTCATCCGTTCGGATGGCCCTGTCCGTTCGGATGGCCCTGTTGGATATTATGCCTCGTCGTCCTGATTTGTGCTGAACTCCGCCAGCGTCAGGCCGGGGTTTTTCTGCTCCGCCCAGCGGATGCTCCACTCATTGTTGAAAATGAGCAGGTTGTGGCCGCGGAAGTCCTGCACCCACTTCGTGTCGGAAGCGAGGTTGAGCGCCGTGGGGTCGGTGCCCTCGCTCGTGATCCAGCGGATATAAGAATACGACAGGTCGCGGCGGCGGATGTCGATGTTGTACTCATTCTTGAGCCGGTACTCCAGCACCTCGAACTGCAGCACGCCGACCGCGCCGACGATGACCTCCTCCATGCCGCTGTTCGGCTCGTGGAAGATCTGGATGGCGCCCTCCTGCGCGATCTGGGTGACACCCTTGACAAACTGCTTGCGCTTCATGGTGTCCACCTGCGAGATGACGGAGAAGTGCTCCGGCGCAAACGTGGGGATGCCCTCGAAGCGCACACGCATCTTCGGGTCGCAGATCGTATCGCCGATGGAGAAGATGCCGGGGTCGAACACGCCGATGATGTCGCCGGCGTAGGCCTCGTTGATGATCGCGCGCTCCTGCGCCATGAGCTGCTGCGGCTGCGCGAGCTTGAGCGTCTTGCCGCCCTGCACGTGCAGGTACTCATGGTCGCGCTCGAACTTGCCCGAGCAGATGCGCATGAAGGCGATGCGGTCGCGGTGGGCCTTGTTCATGTTCGCCTGGATCTTGAACACGAACGCGGAAAACGCCGGCTGCATCGGGTCGACCACGCCGTCGGCCGTCGTGCGCGGCAGCGGCGGCATCGTCATGTGCAGGAAGTTTTCCAGAAACGGCTCGACACCGAAATTCGTCAGTGCGGAGCCGAAGAACACCGGACTGAGCCGGCCGGCGCGCACCTCGTCGAGGTCGAAGGCATAGCCCGCGCCGTCGAGCAGTTCAATGTCCTCGGTCAGCTTTTCGCGCTGGCGCGGCCCGATCAGCTCGTCGAGCCGGTCAACGTCCGTAAGCTCGCACTCGATGGGACGGATCTTGTTCTGGCCGCGGTGAAACTCCTGAAACGCGAGAATCTCGCGGCGGTCGCGGTCGAACACGCCCTTGAAGTCGTGCCCGCAGCCAATGGGCCAGTTGACCGGATAGGTGCCGATGCCGAACTCGTTTTCGAGCTGCTCCATGAGCTCGAACGGGTCGCGGGCCTCGCGGTCGAGCTTATTGATGAACGTAAAGATCGGGATGTGGCGCATGGCGCAGATCTTGAAGAGCTTGCGCGTCTGCGGCTCGATGCCCTTGGCCGCGTCGATGACCATGACGGCGCTGTCCGCCGCCATGAGCGTGCGGTACGTGTCCTCCGAGAAGTCCTGGTGGCCGGGGGTGTCGAGGATGTTGATGCAATAGCCCTCGTATTCAAACTGCATGACCGACGACGTGATGGAGATGCCGCGCTGCTTTTCGAGCTCCATCCAGTCCGAGACCGCGTGGCGCGCGGTCGCCTTGCCCTTGACCGAGCCGGCGAGCTGGATGGCCCCGCCGTACAGCAGCAGTTTTTCCGTGAGCGTCGTCTTGCCGGCGTCCGGGTGCGAGATGATCGCAAACGTCCGGCGGCGCTCGATTTCCTGTTTCAGATCCATAGTCCGCTCCTCTGTTGTTCTTTCGAATATCAAACTTAGATAGTATACCCGATTTTTCCCGCGAGTGCAACAAAAACCTGCCCGTCAGGCCGTCTGCTCGCGCAGATAGAGCGTGAGCGTGGCGAGGAAGATGTCCTTGGCGTCATAGCGCGGCGTGAGCGGGGCCAGCTGCGTGAAGAAATGCTCGCTGCCCAGCGACGCGCACAGCGCGTGCGCGCGCTCGAGTGCCGGGGTGTCCTCGTCCTCCGTCAGACGCATGGCCAGCTCCGGCAGCAGGAGCTTGAGATCGTAGATCTCCCCGCGCGGGTAGGCATACGCCTCCAGCACGCACTCCACGCCCGCGAGCGCGCAGGCCGTCAGGTCGCTGCGCTGGTCGCTGAGGATGCGGTCGGTCAGCGGCGTGTCGCTGCGGAAAAAGTCCAGCATGGAGTCCGGCGGCGTCAGCTCCCGGCGCAGCAGCCAGAGCAGATAGTCGCGCGCGACGCCCTCGAGCAGCGTCTGCCCGTCGGGCTCAAATGTGTAGGTATGGCCGATATAGCTGCCGAGCACGCGCAGCGTGTCCGTATAGCCGAGGGCGATGCTGCGGCGCAGCGCGTTGGGGTCAAACTCCAGCAGCTTGCCGAGCGGCTCCGCCGGGGCAATATAGGTCACGAGCGGGTGGTTGGTGTATTTTTTCTCCGGCGTCTCTGGCTTGAGGCCGATGGCGATGACGCGGTCTGCCCCGAGGCGGAACGCCGTGCCGATCGGCAGATTGTCCGAGTACGCGCCGTCGAGATAATTCTGCCCGTCGATCTCGCACATCGGAAACATCGGGTAGCACGCCGACGACGCAAGGATCCACTGCGGCAGGTAGCCGGGCGCGATGTCCTGCTTGCGCACCTCGACCGGCTGGAACGACGGGAAGCGCGCCGTCATGAGTCCGAAATCCACCGGCGAGGCAAAAAAGCGCGCCTCGTCGAGATATTGGTGCACGAGCGCGCGGTAGGGCGTGATGTCCGCCGTGCGGCGGTTGAGATCTGCCCAGTCCTTCACGCGCGCGATGAGCTGCTCCGGGTGCTCGGCCAGGGCCGCAAGCTCGCGCTTCTCGCGCGGCGTGGCGTCGGCCCGTTCAAGCATGATCTGCTCTTCCGTGATGTGCGTCCAGAGCTCCCACGCGCGGTCGAAATCGCCCTGCACCATCAGCGCCGCCGTGACCGAGCCGATGGACGTGCCTGTGACGATGTCAAACGGGATGCCCAGCTCCCGCATTGCCTTCCACGCGCCGACCTGATACGCGCCCTTCGTGCCGCCGCCGGCCAGCGCGATTGCCTGCTTCATGGTACATCCCTCCTTGGTTTCTGACATGTTAGTTTACACGCGGCAGGTGCAAAAAGTCAATTCCGAATAGCAAGCACCGGAGGACAGTCTGTCCTCCGGTGCGCTTTTTCATGCCCGCAGCAGGGCGCGGCGGGCCTTCCAGTCCGGCAGATAGCGTGCGATGAGCGCGTAGAACTCCGCGCCGTGGTTCATGTAGCGCAGGTGCGCCAGCTCGTGCACAACGACGTAGTCGATCGCCTCCGGCGGGTACTGCATCAGCTGCCACGAAAAGCAGATGTGCCCCTGCGAGCTGCAGCTGCCAAAGCGCGTGCGCGCGCCCGTGATGCGCACCTGTGTCGGGTAGAGGCCCATCTGCTCGGAATAATACGCCACGCGCTGCGGCAGGCAGGCTTTTGCCTGCCGGATGTACGCCGCCCGCTCGGCGTCCGTCGGCTCCGGGTGCGCGGCGGCGCGGGCCTCCTGTTTGGCCACCCCGCGCGCGATCCATTCGGCGTGCGACGCGACAAAGCGGTCGATCGTTGCCTGCGGTGTCCGGTACGGCGCGCGCACGATCACGCGCCCGCCGCGCACCTCGAGCGCCAGCGTGCGGCGGCCGGAGCGGATGAGTTCATACGGCTGCATGGCCTGTCCCCCCCTTTTTTGTGGCATCCAAATCGGTCTTCCGGCAAGGTTATTCTGCCTGCTGCAAACAGCCGCTCATGTACTGGCGGACGCGTGCTGCATCTTTCCTGCATTTCGCCTTGCTGCCATAAGTCAGTGCAACGACCCACGGCTGTCCGGCATCTGTTTCAAACGTCTGCCGGTAGTTCACGGTTTGGCCCCTTTCTATCCACTGTCCGCTTATGTCCTGATTAGAAAAGCAGAGTATCTTCTCATGGACCCAATGATGGCTATAGACGTCTCCTTCCACGCAAATACACAGATAGATCTGCTCGCTCCATGGTACGAACACAGGTTCCGAACGCTTGGGGTCTACAACCGCAAAACCTTGCTGGCTGACTTCAATTTTGGTTCTGTATCCGACCGATCTAACTATACTAAACACTGTTACAGTATAAACAAGAACAACTACAACTGAAGATACACACAAAAAGATTAACGAATTCTTTGATGGGCACTCCCCGTCTTCAAATGTAATATAGGCAAACAGCCCAACACAAAGGATAACTGATATAATTCCACCACTGATCACACCCTTTTTATTGGGCTGAAAAGTCAATGATTCCATGCCACATCCTCCATCATCAAACCGAATCTACGAACAGCATACACCATCCGCGGCGCGGTGGCAAGCTTGGCAGCCGCCGCGCGGTGTGCTATGATGGGGGTATCCATTCTTTGAGGTGATCGTATGTTCCGGATCGGCTGTCACATTTCCTCCGCCGGCGGGTATCTCGCCATGGCAAAGCGCGCGGAGGCGCTGGGCGCAAATACGTTTGCGTTCTTCACGCGCAATCCCCGCGGCGGCAGCGCCAAGCCTATTGAGGACGCAGACATCGCGGCCTTTCACGCCGAATGCGCCCGCGCGGGCATCGACCGGCTGGTCGCGCACGCGCCCTACACGCTCAACCCCTGCGCGGCCAAGCCGAACGTGGCGGAGTTTGCGCGCATGGCCTTTTCCGACGACCTGCAGCGCATGGAGCACACGCCCGGCCAGCTCTATAATTTCCACCCCGGCAGCCACGTCGGGCAGGGCATCGACGCGGGCATCGAGAAGATCGCCGCACTGCTCAATGAGGTTCTCTTCCCCGACATGACCACGACCGTCCTGCTTGAGACCATGGCCGGCAAAGGCAGCGAGGTCGGCGGCCGCTTCGAGCAGCTGCGCGCCATCATCGACCACGTGGAGCTGCGGGAGCACATCGGTGTCTGCCTCGACACGTGCCACGTCTGGGACGCGGGGTATGACATTGCCGGCGACCTCGACGGCGTGCTCGCGGAGTTTGACCGCGTGATCGGGCTCAAGCGCCTGTACGCCGTGCATCTCAACAACAGCCTCAATCCCTGCGGCAGTCACAAGGACCGGCACGCAAAGCTGCTCGACGGCTGCATCCCGCCGGAGGCGCTCGTGCGCGTCACCCGCCACCCGGCGCTGGCGGGGCTGCCGTTCATCCTCGAGACGCCGAACGATGACGCCGGGTACGCGCAGGAGATCGCATGGCTGCGCGCGGCGCAAAATTAACGGGATCTTTGCCTCCACTGTCCTGATTATTGGACTTTGCATGTGCTATGCTGTGATAAAAGGGAGAAAACAGAAACACAACATGGACATGGGAGGAGAAGAATCATGACTCTGCGAACGTACATTGACCACGCGATCCGCGACGGCGCCGCCTTTGACGCCGTCATCTGCGGCTGCGACGTGCAGCAGACCTTCTGCTGGCAGCCGGACATGTGCATCACGGACGCCTGCGAGGCGGAGTACCGCCCGCTGCTCGACGCGGAGATCCGCATCCTGGCCGCCGCGCCTGGCGAGCGGTTTTCCATCATCGAGATCTGCACGGACAGGCTCTTTCTCGGCGATGCCTTTTCGCAGTGCGCGGCAGGCTACTGCAGCCCGCGCGAGTACCGGCGGCTGTTTCGCGCCGGATAAAATAAGCAGCGCCCGCCCCGGAGTTAAGGCTCCGGGGCGGGCGTTTCTTTTGCCGTGCCTTCCATTCCATGCAAGCAACTAGAAAGCAGCGGAGGTGCTCGAGGGGGCAAGGCCCGCCTCGAATCAAATTCTGCGGTTTTCCAGGCGCTTTGCTCCGAGGAAAGCTTCTGCGCGCTTCGTATTCCGCACAAGGGAATATCCACAGAGCAGCGGGGGCGCTCGAGGGGGCAAGGCCCACCTCGAATTGGATTCTGCGGTTTTCTCCGGCATTCGCCGGAGAAAACCGCCCCGGAGCCGTTGGCTCCGGGGCGGTCCCGCAATTACGGGAATGGGGGATGCAGCACGCACATGACAGCGCGGTGTTAAGCGAGAGAATACTGGCTGACAAACCGCCACAGGAGCGCCGCGCACTCGGCGCGCGTCGCCGTACCCTTCGGGTCGAGGCGATTGCCGTCCTTGCCGTAGAGAATACCGTTTTCCACGGCCCAGGCCAGCGCAGCACGGGCATAGCCGCTGACAGCGCCCACATCGGCAAAGCCGCTCAGGGAATCTTCAGACTGCGTTTCATCCGCAGCACCCGCAAGGCAGGCATAGCGGTAAAGGATGGCGGCCAGATCCTGCCGGCTGATCGCCTGCGTGGGGCAGAACGTATCGGCGCTGCAGCCGCTGACCACACCGGCGTGATAGGCCCAGGCAACGGAGAATATTGCTACACAATCGCCGCGCGCACCGGGGAGATCCTCGATGTGCAGCGCCCGGAGAAACCTGCGCAGACACCGGAGACTCCGGCAACGCCGGATACCCCGGACAGCCCCACCGACCCCACCGACTCGGAGATCAGCATATCCGAAGCGCTGCGCCGCGTGCTGCAGGAGCTCGGTGTCTCGCTGCCGGAGATCCACGATGTCGACGTCCAGCGCGTGCATGTAGGCGGCCGCGACGCTTACCACATCACCTTCACGGCGAACGGGAAACCGTATTCGTTTTACGTGGACACCCACGACGGCGATATTTTCTAAATCCATATCGTGAGACGGCCTGTCATTTAACAGGCCGTCTTGTTGTCCGCTCTTGACTTCCGGCGCGCACAAGACTACAATACAGTCCGAATTTTCAAAAAAGGCGTGAGATACGTTGCATCATCCGATCATCAAACCGAATCACATGCAGATCCCGTGGCACGACCCCATCCGGGATCAGAAAGAGCTGCCCGTCTCACAGGCGCCGCTGCCCATCCGCGCCGGCGTCGTCGGCCGGGTCGGGCTGCTGCTGCTCTCGTGCGGCACCGGCGCGTGGCGCGTGCGCAGCTCCATGAACGAGATCGCCGAGGCGCTCGGCCTCGTGTGCGCTGCCGATATCGGGCTGCTGTCCATCGAGTACACCTGCTCCGACGGCGAGAACAGCTTCTCGCAGACGCTGACGTTGACCGCGACCGGCGTCAACACCGCAAAGCTCGACCAGCTCGAGCGCTTTGTCAAGCGCTTCCCGCTCGACGGCGTATATATGACGGCGGACGGCCTGCACACACAGCTTGACAAGATCGCGCAGACGGGCGGCAGCTACACGCCCCTGCAGCTGGGGCTGGCAGCCGCGCTCGCCTGCGGCGCGTTCACGTTCCTGCTCGGCGGCGGGCCAATCGAAATGCTGTTGGCCTTTCTGGGCGCGGGCGTCGGGCAGTATGTCCGCGCGCGGCTGACGCAGCGGCACCTGACGCTGTTTGGCTGCATCGCGCTGTCCGTCGCAGCGGCGTGCCTGGTCTATGCCGGGCTGTTCCGGCTGGCGTCGCTGCTCTTCCCCATCGACCCGCAGCATCAGGCGGGGTACATCTGCGCGATGCTGTTCATCATCCCGGGCTTCCCGTTCATCACGAGCGGCATCGACATGGCCAAGCAGGACATGCGCTCCGGGCTCGAGCGGCTGGCCTACGCGATCATGATCGTCGTCGTGGCGACCTTGACCGCCTGGCTCATGGCGCTGCTGCTGCGGCTGCAGCCGATGGATTTCCTGCCGCTGGGGCTGCCCGTCTGGGCGCGGATTTTGCTGCGGCTGGCCATGAGCTTCTGCGGCGTGTTCGGCTTCTCGCTGATGTTCAACAGCCCCGTAAAGCTCGCATCCGTCGCCGCCGTGATCGGCGCGCTGTCGAACACGCTGCGGCTCGAGCTCGTCAGCCTGGCCGGCTTCCCGCCGGCGGCGGCCGCGTTTTTCGGCGCGCTGGCAGCGGGCCTGCTCGCGTCCCTGTACAAGCAGCGCTCGGGCTACCCGCGCATCACGATCACCGTACCGTCGATCGTCATCATGGTGCCGGGGCTGTATTTCTACCGCGCCGTGTACGATCTGGGCACGATGAACCTGAGCGA
>CAKTNQ010000034.1:0-14345 GCA_934589185.1 uncultured Oscillospiraceae bacterium | reverse complement strand
CCGACCGGCATCGTCGTGTCCAGCCAGGTCGAGCGCAGCCACTTCCAGAACCTCGAAAACTGCAAGAACATGCTCCGCGCGCGCCTGGCCGAGATCAAGGAGCGCGAGCATCTCGAGAAGATCTCCGACATCAAGGGCGTCCAGCTCAAGATCGAGTGGGGCAGTCAGATCCGCTCGTACGTGTTCATGCCGTACACGCTGGCCAAGGACCACCGCACCGGCTATGAAAACGGCAACATCCAGGCCGTCATGGACGGCGACATCGACGGCTTCATCAACGCCTACCTGAGCATGAACGCCGACAAGGAGAGCAAATAACAATAGACGCAAAGCGCCGCAGCCTGCCCGGCTGCGGCGCTGTTTTTTACCCTATCGCGTTGGAATCAGGCGGATGATCTGCTGGTCGTCCGCGCACTGGTAGCCGGACGAGGGCACGTAGCTGCCGAGCGCACGGTAGACGTCCCAGAGCCGGTCGCGGTCAAAGAGCAGGGAGCGCATACCGGCGTAGACCTCCGGTGTCTCGCAGCGAAACTCCAGCACGGCGCGCCCGTCGTCCCACTGGCTGCGCACGGCGGCCGCCGCCGCAGCGACGGAGGCCTCCGCCGCCGTGTAGCCATTGCGGACGTAGTAATTATCGGCGTTGGCGCGGCTGTCCGGCCAGAGGGTGGGGTCCTCGGCCGTGTGGCGCACGGCCATGCGCTCGGCCGTGAGGGCGAACCACGTGTGGCTGAGATAATCCGGCAGCGCTGCCTCGCTCTCGTCGTCCTGCAGGTCCCAGGTGGGGTCGAAGTAATAGACCGCGCCGTCGAGCTCCGCCGCGACCCAGGCGTGGCTGTCTGCCGTGCCGTCGGCGGACAGGGACGTACCCGTGACGACGCGCGCCGGGATGCCACCGCGCTCGAGCAGGTAGACGTAGGCATCGGCGATGCCGCCGCAGACGGCCTCCCCCTCGCAGACGGCGGCGTAGGCCGTCTGGTCATACGTCTCGCGCGGGACGTAGCGCACGTGCTCCAGCAGCCAGTCGTAGAGATACAGCGCGCGGGGATAGTCCTCCGCCGGGGCGGCGGCGAGCAGGCCGTCCGCCGTCCGGGCAAGCTCCTCGCGGCGCGCCGGGCCGTCGTCGGGATAGACCCACTCGAACGTGACGGTGATGTGCGCGTTCAGCCCGCCGTGGACCGTGTACCGGTAGGAGCGCACCCAGAGCTCCGGGTCGTCGAGCAGCTCGGCCATACAGGCCTCGAGCGTGCCGGCGTCGCAGTCGTAGACCGCGGCGTCCGTCTGGCCGCGCATCGCCGCGTGCAGCACGGCGGCCACGCGCGGATTGGCGGCGCAGTTCGGCGCAGTGTCCGGCAGGACGGATGACTCCATCTGGATCTGCACGGTAGGCACCGGCGTGAGCAGCGCCTGCACACGCGGGTAAAACAGCACGCCCGCCAGAACGAGAATGAGCACCAGCAGACTCAGGGCGCAGCCAAAACCGCGGCGGCGCGGCGGAGGCGGCGGAGACTGTGCTGCGCGCAGCCATTGCGCGTCGATGTGATCGTTATCGGACATAAGGTCTCCTCTCACGTGGATCGTTGAAAGATTGTCAGCATTTTTCTGCCGCGAACGGTGGAAATCGCAAAAAGTTTCTGCTATAATGCTTCCCATTCACGTTATGTACTAGCAAAGGAGTTTTTCATCATGATCGAAGTCACGTTCCGGATCGAAAGCCTGGATTATACCGACAAGCTGGATTCCCAGCTCCCGCTCGTGCTTGAGGCGCTGAGCCAGAGCGGCAATATCAACCCCGTGCTCAAGCTCGCCTGCAACACGCCCGAGGCCTCGTCGCGCATCGTCAAGGGCATCCTGCGCACCATGTCGCAGGACCAGAAGCAGCGTCTGGCCACGAAGATCGTCAACGCCAACCGCGAGAAGCTCATGCAAAAGCTCAATGAGTACGCCGCCGGCAAAGGCATCGACGTGCACATCTGCGACTGCGCCGCCACGTTCCGCTGAAGCGAAAACCGAATCATGCCGCCCGAAAGGGCGGCGTTTTGCTGTCTGTGCCCGGATAGATCCGCGCACAGGCAGCAATCAGATCGCATTCGAGGCGGGTCCTTCGCCCCCTCGAGCGCCCCCGCTGCTCTGTCATCCTGCCTGGAATCGCATCATCTCAGCAAAACGCACGCCGCCCAATCACGGGCGGCGTTTTGCTGTCTGTGCCCGGATAGGTCCGCGCACAGGCAGCAATCAGATTGCATTCGAGGCGGGCCCTTCGCCCCCTCGAGCGCCCCCGCTGCTCTGTCATCCTGCCCGGAATCGCATCATCTCAGCAAAACGCACGCCGCCCAATCACGGGCGGCGTTTTCATGTGCCGCGGCTTTATTTTACCATCCCGCGCGTGTACAAGTCTACCGCTTTTTGTCTGCGCATAAGCTGTGCTATCCGAAAAAAGGAGGCACGGCCATGATCCTTGCGCTCGCGGGCAACCCCAACTGCGGCAAAACGACGCTTTTCAACGCTCTCACGGGGGCTAACGCGCGCACGGGCAACTTCCCGGGCGTGACCGTCACACGCAGTGAGGGCGTGTGCCGCGCGCGGCCGGAGATCACGCTCGTGGACCTGCCGGGCGTGTACGCGCTGCGGCCGTACTCGGACGAGGAGCGCGTCACGCGCAGCTATCTGCTCGGCGGCGCGGCGGATGCGATCATCAGCATCGCGGACGCGACGTGCCCGGCGCGCAGCCTGTACCTGACGCTGCAGCTGCTGGAGCTGGGCGTGCCGGTCGTGCTGGCGCTGAACGTGATGGACGCGCTGCGCGCAGGCGGCGGATCGGTGGACACGGCGGGACTGGCGCGGGCGCTGGGCATCCCGGTCGTGCCGGTGAGCGCAGCGCTGGGCGAGGGGCTCGACGCGCTGCTGGACGCGGCCGCACAGGCAGCGCACGGCCCGCCGCCCGACCCGTGGCGCGCGCTGGCGCCGGGGCCGGTGCAGACCTGCGTGCGGACACTGGCGCGGCTGCTCGCCCCGGCGGCACACACGGCGGGGCTGCCGCCGGTGTTTGCGGCGACGCAGTGGCTCGACGACGGCGGCACCCTGCGCGCACCGGCGGCGGCCGAACAGGCGGCGGCGCGCATGGTGCGCGAGAGCGGCATGCCCCGCGACGAGGCGCTGCCCACCGCGCGCTTTGCGCAGGTGGACAGGCTGGTGCGGTTTTTCACCCTGCCGCAGGCGCTGCCGGGCAGCCGCCGCAGCGTACGCATCGACCGCGTGCTCACGGGGCGGTACACGGCCTACCCCGCGATGGTGGGGCTGCTCGGCGGCGTGTTTTACCTGACGTTTCATGTCATCGGCCCGTGCCTGAGCCGCCTGCTCGCGCGCGGCATCGCCTGGCTGGCGGACGCGGCCGACGGCGCGCTCACGGCGCTGGACGCGGGGCCGCTGCTGCACGGTCTGGTGCGCGAGGGCGTGTTTGCGGGCGTGGGGAGCGTGGCGGCGTTCCTGCCGGTGATCCTGGCGCTGTTTTTCTTCCTCTCCCTGCTCGAGGACACGGGCTATCTCGTGCGCGTGGCCTTCGTGATGGACCGGCCGCTGCGGCGGCTGGGGCTGAGCGGGCAGAGCGCCGTGCCGCTGCTGCTGGGCTTTGGGTGCAGCGTGCCGGGGGTGCTGGCCGCGCGCACGCTGCCCACGCGGCGCGACCGGGCGCTGACGATCGTGCTCACGCCGTGCATGAGCTGCAGCGCGAAGGCGCCGGTGTACGCCGCCTTTGCCGCCGCGTTCTTTCCGGGGCGGAGCGCCGTGGTGTTTCTGGCGCTGTACGCGCTCGGCATCTTGGCGGCCGCCGGAGCGGCCAAGCTTCTCGGCCGGACGGTCCTGCGCGGGGAGGCGGCGTCCTTTGTGCTGGAGCTGCCGGACTACCGCTGGCCGGACGCGCGCAGCGTGCTGCGGCGGATGTGGGTGCGCACGAAGGAATTTCTCACGCGGGCGTTCACGGTCATTCTCGCGGCGAGCGTGGGCGTGTGGGTGCTGCGAATGTTCACGCCCACGTGGCGCGTGGCCACAAATGCCGGGGAGAGCCTGCTGGCCGTGGTGGGACAGGCGCTCGCGCCGGTATTCGCGCCGCTGGGCTTCGGCGACTGGCGCGCCGCGACCGCGCTCGTGACCGGGCTGCTGGCCAAGGAAACGGTGCTGTCCACGCTCGGCGTGCTGCTCGGCGGCGACCTGACGGCTGCGCTGCCGGGTGTGTTCTCCCCCGCCGCGGCCGCGAGCTTTCTCGTGTTCACGGCGCTGTACGCGCCGTGCGTGGCGGCACAGGCGGCCATGCGGCAGGAGCTCGGCAGCCGGCTGGGCGCGCTGGCCGCGGCCATCGGCTCGTGCGCGGCCGCATGGTGCGCGGCGGCGGTCGTTTACCGCATTGCCATCCTGCTATAAGAAAACAGCAGACTTCCAACGCCGGAAGTCTGCTGCTTTTTTCTGTTTCGCTTCGCCTCAGCCGTGGACGAGCACGCCGAGATCGGGATTGTTCGTGCCGGGGTATTCCACCGTGGCCTTGCCGGCGCGCAGGGCGGCCGCCGCGCTCTCGCGCAGGTCGAGCCCCTGCAGATACGCCCAGACGAGCGCCGCCATGACCGCGTCGCCCCCGCCGGTCGTGTTGACCATGCAGGTGGGCAGGCACGGCAGGTGCACCAGCTCGCCGCGCGTACCGGCAAGGATGCCGTCGGCCCCCATGCTGAGAAACACGCGCTGCACACCCTGTGCCAGCAGCGCCGCGACGATGCCCTCGGGCGTGGACTCGCCCGTGAGGTTCTGCCCCTCGGTGAGGTTGGGCTTGAACGTGTGCAGCGCGCCGAGTGAGGCACGCATCCGCTCCGCCTTCGTGACGGAGACGGGGTCGGCAAAGAGCGGGGCGCTGCAGTGCGCGCCGAGCCAGGTGATGGTCTCGGCCGTCAGGTTGCCGTCGAGCACGACGGCGGCCGCGCCGTCGAGCACGTCAAGATGGCGCTGCAGATAGTCCGGCGTGATGGCGGCGGAGATGTCCGTATCGCACAGGCCGAGCTGCATCTCGCCGCGCTCGTCCGTGATATACAGATACGTGGACGTGCGCCCGCCGGGCACATCGAGCGCGCAGCTGAGGTCCATGCCGAGCTCCACGCAGTCATTGCGCAGGAGCTGGGCGTGCGAATCGCCGCCGAAGGCGGTGAGGAACTTGACCTCCACGCCGAGCAGGCGCAGGTCATGCGCGATGTTGCGCCCGACGCCGCCGGGCGTGAGCGTGACGGCACCGGGGTTGGAGTCGCGGAAGATGAGCTTTTTTTCCGGGCGGCCGCAAATGTCGAGATTCACGGCGCCGACGACGCAGACATAAGGGTTCATGCGTGCACCTCCCAGATGCGCTCGGCGTATTCGCGCACGGCGCGGTCGGCAGCGAAAATGCCGCTGCGGGCAATGTTGACGAGCGACAGGCGCGCGCGCTCGGCGGGGTCCGCGATCGTCGTATACAGCCGCTCATGCGTGGCGGCATAGTCGTCAAAGTCGGCGAGGAGCAGGTACGGGTCGCCGCCGTAGAGCAGGCTGCTGACAAGGTCGGCATAGCTCTCGCCGTCGGCGTAGCCGCAGCTCATGCGCTCGAGCACGCGGCCCAGCCACGGGCTGCGGCGGACGTATGCCTGCGGGTCGTAGCCCGCGGCGCGCAGGGCCTCGGCCTCGTCGGCGTGCAGGCCGAAGAGGAACATGTTGTCCGCGCCGAGCTGCTCGAACATCTCGACGTTCGCGCCGTCGAGCGTGCCGATCGTGACGGCGCCGTTCATCATGAGCTTCATGTTGCCGGTGCCGCTGGCCTCCTTGCCGGCGGTCGAGATCTGCTCGGACACCTGCGCGGCGGGCATGAGCATCTCGGCGGCGGAGACGCGGTAGTTCGGCAGGAAATACACCTGCAGCTTCCCGCGGCAGACGGGGTCGGCATTGACATCGGCCGCGAGCGAGCACAGCAGCTGGATGATGCGCTTGGCCGTGGCGTAGCCGGGCGCGGCCTTGGCCGCAAACAGGAACGTGCGCGGCTGGAAGGGCTGGTCCGGGTCGTCGTGCAGCATGAGCTGCAGCTGCGTGATGCGCATGGCGCACAGAAGCTGGCGCTTATATTCGTGCAGGCGCTTGACCTGCACGTCGAGGATCGCGTCGCTGTTGAGCGAGAAGCCGTCGGTGCGGAACACCCACGCGGCCAGCCGCTGCTTGTTGAGCGCCTTGATCTCCTCGAGCCGCGCGAGCACGGCGGGGTCACTCGCCGCGCGCTCCAGACCCGCAAGCTCCTCGGGGTGCAGGAGATAGGCATCGCTGCCGAGCACGTCGCACACGAGCGCGTGCAGGCCGGGGTTGCACTGGGCGAGCCAGCGGCGGTGGTCGATGCCGTTGGTGACGTAGGTGAAGCGGCTGGGGTTGAGCGCGCAGACGTCGCGGAAGAGGTCGCGGCGCAGGATCTCCCCGTGCAGGGCGGAGACGCCGTTGATGGTCTTACACGCGGCGAGGCAGAGGTTTGCCATGTGCACGCTGCCGCCGGCGATGATGAGGTTGCGGCCCACGCGCGCATCGTCGCCGAAGCGGGCGCGCAGCTCGTCGCACCAGCGGCGGTTGATCTCGCAGATGATCTCCCACACGCGCGGCAGCTGGCTCTGGATGAGGCCCTGCGGCCAGGTCTCGAGCGCCTCGGACATGACGGTGTGGTTCGTGTAGTTGACGCAGGCGGTGACGATGGCCCACGCCTCGTCCCAGCCGAGGCCGTCGTCATCGAGCAGCAGGCGCATGAGCTCGGGGATGATGAGCGTCGGGTGCGTGTCGTTGATCTGGATGACGTGGTGCTCGGCAAAGTTGCGCACCGTGCCGTAGCGCGCGCGGTGGGCGCGCAGGATGCTCTGCGCCGTCGCGGAGACGAAGAAATACTGCTGGCGGATGCGCAGAGTCTTGCCCTCGATGTGGTCGTCTGCCGGGTAGAGCACCTTCGTGATGACCTCGGCCATCGTGCGCTGCTCGAGACTCTGGACATAGCTGCCGGCGGCGAAGAGATACATGTCGAGGTCGTTCGGGCTGTGCGCCTCCCAGAGGCGGAGGGTGTTGACGCGCCCGTCGCCATACGGGGCGATGAGCATGTCGCGCGGCACGGCCAGCACGCTCTCGTAACCGCGCAGCTCGCCGTGGTAGTGGCCGTAGGCGTCCCAGTGCGGCTCGACGCGGCCGCCGAAGCGCACCTCGACCGTGTCCTCATGGCACGGCACGAGCCAGCTCGAGGCGGCCGTGCGCCAGTTGTCCGCGACCTCGGTCTGCCGGCCGCCGACGATGCGCTGCCGGAAAATGCCCAGCTCGTAGCACAGCGAATAGCCTGTGGCGGGGATGCCCTCGGTGGCGAGGCTGTCCATATAGCACGCGGCAAGGCGGCCGAGGCCGCCGTTGCCGAGGCCGGCGTCCGGCTCGGTCTCAAAGATGTCGGCCGCGCTGCGGCCGAGGTCCTCGAGCGCGCCGGTGAGCGCGTCGCCGATGCCGAGGTTGAACGCGTCCTTCATCAGGGAGCGCCCCATGAGAAACTCCATCGACAGGTAGTGCACCTCGCGCTCGGGCGCGGTGCGGCTGTCGAACGTGTGCAGGCGCGAGAGGATCTCGCGGATGACGATGGCCGCGGCCTGAAAGACCTGCTCGTCGGTCGCGGTCTCGGCCGTGACGCCGAAGTGTGCGCTGAGCTTGTCGGCAATGGCGCCGCGCAGCTCATCGCGGGAAATCTGATTGGTCATTGGCATAAAATAGAATCTTCCTTTACTGGATTCGTCCGGGTCAGAGCTCGCTGCCCTTGGGGATCACGATCGGCAGGGTCTCGCAGCCGGTGAGCGTGACGGCCGGGCCGATGCGGACGTTTTTGTCCGCGATGACGTACTGCAGCATGGCGTCCGCCGCGATGCAGGTGTCCTGCATGACGATGCAGCGGCTCAGGTGCGCCCCGCGCGCGACGCGCACGCCGCGAAACAGGATGCAGTCCGTGACCGTGCCCTCGATGAAGCAGCCGTCGGCCACGAGGCAGTTTTCCACGTGCGCGTGCTCGCCGTAATACGTGCTCACGTCCGCGCGCTCTTTCGTGCGCACCGGGCGGTCGGCCGGGAAGAGCGATGCGCGCGCCGCCGGGTCCAGCATATCCATGCTGGCGGCAAAATAGTCCGCGACCGCGTCCACGCGCACGGCGTAGCCCGTGTGCAGGAACACGTCCATCGTGCCGCCGCGGCCGAGATATTGAAACAGCCCGTCGCGGTGGAAGTGGAAGCGGTTTTCCTGCGCGCAGAAATCGAGGATGTCCAGCAGGACGTCCTTGTTGATGATGTAGATCTCCATCGAGGCGACGCCCGTGCCGGCCGCCGCGCTCGTGATGAGCTTCGTGACACGGCCGTGGTCATCCGTGAGGTAGCGGTGGTGCTCCCCGGTGACGGCGCCGCCGCGGCAGATGGCCGTGATGCCGCAGCCGGAGGCGTCATGCTGCGCGATGGCGGCGGCGAGGTCGAGGTTGCAGACGATGTCCGCCGGCATGAGCACGATCTCGGACTCCGGAATGTTGCGCACGTAGGAGATGACCGCATTGAGCGCCTCGGCCGTGCCGGTATAGTCGCCGCGCGTGTTGACGCCGAACGGCGGCAGCAGGTGCAGCCCGCCGCTGCGGCGCGACAGGTCCCACGCCTTGCCGCTGCCGAGGTGGTCGAGCAGAGACTGATAATCCCGCTGCATGATGACGCCGACGCTGTGCACGCCCGCGTTCGAGAGCGACGAGAGCGCAAAGTCGATCAGCCGGTAGCGCCCGCAGAACGGCAGCGATGCGTTCGTGCGGTAGCGCGTCAGGTCCCCGAGCCGCGGGGAGCTGTGATATGCGTAAACAATGCCGTGTACTTCGCTCATGCGTGCACCTCCGCTCCGTCATAGATCATGGCCCCGGCCGGGACCGTGCCCCCGGCGGGCACCGACACATCCGGGCCGACCGTGGCGACGCCCCAGCCGTCCGTCCCGTCGGGCTGCGCGCCGATGTGCGCGCCCGCGCCCACGACCGTGCCCTCGCCGACGATGGCATACTCCACCACGGCGCCCGGCTCCACGACGACGCCGGGGTGCAGGATGCTGTAGAGCACGCGCGCGCCCGCGCCGACGGTGACGGAGCTCGAGAGCACGGAGTTTTCCACATGGCCCTCGATCGTGCAGCCCTCGGTGATGATCGAGTGCACGACCTCCGCCTGCCGGCCGATGCTGTGCGGCGGTCGGATGGGGCTCTTGGCGCGGATGGGCCATTTCGGGTCATAGAGGTTGATGAGCGTGGGCGAGAGCATATCCATGTTCGCATCCCAGAGGCTGACGATGGTGCCGACGTCGCGCCAGTAGCCCTCGAACCGGTACGGCAGGAGCTTTTCCCCGGCGGCAAGCATCTTGGGGATGATGTTCTTGCCGAAGTCCTTGTCGGAGTTGGGGTCTGCCTCGTCCTCGATCAGATACCTGCGCAGCACCTTCCAGTCAAAGATGTAGATGCCCATGCTCGCAAGGTCGCTCTTCGGGTGGGCGGGCTTTTCCTCGAATTCCTCGATAAAGCCGTCCGGCCCGACGTTCATGATGCCGAAGCGCTTCGCCTCGTCCATCGACACCTGGATGACCGAGATCGTGCAGGCCGCGCCGGCCTGCTCGTGTGCGCGAAGCATCTTGTCATAGTCCATTTTGTACACATGGTCGCCCGAGAGGATGAGCACGCAGTCGGGGTCATACATCTCGATGAAGTCCATGTTCTGATAGATGGCGTTGGCCGTGCCGGAAAACCACGACCCGCGCTCCCCCGCGCTCTGATACGGGGGCAGGATGTACACGCCGCCGTCGATGCTGTCCAGATCCCACGCCTGACCGCTGCCGATGTAGCGGTTGAGCAGCAGGGGCTGGTACTGCGTGAGCACGCCGACGGTGTCGATGCCGGAGTTGGCGCAGTTGGACAGCGGAAAGTCGATGATGCGGTACTTGCCGCCGAACGGGAGACTGGGCTTGGCGACCTTCGCCGTGAGGGCGTACAGCCGCGAGCCCTGCCCGCCCGCGAGCAGCATGGCGATACAGTGTTTTTTCAAGGGATGCGCTCCTCCTTTTCTCCAGTTGCGAATAGATCAGGGGCCTCCTGCGGCTCGACCGGTTTCGCGCAGCGTCCGGCGGCGATTGGCCCCACGGTCGGCTGCGGCGGTTCCGGTGGACGTGGGAAACCCCTGACAGGTGTTCAGTTAAAGCGGCTCATGGCGCGGTCCGCCCCGTCGCGGATATAGACCGCGCAAGCCTCGGCCGCGCGCACGGCCGCGTCGTCCATGGCGGTCTTGTCCGCGCCGCGGAACGTGCCGAGCACCCAGTCGGGCATGTCATAGTCCGGGTGCGGGGGCGCGCCGACGCCGATGCGGATGCGGGGAAAGGCGTCCGTGCCGAGGCAGGCAATGATGCTCTTGAGCCCGTTGTGCCCGCCGGCCGAGCCCTTCGTGCGGATGCGCAGGCGGCCCGGCTGCAGGTGGATCTCGTCCGACACGACCAGAATATGCTCCGGCGGCACCTTATAAAACTTCGCCGCCGGCGCCACGGCCTCGCCGGAGTTGTTCATAAACGTCTGCGGCTTCATGAGCAGGACCTTCTGCCCGCCGAGCTCCGCCTGTGCCGTGAGCGCGTGAAAGCGCAGCCGGTCGATGCGCACGCCGCAGTTCTTTTCCACGACGTCCGCCGTGAGAAAGCCCGCGTTGTGCCGCGTGTTCTGATACTTCAGCCCCGGGTTGCCGAGAAACACGACCAGCCACTGCACGCCGCCGTGATCGGAAAAAAACATCACTCGAACAGCGAGGAGATGCTCATTTCCTCATAGATGCGGTTGATGGCCTCGGCGAACATCGGCGCGACGGGCAGATAGTGGATCTTGTCGCAGGCCGGCTTGTCCTTCGGATACGGAATGGAATCGAGCAGGAGCAGCTCGTCGATGACGCTGTCGTTGATGCGGTCGATAGCCGGGCCGGAGAGCACGCCGTGGGACGCGCAGGCGTACACTTCCTTCGCGCCGCCGACCTCAACGATGGCCTTGGCCGCGCCGCACAGGCTGCCGGCCGTGTCGACCATGTCGTCGAGCAGCAGGCAGGTCTTGCCCTCCACGTTGCCGATGATGTTCATGACCTCGGAGCAGTTGGCCTTTTCGCGGCGCTTATCCACGATGGCGAGGCCGAGCCCCATCTTCATGGCGAAAGAGCGCGCGCGCGCCACGCTGCCGACGTCCGGCGAGACGACGACCATGTCCTCGCGGCCGTAGCCGAAGCGGCGCAGGTAGTGCGTGGCAAACAGCGGCGCACCGTAAAGGTTGTCCACCGGGATATCAAAGAAGCCCTGGATCTGCGCGGCGTGCAGGTCCATGGTCAGCACACGGTCGGCCCCGGCGACGGTCAGCAGGTTCGCCACGAGCTTGGCCGAGATCGGGTCGCGGGCCTTGGCCTTGCGGTCCTGCCGGGCATAGCCGAAGTACGGGATGACGGCGGTGATGCGGCCGGCGGAGGCGCGCTTCATCGCGTCGATCATGACCAGCAGCTCCATGAGGCTGTCGTTGACCGGCTTGCAGGTGCTCTGCACGATGAACACGTCCACGCCGCGGACGGGCTCGTTGATGGAGATGGAGCACTCGCCGTCGGCAAACGCCGTGACCGTGCTCTTGCCCAGGGAGATGCCGAGGTTCTTGCAGATCATGTCCGCCAGGTCGGGGTTGGACGAGCCGGTGAACACCTTGATCTCTTTGCCGTGTGGAATCATATCGTAACTTCCTCTCTTTCTGAAAATTTCCGCGTCCTGCGCACAGGCGCAGAAACCCAAGTTTTCATACAAAATCATTATACCAATATTTTTGCCGCTTGCAAAGAGAAACCGGCGATCTGCGGCAAGAAATTTTTTTGCGCCCCGCGGCAATGTTTGTGCAATCTGCCGCGGCGAATCGGCGCTTTGCATTTGGCGCGGGGTGTGTTATAATGGCGGCAAAGAAAACCAAGGGGCGCCCAGGGCCCCGGGAAGGAAACATATGAGTAATTTTAACGATCTGTACGACCACGTCGCCGCCGACCGCTCGCGCGCCATGCAGCTGCTCGGTATTCAGGACATCCGCCGCAAGGCCGTGGCGGAGCTGCTGGCCGCCGGCGCCTACACGGAGCCGGACAACATCGACGACATGACCGACGCCGAGCGCGAGCAGCACAAGGCCGAGGCCGCCTACGCCCTCGGCCGTCCGCACATTCTCGAGACGGCGAAAATGCCCGTGCAGGACGGCGACGAGACCTACGCCATCGCCGTGACCGCCACGAGCGAGACGCCCAACTGCATCGCCCTGTGTGTGCAGACGAAGCTCGAGGAGCTCTACGCCTCCGGCATCGTCGACCGCAGCGCCAACCACCGCCCGCGCCTGTTCGTCGTGGCCGCCAACAACCGCCCCGACGAGGACGTGCAGGGCCTGAGCACCGCGCTGGACATGCTGCGCGTGGCCTACCCCGATTTCCACATCGAGCTCAGCGAGCGCACGCCCGAGCAGGCCATGCGCGCCGCGCTGGCCGAGGAGCTGCGCGACGCGCTCGACGCGTGCAAGATCAACGCCTCGAAGGAAAACTTCCAGCGCCTGGCCGCGACCATGATCGCGGCGCCGCTGTTCTTCCCCGCCCAGCGGCCCGAGGGCGAAGCTGCCCCGGCCGACGGTCAGCAGCACCTGCAGTTCGGCAAGGTGCGCACCGACGACGGGCGCACGTTCTTCTGCGCCTTCACCGACCGCGCGCGCCTGCTGCAGTGGCGCAACATGGGCAGCGTTGAGCTCGGCGTGAAGGACTATGCCCCGCTCGTGCTCTCCTCGAACGACACCGGCATCATCATCGACCCCGGCGTCGGCAGCGGCCTTGCGCTTACGCGCGAGATGCTCCAGACGCTCAAGGCCCAGCTCGAGTTCTTTGAGCAGATGCGCAATACCGCGGCCGAGATGGGCGTGGACTTTGACGCCGACGCCGTGGCCGAAGCCGCCCGGAACATCACCGCCGACGACGACGCGCCCGAGGGCCGCAGCCGCAAGGAGCGCCGCTGGTTCGGCAAGAAGAAAAAGTAAACCGCAACATTCAGAGAGGGAGTCGGAATATGAGAAAAACGAAGATCGTCTGCACCATCGGCCCCGCGTGCGACAGCGAGGAGACGCTGCGCGCCATGATGCTCGCGGGCATGAACGTCGCGCGCCTGAACTTTTCCCACGGCACGCACGCCGAGCATCAGGTGCGCATCGACCGCATCAAAAAGCTGCGCGCAGAGCTTGACCTGCCCATCGCCATCATGCTCGACACGAAGGGCCCCGAGTACCGCATCGGCACGTTCGAGGGCGGGAAGATCGAGCTGCACAACGGCGACACGTTCACATTCACGACCGAGCCTGTCACCGGCAGCGCCGAGCGCGTGTCCGTGAGCTACGCCGGGCTTGCGCAGGATCTCGAGCCGGGCGACACCGTGCTCGTCAACGACGGGCTCATCGCCCTGACCGTCACCGCCACGACCGACACGGACGTCGTCTGCCGCGTCACCGCCGGCGGCGTGCTGTCCGACCGCAAGAGCATGAGCTTCCCGAACAAGGTGCTCAAGCAGACGTTTCTGAGCGAGCAGGACAAGAGCGACCTGCTCTTCGGCATCGAAAACGACGTGGACTTCGTGGCCGCGTCCTTCGTGTCGCGCCGGCAGGACCTGGTCGATCTCAACGACTTCCTGCGCGCGCACGGCGGCGAGGACATCTCCGTCATCGCCAAGATCGAGAATCAGCCCGGCATCGACAACATCGAGGACATCTTCACCGAGTGCACCGGCATCATGATCGCCCGCGGCGACATGGGCGTCGAGGTGCCGTATGAGGAGCTGCCGAGCATCCAGAAGGAGCTCATCGGCAAGTGCCGCCTGCTCGGCAAGCGCGTCATCACCGCGACCGAGATGCTCGAGAGCATGACGCACAACATCCGCCCCACCCGTGCCGAGATCGCCGACGTGGCCAACGCCGTCTATGACGGCACGAGTGCCATCATGCTCTCCGGCGAGACGGCCGCCGGCGAGCACCCCGTCGAGGCGCTGAGCGCCATGGCCCGCATCGCCGAATACACCGAGGCGCACATCAACTACGCCAAGCGCTTCCCCAAGACGCAGTTTGAGATCCACGACACGCTCGACGCCATCAGCCACGCCACGTGCGGCATGGCCATCGACATCGGCGCGAAGGTCATCACCGTCTGCTCCATCACGGGGCGCACCGCGCGGCTGATCTCGCGCTTCCGCGGCCCGACGGACATCATCGGCCTGACCACGAA
>CAKTNQ010000033.1:0-14382 GCA_934589185.1 uncultured Oscillospiraceae bacterium | reverse complement strand
GGGGAATAGCTCAGTTGGTAGAGCGACGGTCTCCAAAACCGTAGGCCGAGGGTTCGAAGCCTTCTTCCCCTGCCAAATCGCCGCAGACAAACTGTCTGCGGCGATTTTTGTTGCTTCGCCGCGGCTCGCGGCGTATCTTTTTTCTTGATTACGCTTGGGTGCGCACTGCTTTGCCATTGCGTGCTGCGTAAGAGATAACTGAATAGTGATACATAAGGATCAGGTGCACTGAATATTCAGCGCACCTGATGAAGGCTTACATGCATTATGACATGCTGATTATGGAAACGCTTCGCCCCATGCCATGTCCATTTCGACGAAGCCATCCCCATTTCGCTGATAGCTGCACTTGGCTGTATCATTTAAATACGGTACGGTCCAGAAAATTGCGATTTCATTAACGGAACTGTTCTGCTCGCCTAGTGTGGCTGCGAGATCTGACGAATACATCTCGAGTATTTTCTTGGATGTTTTTCCAGTGTCCTTTTGGTTCCAAGTCAGATAGACGAGTGCAATGTAATCGCCATCTGCTTCTGTTCCCAAATCATCGTTAATTGTGATTCTATCTATCTGTGTCATGGTATATTGCTCGGTGATTCGGTCAGTCAGAATTTTTTCGATTTTCTGTGTCTCAGTTAGTGCATCTGGCGTCTCCGCTGCTGACGCGGCTCTCGTGGTCGTTACCTCTGTATCTGGTGCCGATTCGTTGGCGGTGTCTGATGGCTTCTGGCTGCCGCAGCCGCCGATAAGCGAAGTGTCGCTAGCAATCCTGCTACGAATGGTATTTGCTTTGTCTATTGTTTTTTCACATTTCCAGCTCCTGCATAATTGCTCGCTTTAACCATTGAAGAGCGCGTAAAAAAATTTGTAAAGGGCAAAGTGCTTCTATCTTGCCCCCTTGGCATTGAAATACCGTTTGTTGAAGCTCCGCCGCTTGACAAAAGGTACTGCCTTTGGTATCCTGTCCGTGTTCCTGCCGCCGGGTGGGGACGGGAGCGTTTGCTCCGCGTCGAAGGCCTTAGAAGACGCGGGCAGGCGCATTTTTTATTTGGAGGGAAACACTATGTCATGGGTCATGCTTGGCATTGCCGGAATTTTTGAGGTCGTTTGGGCGGCCTGCATGAAGTATTCGGAGGGATTTACAAAGCTCAGCTGGTCGCTGCTCACGTTCGCCGGCATGGCGGTGAGCTTTTTCCTGCTGGCACGCGCGACCAAAACACTGCCGCTTGGTACGGCGTATGCGGTCTGGACTGGTATCGGCGCGCTGGGTTCCGTGATCGTTGGCATCATCTTGTTCAAGGAGCCGGTGACAGCCGGGCGGCTCATTTTTGCTGCACTGCTGCTTATTGGCATCATCGGTCTGAAGATCACATCAGCTTGATACATACCGTTATTCCGTCTCGGCCAGCGCGTCGATGCGCTGCTGCAGATCCTGAACGAACCGCCCGATGTGCAGCCCGTCGATGAGTCGATGGTTTACCTCGAGCGCGAGGCCGAGCACCTCTCGCTCGCCTTCGCGGCGATATTTGCCCCAGACGATGCGCGGGATGGCGTCGTCGGCATCAAAATCCCGTTCGTTGGTTAGCGCCGTGAGCGAGACCCACGGCAGGCAGCTGAAATAGATCAGCGCATCGCTCTCGGCCGCGGCGGAGAGAAACTCCGTCTGCGCGCGGCTCTTGGCGCGTGCGGCGCGGCAGAAATCATCCAGCGCGTTACCGGCCGGCATCGTCACAATGTGGAACTGTTCTGCGTCCGGGTGCAGGTCCGTGAAGCTCGGTTCGCGGCGCGCGAGCAGGACCGGCTGGCCGTTTCGGATGGCATATCGGAATGCGGCCGTGTGGTTGATCGACTGTGTGCACAGCCAGACCAGCGCGTAATAAAAGGACAGGCCGCGCTTTTTCGTGTAAGTATGCAGCGCCGTGACGTCCACGGTGACGGTCACACTGTAAAACGGATCCGACAGGCCAGAGAAGAACGTGTATGCTTCGCGCCGCGGCCAGGTATCGAGCGCGACGGGGGTCGCATCCGGAGTGTTCATGGGAATACCTCCTCGTTTTTTCAGCAGTATACCACGCGCTGGCGGAAAAACGCAATTTTTTCGCGGAAAGGTGCGGTGTTTACAGTTCTTTGATATATTTCTCATAGACGTGTGATAAAATACAAGAATCAAATTCATCAGCCTGGAAAGGTGATCGGTCATGAGACAACGGCTTGCAAAATGGATGATGGGCAGAAACGGGACGGACGCACTCAACCGCCTTCTGTCCGTGCTGACGCTGATCGTGTTGATCGTCAGCATGTTCGTGCACGGTTATGCGGCGCGCATCCTGTGGTCGCTGGCGGTCCTTGGCCTGATCGTGATCTATTTTCGCATGCTCTCGCGCAATGTTTACCGCCGTCAGCAGGAAAACGGCGCGTATCTGCGTCAAAGATATAAAGTGACGAGCGCGTGGCGTGGAGCCGTGGACCGCTGGCATCAGCGGCATGACTACCGCTTTTTCAAGTGTCCGTCCTGCCGGACGCGTCTGCGCGTGCCGCGCGGCAAGGGCAGGATCAATATCGTCTGCCGCAAGTGCGGCACGTCCTTCCAACGGAAAACCTGAGGCGCGGCTGTATGTTTGGATATGTGATCGCGAATCTGGAGGGCCTGACGCAGGCGCAGAAGGATCGCTATAAGGGCTGCTACTGCGGTCTGTGCCGGGTGCTCAAGCAGTGGCACGGCTTTTCCGGCCGCCTGACGCTGACGTATGACATGACATTTCTGGTGCTGCTGCTCTCGGCGCTGTATGAAGCGGACGAGGAGCGCGGCATGGAGATTTGCCCTGCGCACCCGCTGCGCAAGCATTTTTACTGGCAGACGCGCTACACCGAGTACGCCGCCGACATGAACGTCGTGCTGGCGTACAACAACTGCCGCGACGACTGGCAGGATGACGGCAGTGCGCTGAAATATTGGGAGGCGGAGGCGCTCAGCCGCCAGTGTGCGGCCGTGCGCGCGCGCTGGCCGCGGCAATGCGCCGCGATCGAGCAGTGCATGGCGGAGCTTTCCGAGATCGAACAGGCCGACACCGGCGACCCGGACGCCGCGGCAAACTGCTTCGGCCGCCTGATGGGCGAACTGTTTGTGACGGACGAGCTCTGGGACGACCGCCTGCGCCCGTTTGGCGAGGCGCTGGGCCGGTTCATCTATCTGCTCGACGCGGTGATCGACCTGCCGGAGGATCTCCGGCACGGGCGGTATAACCCGCTGCGCACGCTGCCGCAGGACACGGACCTGCACGCGCTGCTGACGATGCTGCTCGGCGAGTGTTCGGCGGCGTTTGAGGCGCTGCCGGTGCTGCAGGATGTGGAGCTGCTGCGCAATATTTTATACTCCGGCGTGTGGCTGCGCTACGAGGCGGCCATAAAAAAACGAAAGATCGGGAGGAGCGCCGAATGAGAGACCCGTATGAAGTCCTCGGTGTTTCAAGAGACGCGAGCGAAGAGGAGATCAAGGCGGCCTATCGCCGCTTGGCCAAAAAATATCATCCGGACCTGAATCCGGACGACCCGCGCGCGACGGAAAAAATGAATGAGGTCAACGCGGCTTATGACGCGATCAAAAACGGCAAGACCAACGGCTACGGTGCGTCCGGTGGTTACGGTCAGGCGGGCGGCTATGGCGGTTACGGTGGCTATGGGGCCTATGGCGGCTGGGGCGCGCAGCGCGATCCCGGCATCCGGCCGGAATATCAGGCTGCGATGAACTTTATCCAGACGCGGCATTTTGCCGAGGCGCTGCAGGCGCTGTCCGGCGTGCCGATGGCCGAACGCGATGCCACCTGGTACGCTTTGAGCGCCATGGCGAACTCCGGCGCGGGCAACCGTGTGCAGGCGCTGGCGGATGCCAGACGCGCGGTCGAGCTGGACCCGACGAATCCGGACTTTCAGCGTCTGCTGCACCAACTTGAGAGCGGCGGCGACGCGTATGCGACCTACAGCGCCGGCTATCCGAACAGCGGCTTCGGCACCGGCAGCTGGTGCGCGGATATGTGCCTGCTGAACCTGTGCTGCAATCCGTGCTTCTCGCCCTGCTGCTGAGACAACTGCAAACGAACGCCCCGGCAGGACTGCGCGTCCTGCCGGGGTGTTTTGCGCTCATGCGCCGGGGAAGGTGCGCAGGTACCGGTCGGTGAATGTGGTCAGCGCGGCGAAGTCCATGCACGGCCGGTAGACGGCCTCCAGCTCGTTGTGCAGGAGATTGGCCATGCGCAGTTGCTCCACCGCGCTTGCAAGGGCGAGCTGCTGCTGCCGGGTGTCGCTGCGCATGGTGCGGCGCAGTGCCCGCTGGCGCACGGGGTCCGGCAGAACATCGAGCCGGATGTGCCGCTGCGTCAGGCCCCCCGGCACGTCGTCCGCCGTGCCGGCAAGGAAGCCCACGCCGTGCGACGGTACAAGCACGGCCTGCGTGCGCGATGGGATGAGCGGGTCGGGGCAGGAGAGAACGTCCAGCCCGCACCGGACGGCGTGTGCGCGCACAATGCGCAGAAATTCTTCCGCCAGGCCGCAGCCGTCGTCGAGCAGGTACACGCGCGCACACTGCGCGGTGATCGTCTCAGGGAAGAAAATTTTGCCCTCACACGTGATGGCGCTCAAAAACAATCGCTCGCACCGGCCGGGCTCCGTGCCCTTGCCCGGCGCGCCGAATTCCCGCGCGCAGACGCTCCTTGCCCGGCGGCGCGCAGCCTCCCGGTCCTCGGGATAGACCAGCCCCGGCGTGGCGCGTGCGTCGAGCGCGGCGGCAGCCGCCAGATACTGCTGCGCGCGCAGGCGGAACATGGCGCAGTCGGCGTTCATGGCGCGGATGCGCGCCGTGTCGAGCGCTTCCGTGCGGCAGAACGTGCCGAGATCCAGATATTCGCCGCTCGCGCCGAAGAGCGCGGGCTCGACGGTGTGCGGCGCTGTGCCGTCGAAGAAGCCGGAGCGTTTTTCCGGGAAATAGACCCCGTCGAGCGAGGCGGGGTCGCCCGCGCAGTGCAGCCGGACGACGGCCAGCCCGGCCGCTTGCCCGGCGTCGCCGACGCGCTTGAGAAACGTGGATTTTCCGCAGCCCGGCCCGCCTTTGAGGATGCAGAAATAGCGCTCCGGCGGCCGCAGGAATTGCCTGTGCAGTGCGTAGTAGCCCGCGCCGGTCAGGGCGCTGAGAAAGTAGCGTGTTTCCAGTCCGTTGTTCATGGCGAAACCTCACATTTTTCAGGTTGCTACAGCGTATGCATCCGGCGCGGCTGTTGACAATTTCGCGCCCCGATGCTATCCTTTTCCCATCTTGATTACGGAGATTTGTCATGATCCAGACTGTTTTATTTGATTTTGACGGCACGCTGTTTGACACCGGCGAGGGCATCCTGCGCAGCGTGCAGTATGCGCTCGAGGGCTTCGGCATTCACGAGACGGACATGGCGCGCCTGCGCAAGTTTGTCGGCCCGCCGCTGTTCGATTCGTTCACGGAGCTGTACGGTATGCAGCCAGCTCAGGCGCAGGCCGCGACGGAGCGTTATCGGGAGCGGTACCAGCCCATCGGCGTGTACGAGTGCGAGATCTATCCCGGCATCCCGGAACTGCTTGCGCAGCTGCGCGCGGCCGGATTTTGCGTCGCGGTCGCGACCGGGAAGCCCACACCGCTGGCGCGCACGATCCTGCAGCGCTTTGATATGGAGCGGCTGTTTGACTGCGTGATCGGGTGCGAATATGACGGTTCGCGCAGCACGAAGGCGGAGGTCGTCGCGGCAGTGCTTGCCGAGACGCACACGGCCCCGGAGGCCGCGCTCATGGTCGGCGACCGGAAGTATGACGTCGCCGGCGCCGCCGCCTGCGGCGTGCCGTGCATCGGCGTGTATTATGGGTATGCCGAGCCGGGCGAGCTGGAGGCCGCCGGCGCGGTGGCCACGGTGCAGACGGTCGCGGAGCTGTCCGAGCGCCTGCTGCACTGGAATGAGGCATAAACGGAAAACTCCCTGCGGAAACCATGCGTTCCGCAGGGAGTTTTTTGTTTGTTATCAGGGCACCGCTTTTCCGAGCACGCGCAGCGGCAGCGCGTCCGAGATCTCCAGATCGGCATAGGCCGGGTTGAGCGAGTGCAGAAACACGCGCCCGCCGTCGCGCCGGAGCTGCTTGAGATAGGCGCTGCCGTCGTAGAGGAACACGCCGATCTCGCCGGGGTCGAGCGTCGGCTGCTGGTGCACCCAGACGGTTTGCCCGCTGTGAAAGCGCGGCTCCATACTGTCGCCCGCCACGCGCACGCCGAAGTTTGCCTCTTCCGGCACCTCGGGGCCGACCGGCTGCATCTCATAGCTCTCGCCGTCGAGAAACTGGCCCGTACCGGCCGAGACCGCCAGCGAGTACAGCGGCAGGCTGCGCAGCACGGCCGGCTCCGGCGCGGCGGCAAAGCGCTTGCTCTCGCGCAGGAGCGCGATGTATTCCAGCGCGCGGCGGCGGCCCTCCGCGTTCAGCCCGGCGAGCAGGCCGCCGGCGTCCCCGCCGGAGAACGTGCCCGCAATATCGTCCACGTCCAGCACGCGGCACAGCGTCAGAAACTGCTGTGCGTTTGGGAGCGTGGCGTCATTTTCCCACTTCGACACCGCCTGATTCGACACGGGCACACCGGCCTCGGCCAGCGCGTCCGCCAGCGTCTGCTGGCGCATACCGTGCGCGCGGCGCAGGGAAGCGATCGTTTCACCAAAGGTTTTGTACATATGCAGCACCTCGCATACAATATATCGTATCGAACGAAAAAACGCAAGAAAAATATCTGAATCAGATAAGAAAATGCTTTAAATATCTTGAAAAGAGACTTATAATAGAGATAATCTCTTTTCGGGAGAAAATGCTATGAACCGCATGATCTTACATTCGGATATCAACGCCTGCTATGCGAGCATCGAGCTGCTGCGCCATCCGGAGCTGCGCGGTCGGCCGGTGGCGGTCGGCGGGGAGCGGGAGCTGCGCCACGGCATCATCCTGGCCAAGGATCAGATGGCGCGCGCCGCCGGGGTGCGCACGGGCATGACGCTCTGGGCGGCGCGGCAGCAGTGCCCGGAGTTGACGATCCTGCCGCCGGATTTCGAGCTCTACTACGACTACTCGCGCCGCGTGCGCGAGATCTATGTCGGCTTCACCGACCGGTGTGAGCCGTTCGGCATGGATGAGTGCTGGCTGGACATGACCGGCTGCGTCGGCCGCGAGGACGCACTGCAGACGGCGCAGGAGGTGCGCCAGCGCGTGCTCGACGCTACGGGCCTGACGGTGAGCGTCGGCGTGTCGTGGTGCAAGGCGATCGCGAAGCTCGGCTCGGACTACCGCAAGCCGAACGCCGTGACGGTCATTGACCGCGCGCACTTTGCGGACATGGTCTGGCCGCTGCCGGTCGGCAGCCTGCTCTTTGCCGGGCGTAGCTCGGTGCGGCAGCTCGAGCGGATGGGCATCCGCTCGGTCGGCGCGCTCGCGGCGGCGGACGCCGACGTGCTCGAGCAGCGCCTTGGCAAGGGCGGGCGGCTGCTGCACGCCTATGCCAACGGGTATGACCCCACGCCGGTGCACCGCATTGAGGATCTGCCGCCGCCGAAGTCCATCGGCAACAGCGCCACCGCGCCGCGCGACCTCATCTGCGAGGCGGATGCGCGCGCGGCGCTCCTGTCGCTGGCGGAAAGCGTGGGCGCGCGTCTGCGGCTGGAGGGGTATCAGTGCCGCACGGTGGAGCTGAGCGTGCGCACGGCCGACCTGCACTGGTGCAGCCACCGCATGGCGCTGCGGCACCCGTCCGACCTGACGAGCGAGCTGCTCGATGCGGCGCTGGCCCTGTGCGAGCAGGCGCACCTGTGGCCCGATCCGCTGCGCAGCATCGGCATCCGCGCGCTGGAGCTTGTGCCCGCGTGCGCGCCGCACCAGTTGGATCTGTTTGAGGATGCGGAGCATCGTGCGCGGCAGCGGCAGCTCGACATCACGCTCGATAACCTCCGCGCACGCTATGGCAAGAACTGCGTCCTGCGCGGCCGCGCCTGCTTTGACCCCGCGCTCGGCCTGGTCCAGCGCGAGGAGCACGCGTTTTTGCGCAAATGAAAAGCACGCACCGTCCCAATGGACCGTGCGTGCTGATGTTTATGGGTTCAGAAGCCGAGCTTCATACCGCCGGTGATCTTGTTGACCGTGGCGTCGGAAGCCGCCTCGTACTGACGCAGCGCCTCGTTGACGGCTGCCAGCACAAGATCTTCCAGCATCTCGACATCGTCGGGATCGACCGCTTCGGGCTTGATCTCGATCTTGGTGACCTCACGGTTGCCGTTGACCGTCGCCGAGACCATGCCGCCGCCGGACTTGGCCGTGAACTCTTTCTCTTCCAGTTCTTTCTGCATCCGCAGGAAGTCCTGCTGCATCTTCTGCGCCTGCTTCATCATGTTGGCCTGATTCATGCCGCCATAACCGCCGCGAAAACCGCCTCTTGCCATGTTTGTATCCTCCTGTGCATCAAAAAATTTTTTATCGGATCGTTACGTTCGGGAAGTGTGCCAGTTCCTCGATCTTCCGCTGATTGATCTGTGACGCCGTGTCCATCGGCTGCATGACCACGCGGACGTTCTGCCCGGTCAGTTTCTGCACGGCCAGGCGGAATTTTTCCGCAATGTCCGGCTTGTTGAACAGCGGGTAGGCCGGCGCTTTGTTCAGGTGCAGCGTCAGCGTGCCGTCTGCCAGCTCGCCGGCTGCCTGCAGTGGGTCAAGTAGCAGGTTGTAAAGGCCAATCGGCAGCTCATGCTCCATATACGCGCACAGCGCCTGCCAGTCGAACGCGCCGGTGGGCGCGGGGGTCGGCTCCGGCTGCGGAGCCGGCTCGGGGATTGGCTCCGGTTCCGGTTCCGGGATGGGGGGCGCGTTCGGCTCCGGTGCCGGCGCTGCTTTGGGCGCTGGGCGCGGTTCCGGTTTCGGTGCCGGCGGCATTTCCCAGGGCGGCCGCTCCTCCGGTGGAGCCATTGGCTCCGGGGGCGGCTCCCACGGGGGAACTTCGTCGGATACCGGTTTCGGTTCCGGTTTTGCCTTCGGCACGGAGACCGGCGGTGCGGGCGGCTCCCACGGGGGGACATCGTCGGATACCGGTTTCGGTTCCGGTTTTGCCTTCGGCACGGAGACCGGCGGTGCGGGCGGCTCCCACGGGGGAACATCGTCAAACACCGGTTTGGGTTCCGGCTTGGGCTGGGCTTTTTGCACCGGGTTCGGTGCCGGCACGGGCTCCTGCCGCTGGACGGGGGCCGAATTTGCCGGAGCGACCGCTGTCGGTGCCGGAATGTCCCCGCTGCGCACGGCCTGTTCCAGCTTGTCCACGCGCGCGCACAGCGTTGGCACGTCGTCGCACAGTTCCGGCCGGCAGAGCCGGATCAGGCAGAGTTCCGCCGCAATGCGCGGGTTTGGCTGCGCCGCCATGGCGGTGAGCGCGTCCTGAATACTCTGCAGGTTTGCTATCAGCTGCGCCGGTGTAAAGGCGCCGGAGAGCGTCTGCAGCGTTTCGCTGTCGTATCCGCCGGAGAGCAGCTCGCGGCCGCCGCGCGGCGCCACGGCCTGCATGAGCAGGTCGCGCTGGAGCATGCTCAGCTCGTCGAGCAGGGCGGCAGGGTCTTTCCCGTCCTGCCAGAGGCTGCGGAATTGTTCGAGTGTTTTTGCAGTGTCGCCGCCGGCGATGCTCTGCAGCAGCTGCGCCGTGCGCAGGTTGCCGGCAAGGCCCATGGCGGAGATGACCGTTTCGGTCGTGATCACATCGCTGCCGGAGCACTGGTCGAGCAGCGTCAGCGCGTCGCGCATGCCGCCGTCCGCCATGCGGGCGAGCAGCGCAGCGGCGTCCGGCTGCAGGTTCAGGTGCTCCTGCTCGGCAACATAGTTCAGGCGCGCGGCGATCGTATCGACCGGGATGCGCTTGAAGCTGTGCCGCTGGCAGCGGGAGAGGATCGTCGCCGGGACCTTGTGCAGCTCCGTCGTCGCGAGGATGAACATGAGGTGCGCCGGCGGCTCCTCAAGGATCTTCAGCAGGGCGTTGAACGCCGAGGGGCTGAGCATGTGCACCTCGTCGATGATATACACGCGCTTGCGCACATTGGCGGGGGAGAACACCGCCTCGTCGCGCAGGGCGCGCACGTTGTCCACGCCGTTGTTGGACGCGGCGTCGAGCTCGACCACGTCGAGGATCGACCCGTCGTCGATGCCGCGGCAGGCGGCGCACTGATTGCACGGATTGCCGTTGACCGGATGCTCGCAGTTGACCGCCTTGGCCAGGATCTTGGCGCAGGTGGTCTTGCCGGTGCCGCGCGTGCCGATGAACAGGTAGGCATGGGACAGCCGTCCCGTCTCGACCTGCTTTTTCAGCGTCTCGGTAATATGTTCCTGACCGACGACGTCGTCAAACGTCTTCGGCCGGTATTTGCGGTAGAGAGCCTGATACATATTGCGCGCTTCACCTCCGGCAGCGGAAAACATGAAAAAACGTGACCATTGACAAGACTGCACACCCACCTTTGAATAGACGACATGCCCGTTACCACAGCAGCCAGCTCGGGCCCGGCGTCCCCACGGCACACGGAGTGACCTGCTTAATGCTGCTCGGTTCCCCGCCTGACATGGTTCACAGGGCTCCGTTGCGCGGGACCGAACCTTCAACGCCGCTTACTGCGGGCAGACGACACATCGGCCTATCCGGGGGCGGGAATTCATCCCTGCTATAGCGGATTGCAGGTACAGGACACCGCTGGCTCCCCGACTAGTGCAGCCTTGTCAATGGCCACGTAAGCGTATTCTACTACAAAAGCGGCGATTGCGCAAGTGGGGGATGCAATTTTCTTGCGCGGGACTTTTTGCATAAAAAAATCGCGGGAACGGAAAAAATGGGCTTTACAAATGCGAAAAATGTGCTATAATAAACAAGCCTTGTGGGGGCGTAGCTCAGCTGGGAGAGCGTTCGGTTCGCATCCGAGAGGTCAAGGGTTCGAATCCCTCCGTCTCCACCAAATCAAAAATCCGAACCTCTGTCCATTCGGACAGAGGTTCGGATTTTTTTATTTTCCGAAAGATTCGGCATTTTGAAGGGAGGAGCAGCGGTGATTTTTGATTATGAGCGGCGCATTCAGGCTTTGGAAGCCAGAGTGCAGGCGCTGGAGGATGCGCTGAAAAAAGAGCGGGCTGCGCAAGTGCCGGATGCGCAGACGCAGGAAAAGGTGACTGCGCAAAGCAGTCCGGCACCTGCCGTGCAGACACCGGAGAAAACGCCGGAACAGAGTCTGGCAGCCGCCGCGGAAACGCGGGAAAAAACACCGGAACAAAGCCCGGCACAGCAGACGGTCTCGGCTCAGCTCCGGGCGGCGCTGGATGCACCGGCCGATCCGAGCTGCTTTCAGTACATGCCGGAGCCGGGGTCCGTGACAGATTTCTGGAATAATCAGAAACCGGAGCGTGCGCTGCAGAAGCTGGTCGGCAAGGGGCTCCGGATCACGGCCTACACCGGGTTTGATGCGGAGCGTGTCGTCATTCCGGCGAAGATCGGCGGGCAGCCAGTCGTCAGCATCGGCGAGAAAGCGTTTAAGAACACGACCGTCTCGGAGGTGATCCTGCCGGGGTCGATCAAGGCTATTCTCAGGGGGGCATTTTCCGGCTGCAAGCGCCTGCAGCATATCGACCTGCCGAATGGCTTGGAATATTTGGGGAGCCACTGCTTTGCGAGCAGCGGACTCACGGCGCTGCATTTTCCGGATCGTCTGAAAACGATCCCGGAGGGGTGCGGCGGCGGCTGTGCAAACCTGAGTGACGTGACATTTGGTCAGCAGGTGCAAACGATCCAGGGGAGTGCTTTCCATGCCTGCAAAAAACTGCAGACGGTTTCCTTTCCCGAATCGCTGCTTCGGGTCGATAACGACGCTTTTGAGAAGACGGCGATCACGCGTTTTATTTTTCCGGCCGGTGTGCAAGAGGTCGGAGATGTCAAGCATAGTCGTTTCTATATTGAGCCGCGCTACCCAGCATTCGATAGTACAATATCGGATAGCCCTGTTCTGGTTTTCCTAGGAATGGATGCGGTTCTCAAAATAATCGACCGTACCCATATTGCGCTTATCTACTGCCTGCCGGGCAGCAAGGTACAGCAGATCGCACGGGATAAAGGCATACCCGTCCGGCCGCTGAGCGAGTTTCAAATGGAGGATGCATGATGCCCGCACGCTGCGCCGCGGATGCCGGATTTCGGAATTTTTATAGGCGATAAAAACCGCCGCTTCCGTAATGGGAAGCGGCGGTTCCTATTTGTATTCGCTCAGAACTTGATGTCGGTGGGCTTGCGGTCGAACATGGTGTTGACCTGCTTATAGAGCCAGCCCATCAGCTTCTGGTCCAGATTCCAGAAGTACACCACAAACAGCGCACCGACGACGGTGGCGGAAGTGGTGAGCGTCTTTTTCAGGACTTTTGCAACCACAGGATTCATAGTTTGCTCCTTTCCGGCCGGGGTGGCTTACTTCTTGGCGAGACCCTTCTGGCGAGCGTACTCGGCAGCACCCAGAGCGCCCATCAGCTGCGGGTCGGTCTTCAGCTCAACGACTTTGAACTTCAGCACGTGCTCGATGGCCTGCTTCAGGCCCGCGTTCTTCGCGCAGCCGCCCGTCAGCGTGATGCTGTCGGTGGCGCCGGCCTTCTTGGCCATGACGAAGCAGCGCTTGGCAACGGCCATCTCGATGCCGGCAGCGATCTCGTCGGTCGGCTTGCCTTCGCCCACGAGGGTGATGACTTCGGACTCAGCGAAAACGGTGCACTGCGCCGTGATGGGGATGACGTTCTTTGCAGACAGGGACAGGTTCGAGAACTCGGGCAGGCTCATCTCGAAGGAGCGGGCCATGGCCTCGAAGAAGCGGCCGGTACCGGCGGAGCACTTATCGTTCATCGCGAAGCTCTTGACCGTGCCGTCGGTGTCGATGCTGATGCCCTTGACGTCCTGGCCGCCGATATCGATGATGGCGCGGACTTCCGGATTCGTGACGTGCACGCCCATGGCGTGGCAGGAGATCTCGGAGATGTTCTCGTCAGCGAACGGGACCTTGTTGCGGCCGTAGCCGGTGCCGATGAGGTAAGCGAGCTCCTTGGAGTCCTTCAGGCCGACCTTATCGCAGACTTCCTGCATGGCAGCGATCGCGGACTGCTCCGCATTGATCTTGCTGCGGATCGTCGTGTCGGCGCACATTTTGCCGTTCTCGTCGAGAATAACTGCCTTCGTGTAGGTGGAACCTACGTCGCATCCGCCAAAGTATTTCATAGTATCTATATCCTTTCCTTCAAATCAAAAAACGTTTACATGCACACGTCGTCCGCGAAGTCGAGCAGGCTCTCGTCGACCGGCGTGGCGTGCATGACGGTGTCCATGTAGCTGGAGACCATGTCGCGCATGGAGCGGCGCGAAACGGTGCGCGGATCCATCAGATCGTGCGGGATCCAGATCAGGTGCAGACCCAGCTCGCGGCCCTGCTCGTCGAGCAGACCCTGAACGGTGGCCATGTTCTTGCACGCAACGTGCTGCCACATGATGACGATGTTTGCGTTCCACGCCTCGCACTGACGCCAGAGCTCGGTGACGACGTTGTGGTAACCGCCGTTGGTGTGGCGGCGCATGACCATGCGCTCGTACAGGCGGGCCATGTCACGCAGGGCCTCGGTCTCGTCGGTGGTGTTGAGGTGCTTGGTGTAGTTGAGCGATTCCATCTCCACGAGCACGTTGATGCCCCAGCTGTTGGCCAGCCAGTTGGAGAAGTTGGCGTAGTAGTGCGGCGGGCAGCTCCAGGTGATGGCGCGGTAGCGCATCTTGTTGTGCCAGGCTTCTTCCTTTTTCGCGTAGGCCTTGAGCAGGATCTTGTTGACCTTTTTGGCCGTCTTGATGGTGCGCGGGTCAAGGCCGCCGTCCATCTCATAGCACCACTTGCGGAACAGCTCGTAGCTGGGGCCGAGCAGCTGCGGATACTGCGTCTTGTTGATCTCCCATTTCTGGAGCTCGAAGTCCGTTTCCTCATTGAAGCGCTTCATTGCGGTGAAGTAAGCATCCCAGTTCCACTTCTCGCCGGTCTGCTTCTCAATGAAGCGGATGCACGACTTGACGTCTTCCACAGCGGCGTCGAGCGTTAGCTCGTCCTCGTAGCGGACGGGGAAGCACAGGTGATGCACCGGGATTTCGGGGAAGCGGCGGGCAAAGTAGCTGGATGCCATGACGGAACCGTCGCACGGCATGGAGCTGGAGATGTAGCAGCTGCCCAGATGCGGCAGAGCGTCGATGACGAGCGCGCCGCACTCGGACGTCGGAACCGGGCAGGTATCGGCCGGGAGACCGAAGGACTCGACGGC
>CAKTNQ010000032.1:0-14622 GCA_934589185.1 uncultured Oscillospiraceae bacterium | reverse complement strand
TCCTGCAGCACGAGCCCGTACTGCAGCGGCTCCGCGTTCGGGTAGAGCGCGATCGTCACGGCCGCGTCCGCCTGCTGGTGCCGGCGGTAGAGTCCCAGCAGGTCGAAGCTGCACGCGGCGTCGCCGCTGATGACAAGGAAATCCTCCCTGCCGTAAAAATCACTGCACGCGCGCACGCCGCCGGCCGTGCCGCGCGGCTCGGACTCGATGCGGTATTTCAGGTGTACGCCGTAGTCGCTGCCGTCGCCGCAGTGCTCCTGAATGACCTCCGGCCGGTAGCACAGCGTCATGCACACGTCCGTGAAGCCGTTGCGCCGCAGCAGATCCAGCAGCCGGTCGAGCACCGGCACGCCGACGAGCGGCACCATGGGTTTCGGCAGGTTTCCGGTGATGCTGCGCAGCCGCCGGCCCTGACCGCCGGCCAGCAAAATGGCTTTCATGCGCATGCTCCTTTCATAAACGGGAAAATGGCTTGCGGATACCCGCAAAAGCTGATATAATCATTGATTATCATAGGGGTAATAGCTTTTGCCCCACAGGGTGCAAGGAGGTATGACGATGCGGGACCCCAAAGTCAGCAATGTACCCAATGAATCCAAGCTGCAGCGTGCGCTGATGCCCAATTCACGGATGTTTCTGCTGTTTCTGATCGTGTTTGCAGTCATCACGTTTTTCTTCTCCGACCGGCTCTGGCTGTCGATCGGCGAGGGCGTCATCATTTTGCTGCTCATTATCTATTCGGTCATCATGCGCGCGCGCAAGCGCCGCACGCTCGAACGATATATTGAATCCGTCACCTATGATACGGAGTCTGCACGAAATAATACCCTGCAGAATTTCCCGCTGCCGATGGCGGTCTTTCGTCCGGCGGATTCGCAGGTTATCTGGGCCAACCAGAACTTTTTCGACCTCTGCGGCCGGCACAAGCCGTCGGTCGATATGCGCATCACGGACGTGATCCCGGAGTTTTCCGGCCGCTGGCTGCTCGAGGGCAATACCCAGTGCCCGGAGCTGCTGGAGTATCAGGGCCATAAGTACCAGATCCACGGCAACCTCGTGCGCACGAACCCCGACGATGCCGCCAGCTACATGGGCATCACCTACTGGGTCGATGTCACGGATTATGAAAAGATCCGTCTGGAGTATTACGCGTCCCGCCCGGTCATCGCCGTCATCGTCATTGATAACTACGACGAGCTCATCCGCGGCCTGACCGACCGCAAGCGCAACGAGCTGCGTGACGCCATTGAGGACAAGCTCCTGCAGTGGTGCGAGGGCAAGGGCGGCTTCTTCCGCCGCTACGACCGCGACCGGTATCTGTACGTGTTCGAAGAGCGGCACCTCGATGAGCTGCGCGAGAACAAGTTCGCGTCCCTGCTCGACAGCGTGCACGCAGTCGCAAATCCGAGCGGCATCCGCGCGACCGTCAGCGTCGGCATCGGACGCGACGGCGACAGCCTGGATGAAAACTATAACTTTGCCATCCTCGGCACCGAGATGGCGCTCTCGCGCGGCGGCGATCAGGCCGTGGTGAAAAACCGCGTTACGTTCGAGTTCTTCGGCGGCCGCGGCGGCGAGGTCGAGCGGCGCACGAAGGTCAAGTCCCGCGTCATGGCCAATGCGCTCAGCCAGCTCATTCAGGACTCGTCCAAGGTCTATGTCATGGGCCATAAATTCTCCGATCTGGACACGCTCGGCGCGGCCGCCGGCGTCTGCTGCATCGCGCGCAAGCTCGGCACGCCCTGCCGCATCGTCATGGATGCGAACAAGACGGCGGCCGGCCAGCTGCGCGACCGGATGCTGCGCGTGCCGGAGTACAGCAAGGCGTTTCTGACCCCGCAGGAGGCGTACCTGCATGCCGACAGCCGCACGCTGCTTGTCGTGGTGGACACCAACCGCCCGGATCAGGTCGAGAACCACAACCTGCTCGAGGCCTGCACCCGCGTGGCGGTCATCGACCACCATCGCCGCGCAGCGACCTATATCACCAACGCGACCATGAGCTTCCATGAGCCGTATGCGTCGTCGGCCTGCGAGCTGATGGCGGAGCTGCTCGAGGAGCTGGTCGAGCAGCCGGACATCCTGCGCGTGGAGGCGGAGGCAATGCTCTCGGGCATCATGCTCGATACGAAGGATTTCACCGTCCGCACCGGCGAGCGCACGTTTGAGGCGGCGGCGTTCCTGCGCCGCGCCGGGGCCGACACCTCGGAGGTCAAAAAGCTCCTGCAGACGGACATGGAGCACACGGTCGCCCGCTATAAGATCCTGCAGACGGCGTCCATCTACCGCGCGGACATTGCCATTGCCGCGCCCACCGAGCCGCAGGACCGTATTGTCGCGGCGCAGGCGGCAGATGAACTGCTCAACATTGCCGGGGTCACGGCGTCCATGGTCATTTATCCGATGGGCGACGGGGATGTGTTCATCTCCGCGCGTTCGATCGGCGAACTGAATGTGCAGCTCGTCATGGAGGCGCTCGGCGGCGGCGGCAGCCGCTCGTCGGCGGCCGTGCAGCTGCATGACGTGTCGGTCGCGCAGGCGGCGCAGATGGCGCGCAGGGCGATCGACGACAATCTGGAAAATTAAGCAAAGGAGTATCTTGCTATGAAAGTGATTTTGAATGTAGACGTAAAGGGTCAGGGCAAAAAGGGCGAACTCAAGGAGGTGTCCGACGGTTATGCCCGCAACTATCTCCTGCCGCGCAAGCTCGCGACGGAGGCCACGGCCGACAATCTCAATGCCTTCCGCCTGAAGGAGAAGGCCAAGGCGGCGCAGATCGCCCGCGAGAAGGCCGAGGCGGAGGAAAACGCCAAGAAGCTCGGCGCCATTCAGGTGAAGATTGCAGCGAAGGCCGGCAGCAACGGCAAGCTCTTCGGCTCCGTCACCTCGAAGGAGATCAGCGACGCGCTGCACGAGCAGTTTGACCTCACCATCGAAAAGCAGAAGATCGTGCAGGCCGAGCCCATCAAGAGCTTCGGCGCGTATGAGGTCAAGTGCAAGCTCGGCTATGAAGTCACCGGCACCATCCACGTGCTGGTCATCGAAGAGAAATAAACCGCGCGCAGGCGAGGGAGGGACCCGTCATGGAGGAGCTGCTTGGCAGACAGCCGCCCCATTCCGCTCCGGCGGAGCAGGCAGTCATCGGCGCGATGCTCATCGACCCGAGCTGCATCCCGGACGTGATCGAAAAGGTCAAGTCCGACGAATTTTATATTCAGGCCAACCGCGATATTTTTGACACCATCTTCGCCATGTTCTCCTACGGGCAGAGCGTGGATGCCGTCACGGTGCTCGAGCAGATGAAGGTCCGCGGCGTGTACAAGGACACAACGCAGCAGTACCTCATGGAGGTCATGCAGATCACGCCCACGGCGGCGAATGTGCTCAAGTACGCGGCCATCGTGCGCGATCAGGCGCTGCTGCGCAATCTGCACACGGCGGCCGATGAGATCAACAACATGATCTTTGAGGGCTCCGGCGGCGCGGACGCCATGCTCGAGGCGGCCGAGCGCAAGATCTATGCGCTCCGGCAGGGACGCAACGTCGGCGGCCTGCAGCCGATCAGCATGGTCATCCAGCGCGTGTATGCAAACCTCTCCGAGGCGGCGAGCAGCGGCGGGGGCATCCCCGGTTTGGCTACCGGTCTGCCGGATCTGGATCAGACGATCCTCGGCCTGAACGCGGGTGAACTCATCCTCATCGCGGCACGCCCCGGCATGGGTAAGACGAGCATGGCGCTCAACATCGCCCTGCACGTCGGCAAGACGTCCGGCAAGACAGTCGCGGTGTTCTCGCTCGAAATGGCGCGCGAGCAGCTCACGACGCGTCTGCTTGCGGGCGAGGGCCTGGTCGACAGCCAGAAGCTCCTCACCGGCAAGCTCTCGGCGGACGAGTGGCGGCGCGTCGGCGCCGCGGCCACGACCATCAGCGCGACGGATATCCGCATCGACGACAATCCGTCGCTCTCCGTCGCGGACATGAACGCCCAGTGCCGGCGCATCCCGAACCTCGGCCTCGTCGTCATCGACTACCTGCAGCTCATGCAGTCGGCCGGCAGCGGCCATGGCTGGTCCAACGAGAGCCGCACGCAGGCCGTCTCCGACATGAGCCGCATGCTCAAGATCATGGCCAAGGAGCTCAACGTTCCGGTCATCTGCCTGTCGCAGCTGTCGCGTGCCAACGAATCGCGCCAGAACAAGCGCCCGATGCTGTCCGACCTCCGTGAGTCCGGCGCCATCGAGCAGGACGCGGACATCGTGCTCGCGCTCTACCGCGACGGGTATTATAACAAGGAGTGCGAGAATCCGAACCTCGCCGAGGCGATCATCCTCAAAAACCGCCACGGCGAGACCGGCACGCTCGAACTCATGTGGCTTCCGGAGTACACATCCTTCGCGGCCATCGAAAAGAAGTACGAAGACGATGACTATTGACGCCATTGCACCCGGCGCGCACGTGCTGTGTGCCGTGTCCGGCGGGGTGGACTCCATGTACCTCCTGTACCGGATGACGGAGCTGGCGGCGCAGCGCGGCTTCGCCGTCGGCTGTGCGCACTTCAACCACGGCCTGCGCGGCGCGGAGAGCGACCGCGACGAGGCGTTCGTGCGCGCGCAGTGCGAAAAACTGGGCGTGCCGTTTTACGCCGGACGCGGCGACGTTGCATCCGTGCGCGGCATGGGCACCGAGGCCGCCGCGCGTGAGCTGCGCTATGCGTTTTTGACGCGCTGCGCGGACGAGCACGGCTATGACTGGATCGCAACGGCGCACACGGCGGACGACAACGCCGAGACGCTGCTGCTCAACCTTGCGCGCGGCTGCGGCCTGCGCGGCCTGACCGGCATCCCGCCGCAGCGCGGCCGGCTCCTGCGTCCAATGCTGGATACAACGCGCGCGCAGGCGGAGGCCTACCTGACTGCACATGCCATCCCGCACGTGGAGGACAGCACGAACGCGGCCGATGCCTATGCCCGCAACCGCGTGCGGCACCATGCCGTGCCGGCGCTCGAGAGCGTGAACGCCGCCTTTGTGCAGCACGCGGCCGATACGGCGGCGCTCCTGCGCGAGGATGAGCGGTTTCTCGGCGGTCTGGCTGCCGATTTTCTGGCCGGGCAGACGGTTTCGGACGGCATCCCGATCGCAAAGCTGCTGGCGCTGCCGCGCCCGGTGCGCGTGCGCGTGCTGCAGCAGGCGGCCGGACGGGAGCTGTCGCGCCGACATCTGCTGGCGCTGGAGGAATTGTGCAGCGGGGCAGGACTCGGCTATGCCGATGTGCCCGGCCTGCGCGTGACGCGCGAGCAGGGACGGCTGTTTTTCGGCGCGCAGGCGCTGCCGCCGCTCGGGACGCATGCGCTGCATCCCGGCGAGACGGCGGAGATCCCGGAGCTGGGCCTGCGCATCACGGTCGGAGAGCCGGAACCGTTTCGTGAAATTCACAGCGCGTTCACGACTTTTTGCTTTAAATCTGCGATTATCCATGATAAACTATCTGTTACGCCGCGGCGTCCGGGCGACCGGATCCGTCTGGCGGGGCGCGGCTGCACGAAGCGCGTGAGCGACCTGTTCGCCGAACGGGGGCTGACGCAGAGCGCACGTGACCGCGTGCCGATCATCCGCGCGGCGGATGTGCCGGCGGCCATCGCTGGCTTCGGCGTTGCCGAGCAATGGGCGGCGGCGCCGGATCAAACCATGATCTGCATCCGCATGGAACAGATCCAGACATATGGGGGAGAATACTATGAGCGATATGAGAGATGACATCGGGTCCGTTTTGCTGTCCGCCGAGGAGATCCAGGCGCGCACGGCGGAGCTGGGCGCCCAGATTTCCAGGGATTTTGATGGCCGCGAGCCGCTGTTCGTCGGCGTGCTCAAGGGCTGCTTTGTGTTCATGGCCGACCTGATGCGCAGCGTGACCATCCCGTGCTCGGTCGATTTTATGGCCGTGTCGTCCTACGGCAACCAGACCACGACCACCGGCGCCGTGAAGATCAACAAGGACCTGAATCAGGACATCGAGGGCCGCGACATTATCCTCGTCGAGGACATTCTCGACAGCGGCGTCACGCTGCACTATCTCAAGGACTATCTCAGTGTCCGCCGGCCTGCCTCCATCACCATTGCCACCCTGCTCGATAAGCCCGCCCGCCGCAAGGCACCGATCTATGCCGCCTATGCCGGCTTTGAAGTGCCGGACGCGTTCGTTGTCGGCTACGGGCTCGACTACGCAGAAAAGTACCGCAATCTCCCGTACATCGGCGTGCTCAAGCCGGAGGTCTATTCCAACTGAGCGCCCCGGTGCGGATCCCATAAAGGACGTGATTTGATTTGAAACCTGATAAGAACCGTGCCAGAGGCATCGGGTTCTACCTGCTGATCGGCGTGATCATTCTCGCCGTCATCTTCTATCTGACCACTCCGGCAGAGCAGAAGGAATACACCTATTCCGAGATCGAGGAGCTGTTCCGCCAGGAGCAGGTCAAGTCGTTCTGCCTCGAAGGGGATGAGCTCACGCTCAATCTCTATTCTCCGGACAGCGACGGCAACACGACGATCAAAAAGACGCTTCCGAATCCCACCTGGTTCCGCGAGGATCTGGGCGATCTGATCGAGCAGCAGACCGCCAGCGGCGTGCTGACGGAGTTTGATTACGTCAAGGGCTGGACGGCCCCGTGGTGGATGTCCATCCTGCCGTACCTGATTACGATCGTGCTGTTCATCGGCGTGTGGTACCTGCTCATGAACAAGGCGGGCGGCGGCGGTGCGCCGGGCGTCGGCAAGTTCGGCAAGGCGCACACGCGCACCGGCGAGGAGAACCTCAAGAAGGTCACGTTTGCCGATGTCGCCGGCGCGGAAGAGGAAAAAGAGGAACTGTCCGAGATCGTGGACTTCCTCAAGCGTCCGCAGAACTATACCGCGATGGGCGCGCGCATCCCCAAGGGCGTGCTGCTCGTCGGCCCTCCGGGCACCGGCAAGACGCTCATGGCCCGCGCGGTCGCGGGCGAGGCCGGCGTGCAGTTTCTGTCCATCTCGGGCTCCGACTTTGTCGAGCTCTATGTCGGCGTCGGCGCCTCGCGCGTGCGTGATCTGTTTGACCAGGCCAAGAAGGTCGCCCCGGCCATCGTGTTCATCGATGAGATCGACGCGGTCGGCCGCCAGCGCGGCAGCGGTCTCGGCGGCGGCCATGACGAGCGCGAGCAGACGCTCAACCAGCTGCTCGTCGAAATGGACGGCTTTACGAATAACGAGGGCGTCATCGTCATGGCGGCGACCAACCGCGCCGATATTCTTGATAACGCGCTGCTGCGCCCCGGCCGTTTTGACCGGCGCGTGTATATGGGCCTACCCGATATCAAGGGCCGCGAGGAGATCCTGAAGGTTCACGCCCGCGGCAAGCCGCTGGGTGACGATGTCGATCTCAAGAGCATCGCGCGCGGTACGGCCGGCTTCGCCGGTGCGGATCTGGAGAACCTCCTCAACGAGGCTGCCATCATGGCCACGCGCGGCAAGCGCCGCTTCATCATGCAGGCGGATATCGACGAGGCGATCCTCAAGGTCGTCATGGGTCCGGAGAAGAAGAGCCGCGTCGTGTCCGAGCGTGCGCGCCGTCTGACGGCGTACCACGAGTCCGGCCACGCCATCGCGTCGTTCTTCCTCAAGAACTCCGATCCCGTGCACTATATCACCATCATCCCGCGCGGCGCGGCCGGCGGCTTCACCTGGTACCGCAAGGCCGAGGACGCCGAGGACTTCACGTCCCGCGGCGAGATGTTTGACAGCATCGTCTCCGCGCTCGGCGGCCGCATTGCCGAGCAGCTCTTCCTCGACGATATCTCCACCGGCGCGTCCGGTGACATCCAGCAGGCGACGAACATCGCCCGCGACATGGTCATGAAATACGGCATGTCCGAGAAGCTCGGTCCCATTTCGTTCGATGATTCGAGCCACAGCATCTTCATCGGCCGCGATTTCGGCACCACGAAGAGCTATTCCGAAGAGACCGCCGCCACGATCGACGAAGAGGTCAAGCACATCTTCGATCAGGCCTACGCCAAGTGCGAGGCACTGCTGCGCGAGCATGCCGATCTGCTGACCGGCCTCGCGGAGTACCTGCTCATCCACGAGACGATCGAGGGCGACGACTTCCGCTACTACTGCGAGCACGGTGTGATGCCTGTCCACCCGGACGACACCATCGAGCCGCCGGCGAAGGTCATCCGCAGAATGGACGAGGCCCCCGTGGCCCCGCAGCCGGACACGGAAGCCCCGGCCCAGCCGACAGACGTCGATACGCCGGAGGCCGGCAGCGACAAAACCGAATGATATGCGAAAGGGCGGGGGACACCCCGCCCTTTATCTGTGAAAGGAGAAAACCCATGCTCTATACCTTCGGCGGGAAGGCCCCGCAGGTCGACCCCACAGCGTTCGTCAGCGCGAGCGCGGAGCTCATCGGTGATGTGATCGTCGGCCCGCGCTGCTATATCGGCCCCTTTGCCGTCATCCGCGCCGACGCCTCGCGCATCGTGCTTGAGGAGGAGGTCGCGGTCGAGGACGGCGTCATCATCCACACCGGCGGGGAGGACCCCGTCGTGACCATTTCGCGCCGCGTGACCATCGGCCACGGCGCGATCATCCACGCGCGCGCCATCGGGCCGGAGGCCAGCGTCGGCATGGGCGCGGTGCTCAGCCTCTGCAGCGAGATCGGCGCGGGCAGCGTCGTGGCCGAGTCGGCGCTCGTGCCGCAGGGCAAGATCATCCCGCCGGAGACGCTCGTCGCGGGTGTGCCCGCAAAGCCGCTGCGTGAGCTGACCAACAAAGACCGCACCGACTGGCGCGAGACGAAGGACTGGTACGTGCACATGACGGCACAGTATCTCGACCCGGAAAACTATCACCCGGTGAAATAACGGCTTGAAATGGCCGGGCACGGAAGCCTATCGACGCAGCCGACAGACGGCTGCGGCAAAACCGAGTGTATACGAAAATAGAAAAGGCACACATCCACCGGCCGTGCCGGTGGATGTGTGCCTTCATTTGTAGCTCCTTGGTGTGCTGGTCAAACCGATCAGATAGTCGGCCGAAAGGTCACAGCTTGATCAGACCGTCAATTTTGAGCTCGGCTCTTCCGGATTCAATATGGCTATAGCCCTACTGCGATTTGTTTAATCCTTCTCCGATCCTTGCCTGCGTATCATCTCTGTCCTCGCGAACGCCGCGGATGATATCCCGATAATTCATGTCACGCTCCGAAATGGTGTTTCAAAAAAGTATCACATTAGGCGTGGATAAAGAAAAAGCGCGATACTGGCTTGTGAAGGCGGCGGAATCCAACCCGAAGGCGATGGTGAGCTTGGCGCTGAAATACTGTGTGGGAAAGAGAACCGATGAAGCACTTGCGCTGTGTATCAAGGCAGGAGATATGAGTTGCGGCCAAACGAAGGTGGAAGCCGATCGCCTCACCGCGCAGATCTATGGAGATATGTCATTCGCGGGGTATGATCCCGAAAAGCAGAAAGCGTATCTTCTCAAAGCGCTGAACGTGAAACCCGTACCGACAGATAACGGTTTTGACGATGAATACGCACGCGCGGCGTCGCTGCTGAGGGCGTGGTTTCAGTTGAAGAATACGAACAGCCCGTCGGAGAGCAATGTGAAAAACGCGGCGTATTGCGCGGTCATTGCGGCAGTGCTGGATCGGGATTACGCAGACAGGCTGAGCGAATTTGCGATTCGTCAGTCGCAATTCGATGCATGGGCAGTGGATGCAAGAAATTACAATTTCCATCTGCCATGCTGAACAGTCCCCGGAGGAACGCACAAACTGTGCGTTTCTCCGGGGTTTTGCACGGGTCGGCGTTTCACCGGAGAATCGTGCTTGCACTTTGCGCCTGCGGATGATACAATACTTTGTTGAAAATAAAAAGGGAGGATTTCCTTTATGAAATTAGGTATCGTCGGCTTGCCGAACGTTGGCAAGTCCACTTTGTTCAATGCCATTACCAACGCCGGGGCCGAGAGCGCGAACTATCCGTTTTGCACCATCGAGCCCAATGTGGGCGTGGTGGCCGTGCCGGATGCGCGGCTGGATAAGCTGGCGGAGATGTATGAGCCGGACAAGAAGACCCCCGCAGTGATCGAGTTTGTCGACATTGCAGGCCTGGTCAAGGGTGCCAGCAAGGGCGCGGGCCTGGGCAATAAGTTTCTTGAAAACATCCGCCGCACCGATGCCATCGTCCATGTGGTGCGCTGTTTTGATGATGAGAACATCATGCACGTGGTGGCCGACGCCAGCCAGAACGAGCCGGTCGACCCGCTGGGCGACATCGGCACGATCGATCTGGAGCTCATCATGGCAGATCTGGAGATGGTCAACCGCCGCATCGAGAAGGCGACAAAGGCCGCCAAGGGCGACAAGAAGTTCCTGCGTGAGGCCGAAGTGTTCAAGGCGCTCGCCGCGCATCTGGATGCCGGCAAGTCTGCGCGCACCTTTGAGTGTGACGATGAGGAGCGCGCCATCGTCGAGACGGCGGATCTGCTGAGCCTGAAGCCTATCATCTATGCTGCCAACATGGACGAGGCGGGCTTTGCCGACTATACGCACAATGCATATTTCCAGGGTGTCCGTGAGCTGGCAGAGCAGGAGGGCGCGCAGGTGCTGCCCATCTGCGCCAAGCTTGAGCAGGACATCGCCGAGCTGGATGATCCGGAGGAGCGGGCAATGTTTCTGGCCGATCTGGGGATTGAGAAGTCCGGCCTTGACCGCCTGATCCAGTGTTCGTATGAGCTGCTGGGACTGATCTCCTTCCTGACCTACGGCAAAGATGAGTGCCGCGCGTGGACGATCAAAAAGGGCACGAAAGCGCCGCAGGCCGCCGGTAAGATCCACTCGGATATCGAGCGCGGCTTTATCCGCGCCGAGACCATCAACTTTGACGAGATGATGGCCTGCGGCGGCAGCGTGGCTGCCGCCAAGGAGAAGGGGCTGCTGCGCTCCGAGGGCAAGGAGTACGTGGTCAAGGACGGCGACATGATCTACTTCCGCTTCAACGTCTGATTTTCCTGGAAAACGATGAACCGCACGCGGCAAAACGCCGCGTGCGGTCTTTTCTTATTTCTTATTCCGTCGTGTCGCCGCCGCGCAGGCGGCCGAATGTTCCGCGCAGGCGCTCGCCGAATTTTGGCGGCTGCGTGGGGCGTTCCAGCAGGAAGATGCCGCAGTCCGCGCAGTATCGGCAGTCGGCGAAGCTGCCTTCCCAGATCCCGTGGCTCACCACAAGGTCGCCTTCCTCGTCCGCGCGAAAGGATATGGACTTTTCCTCCTGACTCCAGATGATCTGCCGCGCGCTCTGCAGATAGCCGGAGAGCAATTCCCTGCCGCAGTAGGGGCATTTGTCGCCGATGGTCATTGTGATACGCTCCTTTCCGTCATTGGCTGAACTTCCAAATTCAGTATAGCATGAAGCGCCTGTATTTGGCAAGCTGCCCGTGCACCGTTTCATGCACAAACGGCGGCATTTTCGCCCGGATTTCGTATGAAATTGTGCTTGACAGGGGATAACAGTCGGTGTTACGATGATACCGTTCCAAAGGCAGTGACGGGACTTGCACCCGAGTGAGGACGGACAGAGAATGGCGGCCATAGGCTGTGAGCCGCCTGCGGCACCCCTCCGGCGCAGACCTTCCCCGAGCCGATCGCCCGAACATTCCAGTAAGGCGACCCGTGCGGCGCGCGTTACAGCGCCAACTGAGAAAAACTCAGGGTGGAACCGTGTGATTTCAGCACCCCTGTGCCGCAAGGCGCAGGGGTGTTTTTAGTTTAGGAGGAGACATTATGGACGATCAGTACACCTTTGAAAACAAGACCTACAAGGATACCTACCGTCACACCACCAGCCACATTCTCGCCCAGGCCATGAAGCGCCTGTACCCCGAGGTGAAGCTGGCCATCGGCCCGGCCATCGAGGACGGTTTCTATTACGATTTTGACAGCCCCGAGCCGTTCACGCCTGAGGTGCTCGAGAAGCTCGAGGCCGAGATGCGCAAGATCTGCAAGGAAAAGCTGCGTCTCGAACGCTTTGAACTCCCGCGTGAGGAAGCGCTGAAGTTCATGGAGGAGCGCGACGAGCCGTACAAGGTCGAGCTCATCAACGACCTGCCGGAGGACGCCGTTATCTCCTTCTACCGTCAGGGCGAATTCGTTGACCTCTGCGCCGGCCCGCATCTGGACTCCACCGGCCGCGTCAAGGGCAACGCCATCAAGCTCACGAGCGTCACCGGCGCCTACTGGCGTGGCGACAGCAACCGCAAGATGCTCCAGCGCATCTACGGCACCTGCTTCCCGAAGAAGGAGGAGCTCGACGCGTATCTGGCCCGCATCGAAGAGGCCAAGAAGCGCGACCACCGCAAGCTCGGCAAGGAGCTCGGCCTGTTCACGTTCATGGACGAGGGCCCGGGCTTCCCGTTTTTCCTGCCCAACGGCATGGTGCTCAAAAACCAGCTCATCGATTACTGGCGCGAGATCCATAAGAAGGCCGGCTATGTCGAGATCTCGACGCCGATCATGCTCAACCAGGACCTCTGGCACCGCAGCGGCCACTGGGATCACTACAAAGACAACATGTACACGACCGTCATCGACGATGTGCCGTTCGCGCTCAAGCCGATGAACTGCCCCGGCGGCATGCTGGTCTATAAGTCCCAGCCGCACTCCTACCGTGACCTGCCGCTGCGTGTCGGCGAGCTCGGCATCGTGCACCGCCACGAGCTGTCCGGCGCGCTGCACGGTCTGTTCCGCGTCCGCTGCTTCACGCAGGACGATGCGCACATCTTCATGACGCCCGATCAGGTCAAGGATGAGATCAAGGGCGTGGCCAAACTCATCGACGATGTGTACTCGCTCTTCGGCTTCAAGTACCACATGGAGCTGTCCACCATGCCGGAGGACCACATCGGCACGGACGAGCAGTGGGAGGTCGCGACCAACGGCCTTGTCTCCGCACTCAACGAGCTCGGCAAGCCCTATGTCATCAACGAGGGCGACGGCGCGTTCTACGGCCCGAAGATCGACTTTCATCTGGAAGACAGCCTCGGCCGCACCTGGCAGTGCGGCACCATCCAGCTCGACATGCAGATGCCCGAGCGCTTTGATCTCGAGTATGTCGGCGCTGATGGCGAGAAGCACCGCCCGGTCATGATCCACCGCGTCTGCTTTGGCTCCATCGAGCGCTTCATCGGCATCCTCACTGAGCACTATGCCGGTGCGTTCCCGCTGTGGCTCGCGCCCGTGCAGGTCAAGGTCATGCCCATCACCGACCGCACGAACAACTATGCCAAGCACGTTGCCGACCGTCTGGAGAAGGCCGGCCTGCGCGTCGAGACTGACCTGCGTAACGAGAAGATCGGCTACAAGATCCGCGAGGCACAGAGCCAGAAGATCCCGTATATGCTCGTCCTCGGCGACAAGGAAGCGGAAAACGACACGATCTCCGTGCGCACCCTCTCCGGCGAGCAGAGCGTTGAGGGCCTTTCGGACTTCATCGCGCGCCTGCAGGCGGATGTCAAGTCGCGCAAAAGCTGATTTTTCAAATTTGCCCGTATAAGAAACACGCTCCTTCGCAGACTAGAACCAAACGTCTGCGAAGGAGTTTTGTATATGCAGAAACGACCCAAACGCTTGTGTCTCGTGCTCGCGGTGCTGCTTTCGGTGAGCATGGTGCTCGTCGCGCTCGCCCCGGCTGTCGAGGCTGTCTCGTATAAAAAGGGCTCCAGCGGCGCCGTGGTCACGCAGATCCAGACGAAGCTCAAAAGCTGGGGTTACTATACTGGCAGCGTGGATGGTGTCTACGGCAGCGGTACAGAGCGCGCCGTGCGCGCCTTCCAGCAGAAAAACGGCCTGACCGTTGACGGAAAAGCCGGCGACCAGACGCTGGCGGCCATGGGCCTGTCCGCGGGCAGCGGCAATTCCGGCAATTCCGGCGGCTCCGGCGGTGCGTCCGGCTCACAGGTCGATCTGCTCGCGCGCCTGATCTCGGCCGAGGCCCGCGGCGAGCCGTATTCCGGTCAGGTGGCCGTCGGCGCCGTCGTGCTCAACCGCATCAAGCACCCGTCGTTCCCGAATACGCTCTCCGGCGTCATCTATCAGAGCGGGGCATTTACGTGCATCACGGACGGGCAGTTCAATCAGCCGGTCGCGGAGAGCGCCTATCGCGCCGCGCGTGACGCACTCAACGGGGTCGACCCGTCCGGCGGCGCGATCTATTATTTCAATCCGTCCACGGCCACCAGCTCGTGGATCTGGTCCCGGCCGCTCATCACGGTCATCGGCAAGCACCGGTTCTGTTCCTGAGCGTCCGAGAACACCGCAAAATAGGGGATGCGGCAGCGTATCCCCGCTACATATTGAGAACTGAAAAAATAACGTCAAAAAGTTTAAAAAGAGTATTGACAAATGGCAACAGGAAGTGCTATATTATCAAACACGCGAGGGGTTGTGCGTCACGAACGAGCGAAACTTCCGAAAGAAAGTTGAAAAAAGTTCTTGACAAAGCGAACTGCGTGTGGTAGTATAAACAAGCTGTCGCCGAGAGGCACAGCGGCGTGTACCTTGTAAATTAAACAATGTAAGAACAC
>CAKTNQ010000031.1:0-14839 GCA_934589185.1 uncultured Oscillospiraceae bacterium | reverse complement strand
TCGACTTCCATATCGGTGATCTGCTCGACCTTCTTTTCTTTGGCCATAAGCGCAACACTCCTCTGTATGCCGCGCAGGGATCCCGCGCGGGCGTATTTCATAATGTATGGGGTAACTTATATAGTGTATAGAATCCGCCGCCGCTTGTCAAGCGCCAAGCAGCTCCTGCACCGCAAAAACACCGATCATGACGGCGATGAGAAAATACAGCACGACCGCGGCGACGGAGTGCCGCGCCGGCCGGCGGTCAAACAGCTGCCCCGTGCACCAGAGCACGAGCAGCGCGGTGCCGATCCAGTAGACCGGGTTGAGCGCGATGGCCATGACCGTCACCTCGACGATCAGCAATGCAAACACCGCGATCTGCCACGTGCGGATGCGCCGCGCGCGGCTGTTGCAGTAGATCTCGCGCCATGCGTCGGAAAGCTCGCGGCACTGGCGGCGGAAAAATGACTCGCGCGGCTTTTTCGGCGCGGCCGCCTCGGCCGGGGTCTCGGGCGTTTCGGCCGCCGTTTCGACGGTTTCGGCCGCGGTTTTGGGTTCCGTTTCGACGGTTTCGGCCGCGGTTTCGGGTTCCGTTTCGGTGTAGGGGCGCTCTTGTTCCATGCGTTCCACTCCTTTCCGGTTTTTCGGAAAACCGGTCCTTTTTTCTCAGGATACCCCGCCGCAGAGCGCCTGTCAAGGGCCGGATCGCGGCCGAAAAGTGCATTTCGGGCTTGACCGCACACCATTCGTGCAATATAATATGTAAATTAGAGATGCTATTTCAAGATGCAATCGAACCCCTTGGAGGTGACCATCTATCAACAGACAGAGTTACATGGCGGAAATCAGCAGCCTGCTTGGCCTGATTACCGACGACAATACCCGTCAGGCGCTCATTGCGCAGATGGAGAATATGTTTGACAACGCGCCCGATGAGGAGCGCCTCATTCAGGAGATCGGCAACCCGACGAAGGTGGCCGTCGCCCTCATCCGCTACGCCGACAGCGGCAAGATCACGCCGGCCGCCGCGCCCGTGGTCGCGCCCGAGCAGGTGCAGCCCAAGCGCGCGCCGCAGCCGCGCCCGCGTGCCGAGCAGTACCGCCCCATCGCGCCGCAGCCTGCTCCCCAGCCGGCCTACGCCGACCAGACCGCGGAGGATGCCTATGACGAGCAGCCCGCCGCACCCGTGCTCGACGGCCAGTTCTCGTTCGACGTACAGCCCGCCGACGACGGCTACTATGACGAGCAGCCCGCCGACGACGGCTACTACGACGAACAGCCCGCCGACGACGGCTACTACGATGAGCAGCCCGCCGACGACGGCTACTACGACGAGCAGCCTGCCGACGACGGCTACTACGACGAGCAGCAGCCCGAAGGCGATTATGATGACCCGAACTACGCCACCGACGGCGAGGAAGGGTATTATGACGAGGCCTATTACGATGACGAACCGGTCTACAAGACGAACGTCTTTCTGGCGATCCTCTACACGCTCGGTGCGATCGTGGTCGGCGTGCCGGTGCTGGCCGTGCTGCTGGTGCTGGATCTGGCCGTGCTGGCCGTCGGCGCCGCGTGCGGCGCGGGCGGTGTGGGCCTGATCGCGACGGCCTTCATCGGCCTGCCCATAGTGGCGGATATGCTCATCCTGCTCGGCGGCGGCGCCGCCGTGATCGCCATCGCGCTCGTCGTGATCTGGCTGGCCATCTGGCTGTTCATCCGCATGGTCATCGGCTGGGTCCGGCTGCTCGTGCGCCTGGGCAAGCGCTGGTGCAGAAAGGAGATCGCCGCATGAAAAAAGCCTGGAAAACCATCCTCATCGTCGCACTGTGCATCCTGATCGTGGGCGAGATCGTGCTCGGCGTCGGCCTTGCGACCGGCGGCAGCCCCGACCGCATCTGGGAGGCAGCGTATGAGCACTACGACATCGGCTCGATCTTCGCGTTCATCAAGTCCTCCGGCATCGCGGACCTGCTGGCGAGCATCGGCCTGTAACAAAAGCAAAAAATGAGACGGTGTGCATCACCGTCTCATTTCATTTTAAAGAGCAGTACGCCGCCCGTCATCAGCGCGAGCCCCGCCCACTTGCTCCAGCCGAAGGCGAGCTTTTCCGTGCCCATGATGCCGAAGGCGTCGATGGCCGCGGCCGCAGAAAGCTGCGCGATGAGGATCGTCGCCACGGCGAGCGTCGGGCCGAGCCTGCCCATGCCGAGCATGACCGTGACCGTGATGGCCAGCGCCAGCACGCCGCCGAACCAGCAGTATTTCGGCGCGGCGCCCAGCGCGGCAAAGCTGCCCGTGCGCCAGAACACCAGCACCAGCAGCGACAGCACCGCCGCCACACACTGCACGAAGGCATTGGTCTCCATCGTGCCGATGTGCTCACTCAGGCGCGTGTTCATCACGCCCTGAATACTCATCGCCGCCCCGGCGAGGATGCACGCGAGAAATCCACCCAAAATTCATCGGCTCCTTCCGAATAATCCTTGCACTGCCGCCCGGAATGTGTTACACTGTGTTGTACGGGCAAACATTTGCCCGCAGCACGCGCACAAAGGAGGGCCCGCCCATGGCAGCAGGCAGCAAACCGAAATACTATCTCGTGGAGGCGAGCGTCCTGCCCGAGATCTTCGCCAAGGTGATCGAGGCCAAGGAACTGCTCGAGACCGGTCAGGTGCGCACGGTGGCGGACGCCGTGACGCGCGTAGACATCAGCCGCAGCGCATTTTATAAATACAAGGACTTCGTGTCCCCGTTTCAGGACATGTCGCGCGGCCATCTGGTGACGTTCAACCTCGAGCTGCTCGACCGGCAGGGCGTGCTGTCGTCCGTCCTCGCTATTTTTGCCGAAAACGGCGCAAATATACTCACCATCAATCAGAGCATCCCGACGAGCGGCGTCGCCCCGGTGACGATCACGGCCGCGACCGAGAACATGCAGACGACGATGGAGGCGTTCATGGCGGCGCTCAAGGCGGCCGAGGGCATCATCCGCGTGCACCTCATGGCCGGCTAAGTGAAAAAGCAAAACATCCCCGGACCGTAATTGGTCCGGGGATGATTTTTTACCGCTTTTTCACTCGAGCAGCTGGGCGCGGCCGCCGTGCAGCCGGATCTTCCCGGCGCAAAAGCGCTTGACCGCCTCGGGCAGGAGCTTCCACTCCGCGTCGGTGAGCACGCGGCGCTTGAGCGTCGTGAGATCGTCGTCCTCGAGCACGGGCACGGCCTTCTGCAGCAGCACCGGGCCGACGCCGCCGGTCTCGTCGACGAGGTACGCCGTCGCCCCCGTGACCTTCAGCCCGCGGGCGAGCACCGCCTCGTGCACCGCGTCGCCGCGCAGCGTCTCGAACGCCGGGACGAGCGACGGCTGCACCGCAATGACCCTGTTGCGAAAGCTCTTGGCCGTCTCGCGGCCGACGCCGGGATAAAACCCCGCGTTGATGACCAGCTCGATGTCCATGTCCTTGAGCTTGTTGCGGATGGCCATGTCGTACGACGTGTCGTTCGGGAACATGGCCGGCTCGACGACGACGGTCTCAATGCCGGCGTTGCGCGCGCGCTTGAGCGCGTAGGCGTTGGCGTTGGACGAGATGACGGCGACGAGCTGCAGCTCCGGGATCTCGCCGAAGAACACGGAGTCCAGCAGACTTTGCAATTTTGTTCCCTTGCCGGAAACCAGAACAGCACTGCGGATCATACGCTCGCTTACTCCTTCCCCAGCAGCCGTGCGGCCGTGGCGCGGTTGTTGTCCTCCTGCCGGTTGAGCAGCTCGGTGCGGCAGCGCATCTCCTCGCCTCTGCCGGCGAGGGCGACGGCCGCATCGATCCGGTCGGACAGATCCTTTTCGTTGACCGCCTCGAACTGCATATAGTTATTCTGCTCGACATAGTCGAGAAACGCCGTGACCTTCGGGTCGTAGGCGACGCCGATGAGCGGCACGCCCTGCCCGGCGGCAAAGATGAGCCCGTGCAGCCGCATGGACACGACGGCCGTCATGCGCGAGAGCACGCCGATCACTTCGCCGGTGGACATCTGCTCGTCGAGCGTATAAAACGGGATGCTCAAATGCTCCGTGACGAGCTGGCTGGCCTCGCCGTCGGTGCGGAAATTGATGCTGAGGAACACCGGCGTCAGGCCGTATTTCAGGTAGGCGTACACGGCGCCGGCGGCGAACACGGTGGCCTTTTCCTCGATGCCGGGCCACTTGCGCAGCACGAAGCCGATATACTTGCCCTCCGGATCCATATCATGCTCGCGCAGGATGCGGTCGATGCGGCTGCGCTCGGCAGCCGGCAGCGTGAGCGCGGGGTCGGACGCGAGGATGACCTCCGGCTCGGTGACGCCGAAATCCGCGAGCGTCTCGCGGCTGTCCGGCTCGCGGAGGGTGATCTTGTCGACGCAGGTGTTGATGATGCGCGCGGCGAGCTGCCGGTCGCGCTCGTAGATGATGGGGCCGATGCCGCAGCCGTACATCTGCACCTTGCAGCCGCAGCGCCGGGCCATGCGGATCGTGCCGAGATAATACCATAAGCTCAGCCGGCTCGTGACGTCCTGCATGAGGCTGCCGCCGCCGCTGATGAACAGCTGACTGCGGCGCAGGATGCGCCGGATGGCGGGAACATGAAACCGGTTGCAGGCGTTGACGCCGTAAGCGCTGCGCGTGTCCTTCGGCCGGCGGGAGAGCACGGTCACGGGCATGTGCGGGTCGATGCGGCGCATCTCGCCGATGATGGCCTGCAAAATGGCGTCGTCGCCGGTGTTGCCGAAGCCGTAGGCGCCGCAGATGAGCACGCCGTCGCGCACACCGTCGCGCCGGTTGCGCTCCAAGCGAAAGACGGCGTTGTAAATTTCCAGCTGGCGCAGGCCGGTGGCCTCCTCGGAGAAGTCGGCCTTGCCGCGCCGGTAGAGCGCCTCGCCCATCTCGTGGCGGTAGTTTTCGTCGAGCGCGTAGCGCGCGAGATAGGCCGCGAGCATGCGCACGTCGCCCGGCTCGATGAGCAGGCCGGTCACGCCGTGCTCGATGATGGCCGGCACGCCGCCGACGTTGGACGCGACGGTGGCCAGATGCGCGCGCGCGCCCTCGGGCAGCGCATAGGGAAACGCCTCCGACACGGATGAGAGCGTGTTGATATCGAGCGCGCCGTAGAAGCTGTCGAGGTCGTTGACCCAGCCGAGGAAGAACACGCTGTCGGCCAGATCCAGCTCCTTTGTGAGCGCCTCGAGCTTTTTGCGCTCCTTGCCGTCGCCCGCGATGGCGAGGCGCAGCTGCGGGCAGGCCTTTTTGGCCAGCGCCACCGCGCGCAGGAGCGTCGGGATATCCTTGACGGGGTCGAGCCGGGCGGCAATGCCCGCGATCACGTCGCCCTCGTGCACGGTATAGCCGAACTGCGCGAAATACGCCGCGCGGTCGGTCCTGGGCACGACGTGGGAAAAGTCGAGCCCGTTGTAGATGGAAAAGAGCCGGTTCGGCTCAAAGCCGCGGTCGATGAGCCGCTGGCGGATGGGGTCGGACACGCACACGCGGTAATCGAGCCGGTGCAGGGCCCAGATATTGAGCGTGCCGTAGACGGCGCGGGCGAACGGCCGGCCGAGATAGTCGAGCCGGTAGTCGCTGTGCACGGTGCTGATGACCGGCACGTGTACGCCGGGCCGCAGCATGGCGCCCATGACGTTGGCCATGGAGCCGTGGCAGTGCACGAGGTCATACTCCCCGTCGCGGATGATTTTTTTGAGCGCGGCGAGGTTGGACACGAAGCCCCCGTCAAGCACCATCGTCGGGATGCCGAGCGCGGCCGCGCCGTCGGCAAAATCACCGCCGCGGAAGCACACGAGCTGCACGTCGATGATCTGACCGAGATATTTCAGCAGGGAGTAAACATGCGTCCTGGCGCCGCCGGTGTCGCCCCCGCTGATGAGGTGGATTACTTTCACTTTGCCCTCCAAAGCACTTGTGCGCGCCGCGAAAACACGGTATAATGCGCTCGTACAGGTGCTGACACATTCCCGCGCAAGATCAAAGCGCGGATTCAGATTATTATACTGTATGATTCCACTATGGTCAAGTTTTGGAGGCCTGCAATGACGAAAATTTATCTGATCCGGCACGCGGAAGCGGAGGGCAACCTCTACCGCCGCATCCAGGGGCACTGGGACGGGAGCATCACCCCGCTCGGCCTGCAGCAGATCGACGCGCTCGCGCAGCGGTTCCGCCGCGAGCATATCGACGCGCTCTACTGCAGCGACCTGTCGCGCGCACGCGCGACGGCCGAGGCGATCACGCGCTATCATGACATTCCGGCCGTGGCCACGCCGCGCCTGACGGAGATCTGCATGGGCGTGTGGGAGGGCCGCGCCTGGGGCGACGTGGAGCACGAATTCCCGGAGCAGATGCGCTATTTTAACACCGACCCCGACCGCTGGTCCGTGCCCGGGTGCGAGCCGATCCGCGATGTGCAAAAGCGCATGAAGCGCGCCATCTCCGACCTCGCCGCGCGGCACGACGGGCAGACCATCGCCCTCGTGAGCCACGGCATGGCCATCCGCGCCTACCTGTGCACGGTGCTGGGCATCCCGAACAGCGAGATGGCCACCCTGCCCTACGGCGACAACACGTCCGTGAGTCTGCTGCTCGTCGATGGGGACAATACGACCGTAGAGTATTATAACGACAACCGCCACCTGCCAGACGCGCTGAGCACCTTCGGCCGCCAGACCTGGTGGCGCGGCAGCGGCAGCGGCGTGGAGGATCTGCGCTATGAGCCGCTGCGCTTCCCGCGCGACGAGGCGTTTTACCTCCAGTGCTACCGGGACGCGTGGCGCAACGTGCACGACACGGACGAGGGCTTCGTGCCCGAGCTCTATGCCCGCAGCGCCGCCCGGCACGCGCAGGAGCACCCCGGCTCCGTCGTGCGCGTCCTGAGCGGGGACCGCGTGGTCGGCCTCGTCGAGCTCGACCCCGGGCGCGACGAGCAATCCGGCTGCGGCTGGATCAGCCTGCTGTATATGCTGCCGGAATACCGCGGCCGCGGCTGGGCCATCCAGCTGCTGGGCTACGCGTTCTGGTTTTACGAAAATCACGACCGCACGGCCGTGCGCCTGCACGTGTCGGAAAACAACGCCCGGGCCATCACGTTCTACCAACGTAGCGGCTTCGTGCAGATCGGGCGCGACCCCGGTGTGCGCGCGCACCTGCTGCTCATGGGCCGGCTCATCCACAGGACGGTGACGCATGGAACGGTGTGATTTCCTGCCCGTCTCCGCCGAGGAGATGCACGAGCGCGGCTGGTGGTGGTACGACGCGCTCGTCGTCGGCGGCGACGCATATGTCGACCACCCGAGCTTCGGCACGGCGGTCATCAGCCGCGTGCTCGAGGCCGAGGGCCTGCGCGTGGCCGTGCTCGCGCAGCCGGACTGGCACGACGCGGAGGCCTTCCGCGCCATGGGCCGGCCGCGGCTGGGCGTGTTCATCGGCGCGGGCAATCTCGACTCCATGGTCGCGCACTACACGGCGGCCAAGCGCCGCCGCAGCGAGGATTTTTACTCCCCCGGCAAGCGCACCGGCTGCCGGCCCGACCGTGCGGCCATCGTCTACTGCAACCGCGCGCGCGAGGCCTTCGGCCCCGACATGCCGATCATCCTCGGCTCGCTCGAGGCGAGCCTGCGCCGCTTCGCGCACTACGACTACTGGGACGATTCCGTCCGCCGCGCCATCCTCTTCGACGCCCCGGCCGACCTGCTGGTCTACGGCATGGGCGAGGCCGCGACGATCGAGATCGCTCACCGGCTGAAGAAAAAGCAGTCCGTGCGCACGATGACGGACATCCCCGGCACCGGCTACATCACGCGCGACCCCGCCGTGTGCAAGTTCGAGCACATCACGCTCCCGTCGTTCGAGGACGTGCGCGATGATAAGCGCCTCTATGCCGAGGCCACGCGCACCGAATACGCCGAGCACGACCCCATCCGCGGCCGCGCCATGATCCAGCCGTGCGAGGGGCGCTATCTGATCATCAACCCGCCCGCCATGCCGCTCGACACCAAGGAGCTCGACCGTGTGGCCGAGCTGCCCTATACCCGCGAGTGGCACCCCATGTACGAGCCGCTCGGCGGCGTGCCCGCGATCGAGGAGGTGCGCTTCAGCGTGATCCACAACCGCGGCTGCTTCGGCGGGTGCAATTTCTGCGCGCTGGCGTTCCACCAGGGCCGCATGATTACGAGCCGCAGCCACGCGAGCGTCATCCGCGAGGTCGAGGCCATGACGCACCACCCGCTCTGGAAGGGGTACGTATCCGACGTCGGCGGCCCGTCGGCAAACTTCCGCCACCCGTCGTGCCGCCAGCAGCTGGAGCGCGGTATGTGCCCGAACCGGCTGTGCCTCGCGCCGACGCCGTGCCCGAATATCGATGCCGACCACTCGGACTATCTCGCCCTGCTGCGCAAGCTGCGCCAGATCCCCGGCGTGAAGAAGGTGTTCGTGCGCAGCGGCATCCGCTATGACTACATGCTCTGCGACGATAACGACGCGTTCTTCCGCGAGCTCGTGCGCTACCACATCTCCGGCCAGCTCAAGGTCGCGCCCGAGCACTGCATCGACACCGTGCTCGACTATATGGGCAAGCCCCACATCGGCACGTATGAGCGCTTCATGGACGAATACCGCCAGCTCAACCACAAGTATGATAAGGAACAGTACGTCGTGCCGTACCTCATGAGCTCGCACCCCGGCAGCACACTCGCCGACGCCGTGGCCCTCGCGGAGTATCTCAACCGCCGCGGCCGCCAGCCCGAGCAGGTGCAGGATTTCTACCCCACCCCCGGCACGATCAGCACGTGCATGTACCACACCGGCATTGACCCGCGCACGATGAAGCCGGTCTACGTCGCCAAGACGCCGCACGAAAAGGATATGCAGCGCGCGCTGCTGCAGTGGCGCCGGCCGGACAAGCGCCGGCTCGTCATTCAGGCGCTGCACGAGGCCGGGCGCGAGGACCTGATCGGCTTCGGCAAGGACTGTCTCGTCCGCCCGATGACCGACCGGCGCAAACCCGCCAAGCCCACCGCACCCCAGCCGCCCCAGCGCAAATACGGCAAGGTCTACGGCGGCGGCAAAAAGCCCGCATCCGCCCGCAGCGCGCAGAGCGGTAGGGCCGGAAAGCCCGGCAAGCCCGGCCAGGCCGGAAAATCCGCCAAGCCGGGCGCGCCCCGCTCCGGCGGCAGGTCCGGAAGATCCGGTGCGAAAGGCGGCCGCCGATGAGCTATTTCTTCCTCTACCTCGCCGCCATCAACGTCATCACCTTCGCCGCCATGGGCATCGACAAGGCGAAGGCCCGCGCCGGCAAGTGGCGCATCGCGGAGGGCACGCTCTTCGCCCTCGCCGCGCTCGGCGGGGCGCTCGGCGGCACGCTGGGCATGCGCGTGTTCCACCACAAGACGAAACACAAGGAATTCCGCTTCGGCTTCCCCGCGCTGCTGTGCTTGCAGTGCGCGGCCGTGGTGTATCTCATTCTGATCTGGAAGCAGGTGCTCTGATATGACTCCCACCCTACTCGCCTATCAAATCGACCCCGGAAAGCTCGGCAGAATGCAGGTCGTGTGCCTGCGGCTCGGCATCCGCGTGCAGGCGGTCGACCCGGCCGATTTTGGCCAGTCGATCGGCGCGCTGGCCGGTGTGCTGCCGCGTGATGCTGCCGCCCCCGCCGCCCCGCTCCCGGGGGAGATGCTCGTCATGGCGCACTTTCGCCCCGGCATGCTCGAGGGGATGCTGCAGGGCTTTCGCGCCGCGCACATCCCCCCCGTCGCACTCAAGGCCATGCTGACGGACACGAACGCCGCCTGGACGGCGCCCGCGCTCTATGCCGAGATCGCCAAAGAGCACGCCGCCATGCACAGCGGCGGCCGCGCGCACAAGGCGTAAAGAAATTTCGCGATTTACAGCAAAAAACCGATTGACAAGCGCCCGCGCCTGTACTAAGCTATGGGCACGGGTGCGCACCTACCGGCAGTCAGGCGAGGAACGTCTGACTGCTTTTGTATTTGCCGCCGACATCACCGAGGGGTTCCCGCTTATGAAACATAATCAGATCCGTCAAGTCGTTTTCCCGATCCTGGCCGCGCTCATCTGGGGCACCGCCTTCGTCGCGCAGGACGTCTGCGCCGACACGATCGGCACGTTCACGTTCAACGCCGTGCGTTATTTCATCGCCGTGCTCGCGCTGCTGGTGCTCATCGCGGTGCTAAATGCCACGCGCAAGGACCGCCCGCAGCCCACAGACGAAGAAAAACGCGCCGGGCGCAAACGGCTCTGGCTCGGCGGCTTTTGCTGCGGCACGGCGCTGGCCATCGCCTCGAACTTCCAGCAGGCCGGCATTGCCGCCGGGACGGATGCCGGAAAGGCCGGCTTTCTCACGGCGCTGTACGTGGTGCTCGTGCCGGTGTTCGGCCTGTTTTTGAAACGCAAGGTCAGCCTGCCGGTGTGGGTCGCGGTCGCGCTGTCGGTCGTGTCTCTGTACCTGCTGTGCATCAAGGGCAGCTTCCGGCTCGCCGCGGGCGACCTGCTCGTGCTCGTGTGCGCGGTGTGCTTTGCCGTGCACATTCTGGTCATCGACCACTTCGGCGCCCGGTGCGACGGGGTGAAGCTCAGCTGCGTGCAGTTTCTGTTCGCGGGGCTGTGGTCGGCCGTCTGCATCCCGTTTTTCGAGCAGGTGGACATCGCCGCTCTGCTCTCGTGCGCGCTGCCGCTGCTGTATGTGGGCGTGTTCTCGTGCGGCGTGGGCTACACGCTGCAGATCCTCGCGCAGAAGGACTCCAACCCCACGGTCGTCACCATCCTGCTGAGTCTCGAGAGCGTGTTCGCCGTCATTGCGGGCGCGATCATCCTGCACCAGAGCATGACCCCGCGCGAATACCTCGGCTGCGCGCTGATGTTCCTCGCCGTCGTCCTCGCGCAGATCCCGCTGCCGGCCAAGACCGCCCACGCGGAACAATAAGCAAAAACCCCGCCGCCCGGCGGGGTTTTTCCCATCCTGCCCGCTTGTGCGCAAATGCCCCTTGCATTTTTGCCCAAATTAGGCTATAATTTCGTCAAGAAATTCACAGAAAGTGAGTTCACAAGGAGGTCGATTCCCCATGAAACTGACACCCGAACAGCAGGCCGTGCTCGACGGCAGCAAGGGCGAAGTCATGGCCAAGGTCATGAAAACGCTCGTCATGTACGGCGACGCCTTCGGCGCGGAAAAGATGGTGCCCGTCACGAGCACCTACGGCCACACGGTCATCAGCTTCGGCATCAACGCCATGAAGCCGGTCTACGACCTGTATGACCAGCTGATCGAAGCCGGCGCGTTTTCCGAGCAGAAATTCACCGCCGACCCGCTCCCGCTCGACAAGAACGTCCCCTCGAACCCGCTGCAGGACCTGGTGTTCCACCAGTTCATGTATAAGCAGCAGGCGCGCTACGAGGCCCAGCTCAAAAAGCTCGGCATCCTCAGCGACAAGGACTACACCTGCACCTGCTACCTCGACGAGGTGGGCAACAAGCCCAAGCAGGGCGAGGTGCTCTCGTGGGCGGAGTCGTCCGCCGTGGTGTACGCCAACAGCGTGCTCGGCGCGCGCTGCAACCGCAACTCCGGCATGATCGAGCTCATGGGCTCCATCGCGGGCTGCGTGCCGTATTTCGGCTTCCTGACCGACGACGGGCGCAAGGCCGACTGGATCGTCGAGGTGCGCACGACGAAAAAGCCCGAGCCGCAGCTGCTCGGCTCCGCCATCGGCATGAAGGTCATGGAAAAGGTGCCGTATGTCAAGGGGCTCGACCAGTGGATCGGCACGGAGATCAACGAGGACGCCATTGCGTATCTCAAGGACTTCGGCGCAGCCACCGCGTCCAACGGCGCCGTGGGCCTGTACCACATCGAGCACCTCACGCCCGAGGCCGTGCAGCAGGGCGAGGCACTCATCCGCGACGGTGCGCCGGTGTATGTCATCGACGATGCGGAGCTCCAGCGCGTGCGCGAGAGCTATCCGTGCGTGTGGAAGAATCTCAACGCCAAGCCGAAGCTGTGCTTCATGGGCTGCCCGCACATGACGCTCCACCAGCTCATCGACACGACTGAGCGCGTCGAGGCGAGCCTCCGTGCGCACGGCCAGCGCAAGGTCTGCATCCCGACGGTGTTCACCGCCGCGCCCGGCGTCATCGAGGAATTTGAAAAGACAGAGTACGCACCCCGCCTGCGCAACACCGGCGTCGTGCTCAGCTACATCTGCCCGCTCATGTACATGAACAATCCGCTCAGCAAAGCCATGCCCGTCATCACCTCGTCGAACAAGCTGCGCACGTACACGACCGCGCGCTACTACACCGAGGAAGAGATCATCACCATGATTACGAAGGGGGCCAACTAATATGAAACAGTTTCAGGGTCGCGTCATCTGCCCCGGCACGTGCGAGGCGGAAGCCCTCGTGTCGCACGGCGGCTTCAACACGCTCGCCAGCTACCAGATGGCCTTGATGTTCCACGACAAGCAGGTCAAATGCGGCGACCAGAACAACCCCGACCTGTATAAAAAGCCGATGATCGGCAAGGCCCTGTGCCTGCCGGAGACGATCGGCTCGACCACCGGCGGCATGGTGCTCTACACGGCCTGCGCCTCCGGGCAGCAGCCGGCGTGCATGCTCTTTTCCAAGCACATCGACTCGCTGGCGGCCTCGGGCGCGATCCTCGCGTCCGTGTGGACGGACGCCGACATGCCGGTCATCGACTGCCTGGGCGACGAGTTTCTCGCCGCTGTGCAGACGGGGCAGACCGTGCGTGTGCTCGACGGCGGCGTCGTCGAGGTGGCCTGACTTTTGCAGAAATGAAACGGGGCTGACCGGCCGGTCAGCCCCGTTTTTGCGTCGGAAGTCCTCTCCTTGCCGAACGAATGGTGCATGATTTCAGAGATATTTGCGCCGCAGGGGAGCCCGAGGGGGCAAGGCCCACCTCGGCTCAGCACCTTCTCCTTGAGGAGAAGGTGCTGAGCGAAGCGCAGCGTACCTGTGAAGAGAAGTATCTTATGGACACAGAGCAGGACGATGACGCGGTGAAATGACCGCGTCATTGTCTTTTCCCGCCGCACGTGCTACAATTTATTATTCTCGTTTTGTCAGGAGGTGCCGCCATGCAGCCGCGATCCCGCCGCGCCGTCATCGTGCTCGATGCGCTGGGCCTTGCCGCGCTCGCGGCGCTGTTCGTGCTCTGGTGCGTGCGCACGCCGGGCCTGTCCGTTCCGGGCGGCATCGCCGCCGGGTGCAGCGCGGCGCTGTTCGCCGCCGTGGGGCTGCGGTTTGTGCCCGTGTGGGTGCGCTTCTGGCAGCGGGAGGACGATGCGCCCGCCGCCGTCCCGACAGCGGAACCCGCGCACATGGGCGCACGCATTTTCGCTGCGCTGCTCGCGCTCGATCTTGTCCTGCTTCTGCTCACATGGGGCATCCGCGCCCTCGCCGGGCAGAGCGGGACGAGCGCGCAGGCGCTCGAATTCTGGCGCTGCACCGACAGCCGGCACTATCTCGACATCGCGCGCGACGGCTACATCGCCGCCGGCGACCCCGACCGCGTCGTGCAGCTCGTGTTCCTGCCGGGCTATCCGCTCGCGGTGCGCGCGGTGATGCGCCTCATTCCGTCCGACATCTGCGCGGGGCTGCTCACATCGGCGCTGTGCTTCGCGGGTGCGGGGTGCGTAGTCTACCGGCTGGTGCGGCTCGACCTGCCGCACCGCGACGCTGTGCGTGCGCTGCGGTTTCTCGTGCTCGCGCCGGGGTGCTTTTTCTTCGCCGCGCCCATGAGCGAGAGCCTGTTTCTGCTGCTGACGGCCGCGGCGCTCTACCTTGCCCGCACGCGCAGGCCCATCCTCGGCGGGCTGTGCGGGGCAGGAGCTGCGTTCACGCGCTCGCTCGGGCTGCTGCTGTTCGTGCCGCTGCTGTGGGAGCTCGTGCACGACGCCGTGCAGCGCCGCCGGGTGGATGCCCGGCAGGTCGTCGGCGCGCTGCTCGTGCCGCTGGGCTTTGCGGCGTACTGCTATATCAACTGGCGCGTGTCCGGCAACCCCTTTCAGTTTCTCATCTACCAGCGCGAGCACTGGAACCAGCGCACGGGCCTGTTTTTCAGCACGGCCGCCTACCAGACGGACTGCTTTCTGCGCAGTTTGACCACCGGCGGCTGGCGCGATACGCTCGGCCTCTGGCTGCCGAACCTGATCGCGTGCTTTGCCGCGCTCGGCCTGCTGGCCGCGGCCGCGCCCAAGCTGCGCGCGAGCCAGACGGCGTGGTTCCTCGCGTATTACATCGTCGCCGTCGGCGCGACGTGGCTGCTGAGCGCGCCGCGCTACCTGCTCGTGCTGCTGCCGGTGCCGCTGGCGCTGGCACAGTGCGCGCGAAAGCCCGCCGCCGACCGCATCCTCACCGCCCTGAGCGCGCTCACCTCGCTCGGATATCTCATCGCCTTTGCCCTGCGCTGGCAGGTGTGGTGAGCGGCACTGCCGGGCACTGTCCCTTTATTGGGACACAAGATATGTTACACTTTAGAAAACACACAAGGAGGGATCTTATGCTGCATCTGCTCTATGGCCCTGCCGCCAGCGGCAAGACCGACCTGCTCATGGGGCGCATCCGCACGGCCGTCGCGGCGCGCACGCCGGGGCAGGTGCTGCTCGTGCCGGAGCAATACAGCCACGAGGCCGAGCGCGCGCTGTGCGCCGCCTGCGGCGACAGCCTGAGTCTGTACGCCGAGGTGCTGAGCTTCACGGGGCTGGCGCGCCGCGTCGCGGCCGAGACCGGCGCGGGCGAGGCGCCGCTGCTCGATCAGGGCGGGCGGCTGCTGTG
>CAKTNQ010000030.1:0-14949 GCA_934589185.1 uncultured Oscillospiraceae bacterium | reverse complement strand
ACGAGCACGCGCAGCGCCGCGTCCACGAGCACCTCGGTGTCCATGCGCGGGATGAGCACGTCGGGCGTGACCACGATCGGCAGCCCGTGAAACTCCCACTCGCCGATGAGATAGGCCAGCGGTTCGCCGGCGATGCGGCGCTGCAGCAGGGCCGCGATCTTCTGTTCATTTTCGTCGGAGGTGTACAGGCGCAGGTCGCGCACGAATTCCTCCTTCGTCTTGCCGACGGCATAGGCCACCAGCAGCCGCGCCTCGAGCGCGTAAGCCTCCACACCGGCGTTTTTCAGCGCCGTGCGCGTGGCCAGATACAGGTCGTTATAGGTCTTTGGCATCTCTCTATCTTCCAGTCCTTTGCTGACGGATTACCAGGCATCGCTGCCTTTCTCTTCCGGGATGACGAGCTCGAGCGCGCGGATGGCGCACTCGATCATGCTGTCGTCCGGCTCATTGGTGGTCAGGCGCTGCAGCCACTTGCCCGGCGCGGACAGAATGCGCGAGCAGAGGTTGTCGTGCCGGCCGACCCAGCGGTTGATCTCATAACTGATGGACACGACGACCGGCAGCAGCAGCAGCCGCAGGCCGATGCGCACCCACGGATTGTCCCACAGCCCGACGCGCAGGCTCACGAGCGAGAACACGAGAATACTGATGATGACGACGACGAACAGAAAGCTCGTGCCGCAGCGGGGGTGAAAGCGCGACTGCGGCCGCACGTTCTCGACCGTCAGCGGCAGACCCTTTTCGTAGCAGAAGATGGTCTTGTGCTCTGCGCCGTGGTAGGCGAACATGCGCTCAACGTCCTTCATGTGCGCCACGCCCCACAGATACAGCAGGAAGATGACGATGCGCAGCAGCCCCTCAAAGAGGTTGCGCACGACGGGGCTGTGGATGAAGCCCCTGGTCAGGCCGGCGAGCAGCGTTGGGATCAGGATGAACAGCACGATCGACAGCGCGATGCCGAGCACCACGGCCGTGCCGATGATGATGTCCTTGGCCTTCTCCTCGCCGAAGTGCTTTTCGATCCAGAGGTCGATTTTGCCGGGCTCCTCCTGCTCGTCCTCGGGCAGCAGGTCGGCCGAATAGGTCAGCGCCTTCATGCCCTTGATCATCGAGTCGAGAAACACGACGACGCCGCGGATGAGCGGCCAGCCGAGGATCGGGTGCTTTTCCTTGACCAGGTGCAGCTCCTCGACCTTCTCGACCATGCCGTCCTCCGTGCGGCAGACGATGGCCTGCCGGGTCGGGCCGCGCATGAGGATGCCCTCAATGAGCGCTTGCCCGCCGATGGACGTGCGGAACGAGACGTTGGTATCGGGTTTTGCGGATTCGGTTTTGCTCATATGGTTACCTCGGTTAGAATGAAATACGAATTTAATTGCCGCTCTCCGGCGCGAACGGCAGGCGCACCGAGACCAGCGTACCGCCGCCGGGGGCGTTGGCGATCGTCAGCGTGCCGCCGGAGCGGGTGATGATCTCGTCGCACACGGCGAGGCCGATGCCGCTGCCGCGGGCCTTGTGCTTTTCGCCCTTGAAGAACTTCTCCTTCACGTGCGGCAGCTCGTTTTCCGGGATGCCGGGCCCATGATCTCTAAACTGAATGGTAGCAGCTTCACTGTCCGAAAAAACGGACACTTCGATCGTCTTGCCGTCGCGTGCATACTTGGCGGCGTTGTCGAGGATGTTGAGAAACACCTGCTTGAGCCGCTCCGGGTCGCCGGGCACGAGCGGGATCTCCTCCTCGGGCGGGTTGTAGATGAGCTGCATCCCGTCCTGCCGCAGCAGCTCCTGATAGGTGAAGATGGTGTCCTCAAGCTCGCTCTCGATGTCGAGCAGTTCCATGCTCAGGTTGAAGCGGCCGTCCTGGATGCGGGTGAACTCCAGCAGCTCCTCGACGAGACTCGTCAGGCGCGCGGCCTCCTTGGAGATGATGGCGATGCCGCGGCGGGAGTCGCCCTGGATGGCGGTGTCGAACATGAGCGTCTCGCTCCAGCCGGTGATGGCGGTCAGGGGCGTGCGCAGCTCGTGTGAGATCGACGAGATGAACTCCGACTGCATTTTTTCACTGCGGCTGATCTCCTGCGACAGTTCGTTGATCGCGGTCGCGAGGCGGCCGAGCTCATCGTCGCGCTGCACCGGCAGCTCCGTGCCGTAGCGCCCGCCGGCGATCGTGCGCGTGACCTCCGTGATCTGCTCGACCGGGCGCGACACGCGCCGGCGGAACCACAGCGCGCAGACCACGGCACCGACGGCCGCCGCGAGAATGCCCAGCACAATGCCCAGCGCGGTGCTCACGCGCCCGGCGCTCAGGCCGATGGCCGCGCCGGCGGCGACGCACAGCGCCGCGTGTACGCACTGGCCGATGGCCATGCGCGAAAACAGGCCGCGGAAAGAGCCGGTATGTTTGGATTCGCCTGCGGGGGTGGGGGTGACGTCCTGCATGGTCTCAGTAGCCCCACTTATAGCCGTAGCCCCAGACGGTGGTGATGTATTCCGGCTCGGTCGCGTCGTCCTCGATCTTGATGCGCAGGCGGCGGATGTTCACATCGACGATCTTGACCTCGCCGTTGTAGTCCGCGCCCCAGACGGCGTGCAGAATGTCCTCGCGCGAGAGCGCGCGGCCGGGGTTTTCCATGAACAGCTTCATGATGGCAAACTCCGTCTGTGTCAGGCGGATGTGATCGCTGTTTTTATCGAGTGTGCGCGAGCGCAGGTGCAGCACGAACGGCCCGCTCGAGAGCACGTCCTCGGTGTTCTCGCTGCCGCCGATGCGGCGGTAGAGCGCGTCCACGCGCGCGAGCAGCTCGGCGGGGGAGAAGGGTTTGGTGACATAGTCGTCCGCGCCGGTCATGAGGCCGGTGATCTTGTCCATCTCCTGGCTCTTGGCGCTGAGCATGAGGATGCCCATCTTCGAGCCGGTCGCGCGGATGCGGCGGCAGACCTCAAAGCCGTCGATGTCCGGCAGCATCACGTCGAGCAGCGCGACGAGCGTGTCCGGATTCTGCTTGAGCTTTTCGAGCGCCTCCTCGCCTGTGGCCGCCTCAATGGGCTCATAACCGGACCGGCGCAGGTTGATGACGACGAAGCTGCGGATGCTGGGCTCATCCTCAAGTACGAGAATTTTCTTCATGTAGTCCATATTCCTTTCCAAAGGCAGTGTGTGGGTGCCTTTGCGGTTAGTGGCGTCTGCTTTCCGGGAAAGCAGGAGCGTGCAGAAATATTCATTTCAGTATATCACACAATTTACAATAGTGGTAGCAAAAAATTACGAATCGTGTTATTCTGTGACACAGGAAATGAGGTGGGCCATATGGAGCTTTTCTGGACGCAGATCACGGACGCGCAGCCGGCGCGCCCTGCGCGCACGAAGGCGCACGGGAGCGCGTGGGGCGTGTCGCTGCTGGCGTATGCGGTGCGCGCGGTCTGGGGCATCGACCTGCCGGAGACGGCGGAGCTGCCGGGCGGCAAGCCGTATTTTCCGGCGTGCCCGCAGCTGCACTTTTCCGTCAGTCACACGCGCACGGCGGCGCTCGTGGCCGTGTCGGCAGCGCCGGTCGGCGCGGATGTGGAGCAGGTGCGCCCGCTGCACCCGGCCATGGCGCGGCGGCTCGCGCAGGCGGACTGCGGCGACCTGCAGCCGTTCGAGCTCTGGACGCTGCGCGAGAGCTGGTTCAAGCTCACGGGCGCGGGCGACCTGCGCACGATCCCGTTCCGGCGCGCGGCCGGGGTGCTTGTCCCGCCGGAGGCGGGGGCGCTCTGCCGTGTGTATGACGACATTCCCGGCTGCGCGGCCGCCGCGTGCTCGCTTGCCGAGCAGCCGCCGGAGCGGCTGCGGTTCGTGCCGCCGCGCGAGATTTGCACTTGAAATATGCGTCCGGCTGTTGTATAATCAAACAGCCGAATTTGCCGGTGTGATGGAATTGGTAGACGTGCTTGACTCAAAATCTACTTCGCCGCTTCATACCGCCTTGGCGAAAAACCTTGATTTTGCAAGGCTTTTTGAAAACTGAATATGTAATTTGGTTTTAATGTCCCTCCATGATGTCCCTCCGTTTTCTCGGATGGGGCATCGGGAGATGACTTAAAATAATAGATGCCGGTGTGTTGGAATTGGCAGACGAGGCGGACTCAAAATCCGTTGGGCTAATAACCCGTGCGGGTTCGACCCCCGCCACCGGCACCACACCTTAAAGGCTCGCAAACCATTGATATGACTGGGTTTGCGGGCTTTTCTTTATGCTTTGAACTCTTATGTACTGCCCCTCCCGCATCAGCAGATTCGCCGTTTTCAGGCTGATTTTAGGAGGGACATCGGAGGGACATAAGGCATCATGCGGAGGGATATACGCCCAAAATCGCATTGGCAGATGCAATCTTCGAGTTGAAATTCAAGTGCGTGTAAATGTTTGAGGTGGTCGAAATATCACTGTGCCCCAACCATTCCTGAATTTCTTTCAGGCTGACACCGTTTGCATACAACAGACTTGCGCAGCTATGACGAAGATCGTGAAAGCGGATTTTCCGCATACCGTTCTTTTGCAGGATCAGCGGGAAATGCTGTGTGATATAGCCGGGCTTCACGAGTTCACCGATTTCATTGACATAGATATAATCAGCAAACTTCCTGCAATAAGATTTTCCGCACAGCTTTCGGTTCAGCTCCTGTTCCGCTTTCAAGCGGTGCAGCAATTCCTCAAACGGCGGAACAAGCGGCAGACTGCGGTAGCTGGCCTTTGTCTTTGTTCTGTCCTTTTGAATGATCTTGCTCTTGCCGTCTATTGTCGCCTGCGTAACGGTGTGCCGAATCGTAATGGTCTTTTTCTTGAAGTCGATGGCGTCCCATTTCAGGCCTACCGCCTCGCTTCGGCGCAAACCGTAAAATGCACCGAGGATCACGCCAAGCTCAATGGGATCACCACGGACAACTTCAAAAAGATGGTTCAGCTCATCCTCCTCATAGAAGCTGCCAACGAACTTTTCCTTCTTGGGCCGTTCAATCCGGTCTGCCGGATTCGAGTCAATCAGGCCGAGTTTGAAAGCGTGCTGCAAGGCTTTACGAATATTGGCGTGACGGTGTATGACCGTATTGGCAGAAACACCTCGCACCGTCAATTCGTAGGTGTAGTAGTCCTGTATGTGCTTGGGTGTAACATCCTGCAATTCAAGACCGGGGTGGTGTTCCTCAAAGTACGGGATGATTTTGCTTTTGATTCCTATGGAATACGCGCCATAGGTGGTTTCCTCCACATTCTTTTTTGTCATTTCCAGCCAGTCGAGCAGGAACGCAGTAAAAAGAATCGTGCCAACGGGGGCTTTACCCGTACTGCGTTCGATTGCTCTTGCTTCCAGCTCCGCTTCCTTGGCGGCACGAGCCTCAGAAAGCATCTTTTCGGCACGCTTTTTGTTTCCCTTTACCGTCAGACCTGTAGACTTGGACGGCGTGTGCCGTTTGCCGTATTCGTCCACATAGTTCAGTACCATATGATAGTACCCGTTTTTCTCTCGCAGATGTCCTGCTACCATAATAAGACCTCCTTTGATTGGTACAGCGCTGATCCATCTGCCATTGACAGCAATATTGTAGCAGATAGAAGTACATCGGCCAAATGTGCAAACGAGGTTTTACGCAGTAGATTTTTCTATCAAGTCCAAGTATTCCAAAATGTTGAGCTTCGGGATTCGATAGCGGCGACCAACAATAAAGCTCTTGATCTTGCCGGACTTCAAAAGCCGATAGGCAGTTTTATCGCAGATGCCGCCGAGCATTTCACACATTTGCTCAACATTGACTACATCGGGATAGTCAGCAAATAACAGTTTGTAGGCTGTCTGTGATTCCATAGGCCGCCTCCTTACCGTTTTTTCGGCACAAGTTCATAGTCATACCCTTTCCGCTGATTACAGTAGGTGCAGGTGTCTTTTGCCGTTTGGTGCGGGTCGATCCTGCGCAAATAATAAGCACCCGTGCCGTAGAAATTATCGGCGCAGGTGCTGCAAAGGCAGAGGATCAGTTTTTTTGGGACGCTTTCAATCAAACCGATGCTGACAGCCAGCGCATGGTTGATGCCGCAAATGTGCTTTTCGGAAAGATGCCCGATAAAGTTGACCAAGCGACGCTTATCGACAGTACGCAATTGTTCCAGCAGGACGATAGAGGGCAGTTCCAAGCCGTCCTCGGCGTCGATGTAGTAGTGGGTAGGAAGTTTGGCTTTCACGCCGGTTTTGCTCGTAATGGAAGCGATAATGACCGTAGGGCTGTGTTTGTTCCCGACATTATTCTGAATGATCACGACAGGGCGGTAGCCCTCCTGCTCAGAGCCGATGCCCCGGCCCAGATCGGCGTAATACATATCGCCGCGCAAATATGTGTGGCTCATTCTGTGATGACCTCCTTTGTGTATTTAGGCGTTCCCGCCTATGTAGAGGTCAAGCGACAGAACAGAATTAAGGCCGGTGAGAGATAAAACATTCTTTGTTTCGTCAGACCCGTCCCGCCGCTTGACCGTAGTATTTTGAAGAAAATCTATTTGTCCTCGACACCCCGATTTTCTATTGGGAAGTCATCAAGCGGCCGATGGCTGTCGGCTCCACGGGAATTTCACCCTCACGAGGTTCTCTCGCAACCGCCCCCCTTGCCTGCGACGGCTTCACGGTCGAAATGCCGCTTATCACGCTCGGACTGTGGCTGGACGGGAGTATCGTTAGCCCTATTGCCGGTCGTCGCCGGGGCGGGAGCCACCCGCCCGTGATAGCCGACTGTATATCGCTCCCCGCAATGCGGATTGTGGCGCAGCCGCTAATGTGGCTCATGCTTTCGCAATGGCAATAGGAATGTACTTGATGAATGGGTATTCGGTTGTCAAAGGCCATCCCTGCTTGCCGAAAAGGAAAACAGGCAGAGAGTTTTCGTACCTCTCCGCCTGTTTCCTCACTTAAAGGCTATTTTTCAACCACCTATTCCAAAAAATTTTTTCAATCTTTTTTCGGCGGCCGCAACCGATTTTGCAACGGCCTGAAAAGTGCATCCCTCCATTCCTGCGATCTGCTCATAGGTCAAGCCTTGAAAATAGTAGAGGATCAACCTCCGCTTTTGCATTTCGGGCAGTTCGGAGATTGCTCTATGTAACTGCGCATATTCCATGCTCTGTAAAGCGCTTTCTTCGACCGTCGCCGGACGATACACGGCCCGGTCATACAACGATGCCTCCGTGAGCTCCGACTGCTCATAGTGGCGATCTACCTCGTTCAGATAGGAGAGGTCGTCCAACTCAAAGGAATCAAACAGCGCAAACACGGCTGCGCTGATCTCAAAATGATGTCGATTGCCTTGTCCGCCCGAAAAGGTCAGCCAGTGGCGGCCGTCCTCGGTCGTGCTGATGGTATAGGGATTGTATTTATCCTTCCTTCGTTTCGGATGGTTTCCATCCATGATATTTTCCTCCGTTTCGATTTGAATTTTGAAAATCCAAATCGTGCGGAGGACTGCGGCAGCTTACGCTGCAGACCGAAAAGCGCAGACATAGGAAAATGCATCTGCAGAAAGCGAAGGCCTGCAAAACAAGTGAGTATAATCTATATGGGGTGGCTGTTTTTACTACATATTTCATTGCTCGGAGAGCACTTTTTGAGGAACTCACCATTCGCAACGCAGGCTATAGAATGAAATAAAATTTGCTACTTTTTACAGGGAAGGCGGTTCGCAAACAAATAAGCACAAAAAATCCCTCCAATCTAAAAAACTCAGATTGGAGGGATATACGCGCAGTGAATCAGCCCGCCAACATTCGTTTTTTTATTTGGCGGGATATATGATTTCGTATTTGTTGCATCGCTTATTTGCCGATACTTGTACAGTTGACATGAATGGCGCTGCTATAACAATTACTTACTATAATGAAGCTCCATTAACAAAAGTCAAGCCCAAAAACAAAAAAACATGCGAACATCATAGCGGAGAGAAGGAGATCATTTTTCATGGTCATCTTTTAGAATTATATTTTCTAATAAATTCTATCAAAAATATAAAAACAGTGTTGACAGAGGGAAAAGGGTTTGCCATAATTACATCAATCCGTTTCATTTTTTTACAGAAACGTACAAAATTTTACTTTGCGGGGTAAAGAACCATGAAAGAAGGCGTAAAGAAGAGCATATCCCTCATCTTGGTGCTGACGCTGCTGGTACAGCTGCTGCCGATGGTGGCATTCGGTGTCGGCGATGAAGCAGACGATCTGGACATCAGTACAGACAGCGAAACGGTGTCCATGAAGGACGACGATGCGCAGATCGTCGGCGAGGAGGACGCGCTGCGCGAGGAATCCGTCAAGCATTTCCGGCTGCAGGACGGGGGCTACATGCTGGTAGAGTACGAGACGGCAGTGCACTACCAGACGGCGGACGGGGCCTGGGAGGAGATCGACAACACGCTGCAGAAAACCGGTCAGCAGTATGTTGCCCAGGCGGGAGACATGACGCGGAAATTTGCCGCGTCGCTCGACAGCGGCTTCCTGTTCGAGACGGCGTATCAGGGGCAGAGCGTGTCGATGTCGCTGGCGCGGCGCAGCAGCCGCGACGTTGTGGCGGTCGCGCCGGACGTTCCGGCAGTGGAGGAAACGGCAGCCCCCGAAGAAACAGCGGCACCGGAGACCGCTGACCAGCCGCAGGAGGCGGAGCAGACGGAGGCAGACCTTCCGCAAGCACTCGCGGAAGCCGCGGCGGAGACGGATGCGCCGCAGCAGGAGACGGCAGAGGAGCTGCCGCTGCTGGACGACGCGGCGTATACGCTGGTCACGTCCACGGCGGCGGCCAGGATGGAAAACCCGGGGGCCAAAATGCGCACCTTCAGCAAGCTGGCGGAGAAAGACAAGATCCAGCCGCAGAAAATCCGCTCCAGCGTTGCGTTCGACAACGTGATGGACGGTGTCAGCCTGCTGTACCAGAACTATGGATATAACGTAAAAGAGAGCATCATCATCGAGAAGCCGCAGGAACAGTATGCCTACTCGTTTGTGCTGAACCTGCAGGGCCTGACGCCGACGCTTGAGGCCGACGGCTCCGTGCTGCTGCGCGGTGCCGACGGCGAGCCGGTCTACGAGATCCCGGCGCCGTATCTGGCGGATGCCGACGGCGCAACGTCACTGGAGGACGCCGCCTACAAGCTCGAGCGCATCTCGGGCGGTTATCTGCTGACCGTGGAGGCGGATCCGGAGTGGATGAACGCGTCGGAGCGTGCGTATCCCGTGACGCTCGACCCGACGATCCTGCTGCACAACAAGGGCAACGTTTTGACGACGTTCATCCGTTATGCATCCCCCAATTCCGCTGCTCCGAATGCGGCAGATCAGTATATTGGGTATCATGCCGGGGCGGCCTACGGTGTCTGCGAGGTATATGTTCAGTTTGCGAACCTGCCAGAGATTCCGCGCAACTGCGTTCCGGTCGGGGCACAGCTGGCAATGTATCATGCGGGCTTTTTCGCCTCGAACGCGATCGGCGGCTCTGCACCGGGCGGAACGCTGACGGTCGAGGCACACGAGTGGCCCGCAGCGGTCAGCAGCGCATCCGGGGTGACCTGGAACCAGGTATATTCCGGCGCGACGCCGGTCAGCGACGAGGTGCTGGATTTCCAGAAACTGAGTAAGGGCACACTGAACAAATATGCTACGTGGGACATCACGCGCACGGTCATGGCGTGGTACCAGAAGCAGAACGAGGGCGACACGAGCGGCGGCCGCGGCGTGCTCCTGCAGACACTCGATGGCTATGCAAAGAGCCGCGCGGCGAACCTGATCGGCAGCGGCTACCACGACTACAGCCCATATTTCGCGGTGTACTACCGCAACCCGGTCGGGCTGGAGAGCTACTATACCTACCAGGAGGCATCGGCGGGGAAGGCCGGTGACCTCTCCATCCACAACTTCACGAACCAGTTCACGCTCGACCGCGCGGATGTCTCCCTCTCGCTGGAGCCGGTGTCCTATGCGCTGCGCCATATCTACAACAGTGCCACCTCCGGCGTCGAATTTTCCAATAACGAGGCGGGCGGCCTCCACACCTGCGACTACACGTCCATGCAAGTCGGTGTCGGCTGGAAGCTCTCTGCGCAGCAGACGGTGGTGGAGTGCAAGGTCGGCGACGAGACGTACCTGGTCTACAACGACGAGGACGGCACCGAGCATTACTTCAGCAAGACGGCGACCAACACGTATGAGGACGAGGACGGCCTCGGCCTGAAGATCGTCAAGTCCACCAGCGGCGGCAATACGATCTATACCATGACGGACATGGACAAGTACCACACGTGGGTGTTCCACAACGGCTACCTGATCTCCGTCACGGACAACAACAGCAACACGATCTATTTCGCCTACAACGCAGCGTACAGCAGCGGCAGCAGCGCGTGGAAGCCGGTCAAGGGTTCTGCCAGCAACCGGCTCGTGCAGATCGTCATGGACATCAACAGCGGCAGCAGCACGAATGCGAGAACGCTTCAGACGGTCGCAAACCTGACCTACAGCGGCAGCCGGCTGTCCAAAGTGACGGACTACGCCGGGCGTGCCACGAACTACACCTACGACTCCACCGGTCACCTGACGCAGGTGACTTATGCGGACAGCACCTCCGTGTCCTACGCGTATAACGGCAGCGGCGGCCGCCTGTCGACGCTGTATGATGCCGAGAGCAAGTACGGTCTGGACATTACCTACACCTACAACCTCGGCGTCGTGTCCACGTTCGGCGTGCAGGAATTTGCCTACACCCCGTCGGCGGTGAAGCGGACCGGAAGCGCGTTCCATGCCTACCGCAACGGCATCCACCAGACGTCGTACCGCTTCTACGGCCCGGACCACACGGCGGGCAATGCCGACGACACGGTCATGACCTGCGTGCTCGACCATTTTGGCAAGACGATCTGCACCTATGACAGCAACACGGACTACTCAGAGATCATCGGCGCCAGCGCCGCCAGCTACACGGACAACAGCGGCACCAGCAAGACGAACAACCGCCTGTCCGGCGCGGCGGCCATGGGCACGGTGGCGCTGAACCTGCTGCCGAACGCGGGGCTGGAGCAGTGCACGAACAATGTGTCCGACGGCTGGGTGTCCCTGCCCTTCAGCCAGAACGCGGCCGCCGGCGTCATCGCGGACAGCAAGACGCGCATCGGCTGCGCCTCGCTCAAGACCGCGGCCAGCGGCAGCGGCATGTACCATGAGGTCGCGCTGCAGGCGGGCACGACGTACACCTTCTCAGGTTACGTCAACACGCGCGACATAACGGCGTACCAGTCTGACGGCGGCGTCTATCTGGCCGTCCTGACAGCGGCGCAGCGCAGCAGCCTCGCCGGTGTACAGCGGTCGCCGTGGAAGAGCGAGATCGTCAACTACACCACGGCGCCCGAGGTGGACGCCGGCTGGGAGAAGATCAGCGTCACGTTCACGCCGGATACGTCCGGCACGTACAGTCTCGCGTTCGTGCAGGACGCGGCGGACGGCACCGCCTACTGCGACGACATGCAGCTCGAGGCGCACGCGGCGGCGTCGAACGCGAATCTGGTGCAAAACGGCACCTTCGCCAGCGGCGCGCCGGACTTCTGGACGGCCAACCGCTACACGAAGAGCAGCGAGCACCCGCTCGGCGCGGGCAAGGGCGTGTCCATGCACGCGGAGGGCAGCTCCGTCGGCGGCACGCGCACGAGCCAGGTCGTGCCCATCAATTACTACGCCGGCTTGGCGACGTTCCTGCTCTCCGGCTGGGGCAAGGCAAACTCCGTCGGCGGCACCTCGCCGAAGCCGGAAAAGGACGGCGAGCGGTACTTCGGCCTCATCGCCGAAATCAAGTACGCCAAAGAGGACGGAACCGAGATCAGCGAGACTGAAAACCAGTACGTGAGCTTCAACGACGACTTCACGGACTGGCAGTACGCGTCGGGGGTGATCATCCCGAAGCGGCGTGACCTGATGGTCAAGAACATCACGGTCTACTGCGCCTATGACTACAACGCCAACGACGCGTACTTTACCAACATCAGCCTCGTGCTCGAACCGGCGGAGACCTACAGCTATGACAGCAAGGGCAACCCCATCGCGGCGACGGACGGCAACGCCAAGACGTCCAGCGAGTTCTTTGCCAACTCCCAGCGCCTCAAGAGCTACACCACGCCCGGCGGCGCAAAGCACACGCTCGCCTATGACACGCGCAACAACCTCGAGCAGGACACGCTCGCCGGGCTGACGAACTACACCTACCACAACGCCTCCGGCAGCGCCACGACGAGTATAACGAGCGTCGGCACCAGCGGGGACTATCTCAAGTCGTATAACGTCTACGACAGCACCGGCCGCTTCCGCACGCAGTCCACGGACGCCAACGGCGTCACGACGGAGTACGAATACGAACCCGGCGCCGCGCGCCTGTTCCGGTCGACGGCGGCCAACGGCACCAAACAGGGCTTCCATTATGCCGACAACTCCGACCGTGTGGATTTCACGTACATCGACGGCACGGCCTCCATCGACTATGACTACGACCGCGCGCAGCTGACCGACCTCATCCGCAAGGCGTTCCCGCAGGCGGCGCCCGCCAGCGGGCAGAACGTCAACCCCTTCTGGCAGCACTACCTGCTGGGCTACGACACCTTCGGCAACATGACGAGCGTGCGGGTCTGCGCCTCGAGCGCGGAGCGCGCGGGATACACAGCGCCCATCACCCTCGCGACTTACGAATATGAGGGCAACGTCTATAACGGCCGTCTGGCGAAAATGACTTACGGCAACAAAGACAGCGTCAGCTACACCTATGACGCGTTTGACAGGCAGCGCACCGCCGCGTATAATGACGTCGACAGGACGACGCATGAGCAGAAAAACGTTGCTACGTACCACTACGACTACAGCAGTGACAATGCCCTCACGCGGCAGTACGCCACGGACAGCAGCGGCATCACGGAGCAGTACAGCTACCAGTACGACAGCCTCGGCCGGCTCATCCATTCGCGCCAGTCGACGGGCACCGGCGCGCTCATCCAGTCCACGCAGCACATGTACGACGCTGCCAACCGCATGACGTCCCAGACGTGGCAGTTCGGCACGGGCCTGTACCAGCAGCAGTACACCTACACCGGACAGAATAGTGACGGCAAACAGGTCGACGGCACGATCAGCGCCATCACGACCACGATTCCGGGCCAGAGCGTGATCACGTCCACGTATGGCTACAATGACCTGCGCCAGTTGACGTCCAAGGGCGTCACGGTGCCCGACCAGAACGGGACGCAGACCAAGGTCTATGACCGCGCCTATACCTACGACCGCATCGCGGTTGACAGCGGCAACTGGATGGGTACGCGTCTGGCGAGCACGGATTACAAGTTCGGTTCGAACAGCCGCAGCTTCACATATACCTACGATGACTCCGGCAACATCAAGTCGGTCATGGCGTCCGACAGCGTGGGCATGTTGTATGACTACGACGGACTTGGTCAGCTCGTCAAGGAAACGCCCATAGGGTTGACAATGTATGCTGTTACATACGCCTACGACACGGCTGGCAACATCCGGAGCATTACAAGGGGCGGCACAACGCTCAAGTCCTTTGGTTACACGAATCCCTCGTGGCCGGACCTGCTCACGAGCGTGACGGCGAACGGCACGACCAAGGACGTCCTGTATGAGGGGCAGTCGCGGACGAGCGACCTCCCATCCTCCGGCAACCCAGTCACGTACTACAACGGCCGTGACTACCATTTCGACTGGTCGAAAGGGCGTCAGCTCACGGAGGCCGTCGTGGGCGGCCAGACCGTGAAGTACGCCTATGACATGTCCGGCGTCCGCAGCAGCAAGCAGGTCGGTGATACGACCTATACCTATACCACGCTCTCCGGCAAGGTCATGCGCCAGCAGTGGGGCAATAAGTCCCTCGAGTTTGTCTACGACGACGGCAACCAGCCGTTCGCGATGATCTATAAGCACGGGTCGACGGCGGAGCTGTACTATTACCTTGTCAATGCACAGGGTGACGTGGCGGCCATCCTCGACTCGTCCGGTACCATGGTCGCGTCCTACAACTACGGCGCGTGGGGCAGCTGCACGGTGTACAACAGCAGCGACGCGGCGATCGGCGACCTCAACCCCCTGCGCTACCGCGGCTATTACTACGACGCCGAGACCGGCTTCTATTACCTCCAGAGTCGCTACTATGACCCGGCCATCTGCCGGTTCATTAACGCCGACACCTTCGCCACCACCGACGCCAACGGCTTCCTCAGCGCCAATATGTTCGCATATTGCGAGAATAATCCGGTTGGCAACAGTGATCCGAACGGAGAATTCTTAAACACCCTTATCGGTGCGGTTACAGGCGCTGCACTGGGTGCGGCTCTTGCGCTCGTCACAGGCGAGAACGTAAAAGCAGCGGCCATTTCCGGCGCAATTTCTGGCGGAATAGCTGGCTTTGCTACGGATGCCATAATCGTCACAGGAGGAACAGCCCTTGGTGTGGCTGTAACATATGGTATAGCTGGATTTGTTGGCTCAGCTGCTGGCTCTATTGCCGCGCAGCGCTCTGAAGGGAAACCAGTTAACTTAGGAGAAGCAGCAGTTGAAGGTACATTTGGTGCCGCTTTTGGTGTTATTGGAGGTTTGATGACGGGCAGCGTTACGCCCATGATGAAACAAGTACGGCAGGTAGCCGGAAAAAAAGCCATAAATAGGGGAATCACCGTAGGTTATGCTGTAAAGCGAACGACTCGGAACGAAGCCAGGAACTCAGGCCGAACAATCGTGGAAAATATACTGAGTGGCTTTACTTCGTGGTATACGCAGTTCCGCATCAAACATCTGTTCAAGAGGTGATCGGTATGCGAAAAACATTGTACCCTCATATATTCTTGTTAACAGAAGGCAGACTGGGATGTGTTGTATTTGCTCTATTCCCCATTTGGTTTTTACTTAT
>CAKTNQ010000029.1:0-16006 GCA_934589185.1 uncultured Oscillospiraceae bacterium | reverse complement strand
GTGCAGATATATTGTACGGATTTCCGCCCGGAATGCAACCGACGCTCCGTAGAGTCCGCCGTCAGGATAGCGCCGGGGCACGCCCCGTGTCAAGACACGTGTAAAAAATATGCCGATTTTGGTTGCCGGGACGGCAAAAATTCGCTATACTGAAAAAAACGCCCTGTAAGGAGGTGCCCGGATGAACCACCGCGCGCGTATCCCCGCGCTGCTGCTCGCCCTTGCGCTGCTGCTCGGCTGCGCCGGCTGCGGCGGCGGACGCGAGCCCGTGACCGTGACGATCTGGCACGTCTACGGCGGCGAGACCGAGTCCCCGCTCAACGACCTCATCGACACGTTCAACGACACCGTCGGCCGCGAGCAGAACATCCGCGTGCAGGTCGGCAGCGTCACGAACACGAACACCATCCACGAGGCGGTGCTCGCCTCGGCTTACGGCGAGCCCGGCGCCACGGCGCTGCCGGACATGTTCGTGTCCTATCCCAAGACCGTGCTGGCCCTGCCGGACGCAGACATTCTCGTCGACTACCGGGACTATTTTTCGGATGCGGAGCTGGATGATTTCATCCCCGCGTTTCTTGCCGAGAGCGAGGTGAACGGACACCTGACCGTGCTGCCGGTGGCCAAGAGCACGGAGATCCTGTTTGTGGACAAGACGCTCTTTGACCGCTTCGCCGCCGCGACGGGCGCAACGCTCGACGATCTGTCCACGTGGGAGGGGCTCTACCGCACGGCGGAGGCCTACACCGCCTGGACGGACGCGCAGACGCCCGACACGCCGGACGACGGCAAGGTGTTTTTCGTGCACGACTACCATTTTGATTATTTTCAGGTCGGCGTCGAATCCCTCGGCGGGGATTTCTTCGACGGCGATCAGGTGTCCTTCGGCCCGACGTTCCGCCGGGTGTGGGAGCCGTATGCCCGCGCGACGCTTGCGGGCAGCGTCTGGCTCAAGAGCGGCTACGCCACCGAGCCCCTGCGCACGGGCGACGCGGTCGTGTCCGTGGCCTCGTCGGCAAGCGTGCTGTATTATGCCGACACCGTCACCTATCCGGACAACACGTCCGAGCCGGTGGAGATCATCTCCCTGCCGTGCCCGACGTTTGCCGACGGGGAAAAGCTCGTCATGCAGCGCGGGGCCGGCATCTGCACGGTCAGGTCCACGCCCGAGCGCGAGCGCGCGTGCATGACGTTTCTCAAGTGGCTCACGGCGCCCAAGCGCAACGTCGATTTTGTGACGCGGCTTGGCTATATGCCCGTCACGCAGACGGCGTTTGCAAATGAGCTGCCCAGCGCTGTGCGCACGCTCGATGACCCCATGTACATCTCGCTCTATCAGGCGTTTCTCGACACGCAGAGCGACTACACGTTCTACACCCCGCCGCAGCGCAGGGATTATCTCGAGCTCGAGACCCGCTTTGAAGAGCAGGTGCGCCTGCAGCTCACGGCCGGGCGCGTGCTCTGCGAGCAGCAGGGCGACGGCGCGCGCGAGGGGCTGATCTGGTCCACGCTCGACCAATTTGAAAAAACCTACGTCCGCTGAGGCGGCAGAAAGGCGGTGACAGCCATGCTCCGGTTACGGGAAATGCGCTCGGCGTTGGAAAAAGCAAAGACGCAGGGCGTGAGCATGCAGCGGCGGCTCGTGCTGTACTGGTTCAGCATGGCGCTGGCGATCCTGGCCGCCGTGCTGCTGGTCGTGAGCCTGACGGGGGTGTTTTCCAACACGGCGCAAAAGTTCGGCCAGTCGCTGACGATCCAGAAGCACAACACCACCTCGGCGCTTGCCGGGCAGATGGACCAGCTCACGGCGCAGAGCATCGCCCTGTCGGAGGAGCTCACGCGCGAGCTGGACAAGCAGCTCGCCGCCGGCGGGCGGACGTTCTCCGCGCTCAACGACGATCCCGGCGCGATCGCGGCCGTCGAGACGGCGCTCTATCCCGCGCTGAACACCTATTTGAAATCCAGCGCGTGCAGCGGCGCGGTCTTCTGTCTGGACGCGACGGCCAACACGGCGCTGCCGGGCGCGGCGACCTCGCGCGCGGGGCTGTACCTGCGCTATTCGGCGCTGCGCGCCATCGGTGCGACGGACCAGCACATCACGTGCTTTCGCGGCACGGCGGAGACGGCGCGCAGCACGCAGGTGCAGATGCACAACCGATGGAATCCGGAGCTGAACGTGCAGGCCGTCCCCGGCTACACGCAGCTGCTGCGCGAATCGGACGGCCGTCTCGCCGAGCGCTGCCTGTGGACGGGGCGCGTCACCCTGCCCGACACATGGGAGTCGGTGACGCTGCTGTGCGTGCCGATGCTCGACAGCGCCGGCAATGTGCGCGGCATCTGCGGCGCGGAGCTCAGCGATCTGTATTTTCGCCTCACCTATCCCGCCGTGGACAGCGCCTACGGCAGCATGGTCACGGTGCTCGCCCCCATAGACGGCGACCGGCTGCTGCTCGGACAGGCCATGATCGGCAGCCCCGGCGGGTCGTATCTCACGGCCGACGGCACGCTCACGTGCAAGACCGGCCGGTATTATAATACGTATTCCGACGGCAGCCGCACCTATCTTGGTCTGCACGAACCGATCGGCGCGACCGACGCCGCAGGGCGGAAGCTCGCCGCCGTGGTGCTCGTGCCGGAGATCGGGCTGCGCACGCTCGAGGCGCGCAGCCGCATGGTGTGGATCGCGGGCTCGCTCGTGTTTCTCGCGGCGATGCTGCTGCTGTCGACATACCTGTCGCGCCGGTTCGTGACGCCGATCTCCCGCAGCCTGCAGGCCATCCGCGAGCAGGCCCCCGGCGAGCATCCGTCCGGCATCTCGGAGATCGATGAGCTGCTGGCCTTCGTCCGCTCGCGCGCGGCCGAGCAGCTCACGGCCGGAGGCCTGCCGCCGAACATCGAGGAGCTGCTCGCCGGCTTCCGCAGCCGCGTGCAGACGCTCACGCCCATGGAGCGCACCGTGCTGCAGTATTACATCGACGGCTGCTCGCTCGAGGAGGTCGCGGCGCGCGCGTACATCAGCGTGGCCACCGCCAAAAAGCACAACACGAACATCAACCGCAAGCTCGGCGTGACCTCACGCGAGGAGCTCATGCTGTATATCGACCTCTTCCGCCGCTGCGGCCGTCTCGATGAGATCGCCGCGCCGCAGGCAGAGGATACTGCAAGGTGCACAACCTGACCGTCGTCAGGCTGTGCACCTTGTCTACTACTCAGTCGTATTTTGCGGTTTCGGCGGGGTTTTTGCGCCGCAAACGTAGCATTCCCGGCCCCGATGCCTTATACTATCAGCATAGCTGAAAAATCATCAGAAACGGTTAGATATGATGAAAAACATCTGCGTAAAGGAGCATGCTTATGGGACTTATCAAAGCGATCGCCGGAGCCGCCGGCGGTGTCATGGCCGACCAGTGGAAAGAATTTTTCACCTGCGAGGCGCTGCCGGCCGATGTGCTGGCGGTCAAGGGACAGAAGAAAACCACCCGCCGTTCGAGCAACACGCACGGCGATGAGAACATCATCACCAGCGGCTCGCGCATCGCCGTCGCCGACGGACAGTGCATGCTCATCGTCGAGCAGGGCAAGGTCGTCGAGGTCTGCGCCGAGCCGGGCGAGTACACCTACGACGCGTCCACCGAGCCGACGATCTTTGCCGGGAACCTCGGCGAGAGCATCGGCCAGGTGTTCCAGAACATCGGCAAGCGCTTCACCTTCGGCGGCGAGGCCCCGAAGGATCAGCGCATCTACTATTTCAACACCAAGGAGCTGACCGGCAACAAGTACGGCACGCCGAGCCCGGTGCCGTTCCGCGTGGTGGACCAGCGTGCCGGCATCGACATCGACATCGCCATCCGCTGCTTCGGCGAGTACAGCTACCGCATCACGAACCCGCTGCTGTTTTACACCAACGTCTGCGGCAACGTCACCGAGGCCTACACCCGCGACACGATCGACGGTCAGCTCAAGAGCGAGCTGCTCACGGCGCTGCAGCCGGCGTTCGCGCGCATCAGCGACATGGGCATCCGCTACTCGTCGCTGCCCGGCCACACGCGCGAGATCGCCGAGGCGCTCAACGAGGAGCTCTCGGCGCAGTGGCGCGACCGCCGCGGTCTGGAGATCGTGGCCTTCGGCGTCTCGTCCGTGAAGGCGAACGAGGAAGACGAGCAGATGATCAAGGAGATGCAGCGCGAGGCCGCCTACATGGACCCGACGCGCGCCGCCGCGATGCTCTCGCGCTCGCAGGGCGAGGCGATGAAGGCCGCCGCGTCCAACACGGCCACGGGCCCGGCCATGGCGTTCATGGGCATGGGCATGGCCGGTCAGATGGGCGGCATCAACGCCCAGAATCTCTACGCCATGGGTCAGCAGCAGGCGGCCCAGCAGGCAGCCCAACAGCCTGCTGCCGCACCGCAGCCCGCGCCGCAGCCCGCCGCCCCGGCGGCAGCGCCGGCGGCCAATGGCTGGACGTGCGCCTGCGGTCAGACCGGCAACACCGGCAAGTTCTGCGGCAGCTGCGGCCAGCCCAAACCTGCGGACGAGAGCTGGACGTGCACGTGCGGCGCGGTGAACAAGGGCAAATTCTGCGCCGAGTGCGGCAGACCGCGCCCGGCCGCCGTGAAGAGATTCAAATGCGACAAGTGCGGCTGGGAGCCGGAGGACCCGACCAACCCGCCGAAGTTCTGCCCCGAGTGCGGCGACCCGTTCAACGACGGGGACACCGTTTCCTGACCCACAACGAAAGGAGGCGCGCACATGCCCACCCAGGTAACCAACTATCAGTGTCCGGCCTGTACCGGCCCCCTGCATTTTTCGGCCGAGACCGGCAAGCTCACCTGTGACTACTGCGGCTCTGCGTATGACGTCGCGGAGATCGAGGCGCTCTATGCGCAAAAGGAGGCCGAGGCCGCCGCTGCCAAGGAGGCGGCCGACGCAAAGGCGGAGGCGGCGAAGGCGGACGCCGCCGCCGACGGCGGCTGGGACACCTCCGGCCTCAGCCGTGACTGGGGCGCGGACGCCGACGGTCTGCGGGTCTACGGCTGCCCGTCGTGCGGCGCGGAGCTGATCTGCGACGAGACCACCGCCGCTACCTCCTGCCCCTACTGCGGCAACCCGACGGTCGTGCCGGGGCAGTTTTCCGGCGCGCTCAAGCCGGAGTTCGTGCTCCCGTTCAGGATGACGAAGGACGACGCGGTGCGTGCGCTGCGCGCACACTACCGGGGCAAGCCCTTCCTGCCGCGCTCGTTCACGGCCGGCAACCACATCGAGGAGATCCAGGGCGTGTATGTCCCGTTCTGGCTGTTTGACGGCGGCGCAGAGGGCGAGGTCGACTACAAGGCCGCCAACTCCCGCACCTATAAGGACGACGACTACGAGGTCACCGAGACCGACCATTACGACGTACACCGCGGCGGCTCGATCGCGTTTGAGAAGATCCCGGTGGACGCCTCGAGCAAGATGCCCGACGACCACATGGACTCCATCGAGCCGTTTGACTACACGCAGATGCAGCCGTTTTCCACGGCGTACCTGCCCGGCTATCTGGCCGACAAGTACGACGTCACCGTGGACGACAGCCGCGCCCGCGCCGACCGCCGCAGCAGAGAGACGCTCGAAAACGCCCTGCGCGAGACCGTGACCGGCTACGGCACGTGCGTGACCGACCACACGGACATCCGCCTGCACCGCGGCAAGGTGCACTACGCCCTGCTGCCGGTGTGGATGCTGAGCACGAAGTGGAACGGCGAAAGCTTCCTCTTCGCCATGAACGGACAGACCGGCAAGCTCGTCGGCGACCTGCCGACCGACCGCGGCCGCTATTGGGGCACGTTTGGAGCGATCGCAGGCGTGGTCACAGTCGCGCTGACGGTCATCCTGCAGTTTATGTAAGGAGGCGGACACCATGAAACAAAAACTGACCGCGCTGCTGCTCGTGCTGCTGCTGGCTGTCACGCTCGTGCTGCCCGTCATGGCAGCAGCGCCCTATGTCGACGATGAAGCCGCGATCCTCACGCTCTCGGAGGTCGAAACGCTCGAGGCGCGCGCCGCCGAGATCTCGGAGCACTACGGCGTCGGCGTGTACATCTGCATAGTCGATGACTTCGGCGACTATGGCTATCCCGACGCCGCGACCGCGTCCTATTCGATCTACCATGCGCAGTCGCTCGGCTATGGCAGCGGGCGCGACGGCATCCTCCTGCTGCTGAGTATGTCGAACCGCAAGTACGCCACCTTTGTCTACGGCGACAAGGCAGAGCCCATCTTCCCGGATGCCAAGCTCATCAAGCTCGAGAACGCCTTTCTCGACGACTTTGCGGACGACGACTGGTACGACGGCTTCTCGGACTATCTTGAGGGCTGCGCCGGGATCCTCAGCGTCGACTCCGGCGAATTCACGTGGCCGCAGTTTCTGCGCCGCCTCGGCATCTCGTTCGGCATCGGGCTCTTGCTCGCGCTGATCGTGTGCCAGCTGCTGAAGATGAAGATGCGCTCCGTCTACCGCCAGGCTGAGGCCTCGGCCTACGTCACGGCCGAGGGGCTGCAGCTGACCCGGCGCGAGGACGTCTTCACCCACACGACCACGGTGCGCCACAAGATCGAGCGCAAGAGCGACTCGAGCAGCTCAAGCGATTCGAGCAGCTTTTCCGGCGGCGGCGGCCACGGACGCAGCGGCTCGTTCTGATAGAAAAACCCGGTACCCCCCACATATTCCAAACTAAGGAGGCGGAAAACAGATGAAAAAACGCATTCTCAGCATTGTCCTGTGTCTGGTCATGGTGTTCAGCCTGCTGCCGTTCACGGCAAGCGCGGCAAGCGCCATACCGATCAACGAAGAGACCTTCCCCGACCCGGTGTTCCGGGAATACGTGCTCAAGATCGTCGGCAGCTCGGTCCTGACTGAGGAGAAGGCCCAGCAGATCGAAGTGCTCGACGTCAGCGATGATAACATCAAAGAGGTGCTCGGCGACCGCGCCCCCATCACGAGTCTCATGGGCATCCGATACCTGAGATATGTGAAGGATCTCAATTGCAGCGGCCAGGAACTGAAGAAAACACTCAATCTGGAGCAGAACTCGAGAGTGGAAAAGCTCAACTGCTCCGGAAACCAGCTCACCGGTCTGTGGTTTCACAAGGGCAGCTCGCTCAAGTATCTGACCTGCAGCGCAAACAAGTTCACCGCACTCGACCTGAGCAAGTGCTCAGAGCTCACCGAGCTGAACTGCGGCTGGAACCAGATCACCGCGCTCGACCTGAGCGCCAACACAAAGCTCCAGAAAATCGTCGCGGGCAGCAACAAGCTGACAGCCCTCGACACCCGGAACTTGCCGGAGCTGACGTATCTCAATCTTTGGGGCAATGATGACCTCAGATCCATTGACGTCAGCAAAAACCCCAAGCTGGAGATTCTGAGTGCCTCCCATGGCAAGCTGACCTCGCTCAATGTGAAAAACAACCGGAAGCTGGTTGAGCTCTATGTCTATAATAACCAGCTCACCGCGCTCGATGTGAGCAGCAACTATCTGCTCAAGAAGCTGAGCTGCTATGAAAACCAGATCACCGCGCTCGACCTGAGCTACAATGGCGCCCTCGAGGATCTTAGTGTTAACGACAATCCGATCACCGAGCTCAATCTTCACCCGCTGAGCAATCTGCAGGATCTTTCGTGCAGCAAAATGAAGCTCACGAAACTGGATGTGGACCGCTGCCCCAAGCTCCGGCGATTGTACTGCAACGACAACCAGATCGAGACGCTCGACCTGCGCAGCAACAAAAAGCTCGAAACGCTCTACTGCCAGAATAACCGCCTCTCGTGGCTGGACCTGAGCAGCAACACGGAGCTCGATCCGCGCTATGTGGATTGCTCTGGCAACGTCTACGACATCAAGGTCGACCGGAACCTCCAGTATAGGGTCTATCCCGACCTGCCGTGCTACGGCGCGACGGAGGGCACATACTTCACGGCCGCCCGCGCGAGCGACTGGACCGGCGGCACGGTCAGCAAGGTCGACGGTTGGGACGTCCTGACGCTCGATAACCGCAACGTCAAGGAGGTCACCTACAAGTACGACACCGGAAACGCCAGGATCGGCAAGGTGGACTTCAAGCTCAATGTAACCGTCCCCCCCGAATCTATCATCCACAACGTTGACCTCAAGGCAGAAGCCCCCCGCGCGGGCGAAAGCGCCAAGGACCCCAAGGTGACGCCCGTTGACAGCAAGGCAAAGTACGTCGTCGAGCACGCCGACTGGAGAGTCAGCGGCAGCATGACGGTATTCACCGGCACATTCGAACCGGGCAAGAAATATGACCTGAACGTCGTGGTCACCCCCAAAGCCGGCTACCACCTCGATGGCCTCGATGACCTCAAGGCGACCGTCAACGGCATGAAGATCGAAAAAATGTTCAACTACGCCAACGGCAACAAGCGCATCCTGGTCGCAACGTTCACGGTCGAGGACCTTATCACCATCTCCTTTGACCCCAACGGCGGCACCGGCACGATGCAGCCCATGAAGGTCAAGTCGGGCGAGAAATTTAAACTCCCCAAATGCACCTTTACGCCGCCGGAGGGCAAGGAGTTTGCCGGCTGGCTCGCAGAAACCGGCAAAGTGTACCCAGCCGGCGAAATCGTGTCCAGCGTCGGCAGCAGTGTCCTCAAGGCGACGTGGAAGGACAAGGAAGCAGCAGAAGTCGACGTGACGCAGATGTTCACCGACGTGACGAAAAACTGGGCGTACCCCGGCATCCAGTACTGCGTGACGCATCAGCTGATGTCCGGCGTCGGCGGCAATCTGTTCGCACCGAAGATGACGACGACGCGCGCGCAGATCGTGCAGATTCTGTATAACCTCGAGGGCGAGCCGAAGGTGAGCGGCACCACGCCGTTTACCGACCTGACGCAAAACTGGTACAAGGACGCAGTCCTCTGGGCGTATCAGACGGGTGTTGTGGTCGGAACGTCCGCCACGACGTTCGCGCCTGACCTGCCGGTGACGCGCGAGCAGATCGCGGTCATCCTCATGGAATACATGACGCGTGTGCTCAAGCTCGAGCGCACGTGGACGCCCGCCGATCTGAGCGTCTTCCCGGATGCGGGCAGCGTGTCCGGCTGGGCGAAGGACGCGCTGGCAGATGCCGTGGCCCTCGGCCTGATCTCCGGTGCGAGCAACGGCGGCCAGACTTATCTTGAGCCGCAGGGCAGCGCGACGCGCGAACAGGTCGCGACGATCCTGATGGAGTTTTGCAAGAACGTAAAGAAGTAATCAACCAAATGAACAGCCCCTCAGATCCGAATGGATCTGAGGGGCTTTGCATATACATTCACTCCGCGGCCCGGACAGGGATGCGGATCTCGGTCACGAATTTTTCCGGGTCACTGGTCAGACCGTAGTCGATCATCGTGATCTCGCGCGAGAAGTCCGCCGGGGCAAGCGCGTGCGCGCCATGTCAGTCCTCCTCCGGCACGAGCCGGCCGCGCCGCCGCAGCACCAGAAACGCGATCACGCAGATGATGACCGACAGCAGCGAGCCCGCCGCCGTGGCCAGGCCCATGGGCAGCAGCGTCGTGGGAAACCACTTGCTCGTCAGATACGCGCCCGGCACGCGCACGAGCACGACGACCGTGATGTTGTGCAAGAACGACAGCTCCGAGCGGCCGATGGCGCAGAAATACCCGCTGAAGCAAAAGTGCAGCCCGGCGAGGCAGCAGTCGAGAATATACCCGCGCAGGTACTGCCCGCCCGCGGCGGCGACGGCCGCGCTGTCCGTGAACAGCCCCACGACCGGCTCGGCCACGAACTGGATGATGACCGAGATGAGGATGCCGAAGCCGAATGCGATAGCGATGGCGTACCACAGCGTCTGCAGCGCGCGGCGGGGCTTGCCCGCGCCGATGCATTGCGCGCCGAGAGCCGACACCGTCGAGAGCATGGACGACGGCACGAGGAACAGGAAGCTGATGATCTTCTCCACGATGCCGACGGCGGCGGCGTCCGTGAGGCCGCGGCGGTTGGCGATGACGGTGATGAACAAAAACGCGATCTGGATCAGTCCGTCCTGCAGTGCGACCGGCACGCCGATGCGCAGGATACGGCCCATGACCGCCCGCTGCGGGCGAAAATCGCCCCGCGTGAGGGCGATGCCGTCGCGCTCGCGGCGGATGACGAGCAGCGACACGACCACGCTGACCGCCTGCGCGAGCGTGGTGCCGAGCGCGGCGCCCGCCGGGCCCATGTGCAGTGCGCCCATGAACAGATAGTCGAGCGCGATGTTCGCCGCGCACGCGACGGCGATGAAATACATCGGGCGCTTCGAGTCGCCCAGGCCGCGGAAGATGGACGCGATGATGTTGTACGCCGTGATCAGCGGCACGCCGAGAAAGCAGATGCGCAGATAGGCGACCGTTCCGGGCACGGCCTCGGCCGGCGTGGACATGACCGCCGCGATCGGCCGCGCGAGCGCGAGCAGCAGCCCCGTCAGCACGACGCTCAGCGCCAGAAACAGCGTCGTCGTGTTGCCGATGTAACCGGCCGCGCCCCGGCGGTCGCGCGCGCCGACGGCCTGGCCGATCGTGACCGTCGCGCCCATGGCAAGGCCGACGATCATGACCGTGAGCATGTGCATGACCTGACTGCCGATGGCCACGGCCGTCGTGCTCGCCACGCCCTCATACCGGCCGATGATGAACAGGTCGGCCATGCCGTAGAGCGTCTGCAGGAAGTACGAGAGCAGATACGGCAGCGAAAAGCGCACGATGTTGCCAAAAACGCTGCCGGTCGTGAGATTTTTCTCCATGGTGCTTGCCCCTTTGCGTGGGATACCGTCATTCTAAACTCTATAACGGTTGTAGAGTCAAGGCTTTGTTTGCCCCGGCGCGGATTTTTTTCGCGCCGGGGCGGGAAATGTTCAGAACGTCAGGCGCATCTGATACCAGACGACGCCGCCGTGGGTAGATTCCGACACGCCCTCGCTCACGAATCCGAACTTCGCGTAGTAGTGCACGAGCCGGTCCTTGCACGTGAGCACGAGGCCGCGGCGGCCCTGCGCGCGCGCATCGGCGATGGCGCGCTCGATGAGCTGCCCCGCGTAGCCGTGCCGGCGGTAGTCGGGCAGTGTGTTCACGCCGAAGATCATCTGCCACGCGCCGTGCGCGTCGTGCAATGACGCGTCGGCGTAGAGGTCGTCCGTGAGGTCGGCGCGGTCGGTGACCATGCCGTCCACGAACGCGATGAGCGTGCCGCCGTCAAACAGCAGCCAGAAGTGGTCGCCGTAGTGCGTCAGACGGTCTGCGAGCTCCTCCCGCGTCGCAGCCTCCGCCGCCGGGAAGCACGCCGCCTCCACCGCCGCCACGGCGTCGAGGTCGGCGAGGGTCGCCGTGCGCATGATTTGATCCATCGTTATGCCTCCGTTTCGTCCAGCAGCAGCGCGGCCAGCTCCGCCACCGTGCGGCAGTAGTGCGGGCAGATGCGCTGCATCGTTTCGATGATGTGCGGCACGGTGTGCGTCCACCCCGCCGCGATGAAGTCCACGCCCGCGCGGTCGGCCATGTCCTTGCCGGGCTTGAGATCGTCGATGACCACGAGCTGCTCCGGCCGCAGGCCGAGCTCGCGCTCGATCTGGTAAATGGGCCACGGCGCGGGCTTGCGCCGCTCGGGGTCTGAATCCCAGCCGTAGATGCGCTCCGGCGCGGGCAAGTCGTGCGCACGGTAGTCGCGCAGGATGTTTTCCGGCACGGAGTGGCTCACGACGCAGATGTGCCCGCCCGCAGCGCGAAACCGGTGCAGCAGGTCGTGCATGCCGGGGAACGTGTCGGGCACGTGCGTGCGCACATAGTCCAGCCATGTCTGGTACTGGATGTCCATTTCCGCGTCGGAAAAGCTCAGAATGTCGCTGCACAGGGCGCCGAAGCCCGGCTCGAACGAGTAGGAAAAAAAGTCGTCGAGCGTCATGTGTACGTCCGGCCGCAGCTTTTGCAGCGTCTGCACGAAGGCCGGGTAATTGATGGTCGCGGTGCTGTTGACGACGGTGTCGTCGTGGTCGAGCACCAGGCACTGGTAGCGCATGCGCGCCGCCTCCTTTGTCTCACATTGCACAGCATTTTACCACGAACCCCGGTGGAATACCACCACCGGCACAAAAACGCCCGGACGAAGTTTTCCCCCGTCCGGGCGGATGCCGTTGTGCACATTGCCGTCAGAGGCTGCCGGCGGCGGTGGACGCCCCCGCGCCCCAGAGCAGCACGCGCAGCACGCCGATGAGCGCGAGGTGCGCGGGATAATAGACGTAAAAGAGCTTGCCCATGCCCCGCCAGCGGCCCCGCGTGCCGTCATAGCACCGCAGCAGCGGGATGGCGAGGCACGTGCCGAGCTGCACGAGCGCATATACCTTATCTATAAAGAAGAAATACACGAGCGCGTACACGGCCGACCACACCATGAGCCAGCACATCTGCTTTCGGAAGTCTCCGCGTGCCTGTCCCATGAACAGGATCGCCATCGCGGCCACGCAGCTCCAGTCCGACGGGAAGGTGATGGCGCAGATCCCAAACGTCAGCACGATCTTGACCCAGCCTTTCAGCCGCGCGTCGTCGTGGATGACGAGCAGCACGAGGCCCCACGCGAGCGACCACACGACGCCCGTCTGGTTAAACGGCCCGGTGGACAGCGGCACAAACGGGATGCCGAAGCAGAAATCATACGCAAAGTGCGAGATGAACGCGAGCACGAACAGGCGCGCCGCGTACTTTTTCACATCGTGCGTGTAGTGGTAGCCCTCGACGATGAAAAACCACATGATCGGCGCCGTCACGCGGCCGAGCAGGTGGCACACGAGCACCCACCAGTCGGCGGCGTAGCCGGGCCAGAGCGTCCACGTGAGGTGGTCGAGCGTCATGGCGAGGATGGCGATGCCCTTGAGCGCGTTGCCGCTCAGGGCCGGTCTGCGGGTCTGGAGCATAGGGGCACCTCCGGAAGAATGGGGTTATGCCTCCCGCACCGGGAAACACACCTCGGTCACAAATTCGTCAGGGTTTTGCGTCTCGTGCGGGCTGACGTGGTAGATGTTGAACATCGGCCCCGCGCTCTCGTAGCCGTTGGCCGCGACCCACGCCGCGACGGCCGCGATCACGTCGCTGATCTGCGCGTAGCTGCCGCGGTACACGCAGCCGGCATACGTGACGGGCGGCAGCGTCCGGAACCGAACGTGCTCCGTGTCGGGGTAGCGGCCGCGGACGGTCTTGCTCGCCTCGATGAGCACGTCGCGCTCCTTATATTCCTCATCGAGGAACGTCACGCTGCAATAGCACGGGTCGTCGGGCACGAGGTGCATGTGGTCGGTCTCGCGGCACAGCACGTCCCACACCATGCCCTCGGCGTCGTAGCAGGGGATGGTCATGCGCACGCACGCGGCGTAACGCTCGGGCAGGGTCCTGATGGTCACATTGTAGTTCATGTCTGCTTCCTTTCTCAGCCGCTCACGGGCTGTGTCCAGAAGCCGCAGTTTCTGCGCCGTGTCGGCGGCGAGCGCCTCCAGCCGGGTGCGCTGCGCGGCCAGGCGCGCATCGAGCGCCGCGCGGTCGTCGTACAGGCGCAGCAGCTCGCGCGTCTCGCTCAGGCCGAAGCCGAGCGCGCGCAGCGCGGCGATGCGTCCGGCGGTGATGAGCTGCCGCTCGCTGTAGTAGCGGTAGCCGGTCATGGGATCGACCTCCGACGGAGCGAGCAGCCCCACCTCATCATAGTGGCGCAGCATACGAACGCTGACTCTGGACAGTTTTGAAAATTCACCGATTTTCAGCATGGCGGTACCTCCGTGCCGGTCGTATTTTTTTGAGCTCACGCACAGCATAAGCCCTCTCACCGTGTCAGAGTCAAGGGGGTATTTTCTCTTTTTTCAGCATAGCAAATCCGCGCCGCCGCGTCAATGCCCGCCGCGCAGAAGAAAACCGCCCGCGGCAGCGCTGGCTGCCGCGGGCGGACGTGTCCGGATGCGGTTTCAATTCTCGTCGGTCCCGGCCGTTTCGCCGAGGCCCGCGTCGTCCTCCCCGAGGATGCCGAGCTTGCCGATGGCGTGGCGGCACAGCGCCGTGTACGTCTGCTCGCTGATGTCATGCTCCATCTTGCAGGCGTCCTCCTCGGCGGTCTTGGCGTCCACGCCGAGCTCCATGAGAAACTTGGTCAGCGTGTGGTGCCGGTCGAGCATACGCGAGGCGATGTCCATCCCGCTCGGCGTGAGCGTGATGAACCCGTCACGATCCATGGTGATGTAGCCGTTTTCGCGCAGACGCTTGGTCGTGTAGGTCACGCTCGGCTTCGTGACACCGAGGTGCTCTGCGATGTCGATCGAGCGAATGTATCCGTGCTTCTGCTGCATCATCAGCATCGCTTCCAGATAGTCCTCCGCGGCTCTCAAGATCTGCATAGCGGATTCCACCAACCTTTTCGTAAAATTGCTTCTAGGTTAGCACACTTTAACCAAAAATGCAAGCAATGCAAAAATTTTTACAAATACCCCTTGACACGCGCTGTTAGATAGATTAAACTTTAGCAAGGTTAGGGAAGTTTAACTTATGTTAAACAAATATAACCGTTCTTTTTTCATCCAGGGTTAGCACGCTCTAACCATTTACCAGTGGAGGGATATCTATGATGCCGCTGAATCTCGCCAACGTCGGCGAGGAGACACTGATTCTGAAAGTCGGCGGGAACCCGGAGACCAGAAAGCATTTGGCCGATCTGGGTTTCGTCCCCGGCGGGACGGCCACGGTCGTATCGGCAATCGGCGGGAACCTGATCGTGAAGGTCAAAGAATCCCGCGTTGCCATCAGCGATGAAATGGCACGCAAAATCATGATTTAAGGGAGGAAGCACGATGAAAACGCTGCGAGAAGCCAAGATCGGCGAAACGGTCAAGGTGGTGAAGCTGCATGGTGAGGGCGCCATCAAGCGCCGCATCATGGACATGGGCATCACGAAGGGCACCGAAGTGTATGTGCGCAAGGTCGCACCGCTCGGTGATCCGGTGGAAGTCACGGTCCGCGGCTATGAGCTGAGCCTGCGCAAGGCCGACGCCGAGATGATCGAAATTCAGGCGTAAACATTTGTAAGCAAAAAATATTTATCACATAAGGTAGGATCCCCCATCAGCAGAGGAGAATATCGCAAAGGAGCATCCGAATGGAAAAGCAAATCAAGATTGCCTTAGCCGGCAACCCGAACTGCGGCAAGACGACGCTGTTCAATGCGCTGACCGGCTCCAATCAGTTTGTGGGCAACTGGCCGGGCGTCACGGTCGAGAAAAAGGAAGGCCGCCTGAAAAAGCATGACGACGTTGTCATCATGGACCTTCCGGGCATCTACTCGCTCAGCCCGTACACGCTCGAAGAGGTCGTCGCCCGCAACTATCTGATCGATGAGCGCCCGGACGCCATCCTCAACATCGTCGACGGCACGAACCTCGAGCGCAACCTGTACCTGACCACGCAGCTGACCGAACTGGGCATCCCGGTGGTCATGGCCGTGAACATGATGGACATCGTGCGCAAGAGCGGCGACCAGATCAACATCAACCAGCTGTCGCAGCAGCTCGGCTGCAAGGTCGTGGAGATCTCGGCCCTGAAGGGTGACGGCGTCATGGCCGCGGCAGAGGCCGCCATCGAGGCCGCCAAGTCCACCAAGACCGTGCCGATGCACACGTTCTCCGGCCCGGTCGAGCACGCGATCGCCCACATCGAAGAGGCGGCCGTGCACACACTGCCGGAAGAGCAGCAGCGCTGGTACGCCATCAAGATCTTTGAGCGCGACGACAAGGTGCTCGCCAAGCTCCACATCCCCGAGGATGTGCACGCGCACATCGAAGCGGACATCAAGGCCGCCGAGGAGGAGCTCGACGACGATGCCGAGTCCATCATCACCAACGAGCGCTACGTCTACATCGCGGAAGTCATCCGCGCCTGCTACCGCAAGAAATCCAAGGCCAAGCAGTCCACGTCCGATAAGATCGACCGCATCGTCACCAA
>CAKTNQ010000028.1:0-16160 GCA_934589185.1 uncultured Oscillospiraceae bacterium | reverse complement strand
ATCGTCGAGACGCTCGTGCTCCCGCGCGAGACGCAGGCGCTCGTGTCGGAGTTTCTGACCTACGTGTCCGGCAACACGAGCGAGGTCATGTTCTTCGCCGCCCTGTTTGTCATGATTACGAGCGCGTCGGCCGCTTTCCGCGCCATGGCCGCCATCGTCGGTGAGATCCACGGCGGCAAGCGCTTTGGCATCGTGCGCAGCACGATCGTGAGCGTGGCCTTTTCCGTGGCGTTTCTGCTGGTGCTGTACCTGTGCATCCTGCTCATGCTGACTGGCAAGCGCTTTCTGCTCTGGCTCGATGCGCTGCTGCCGCATGTGAGCATCGTCTGGTCGTGGACATGGCTGCGGTTTTTGATCCTGTTTGCCATCCTGCTGATGATGATCCTCATCCTCTATCGGCTCACCACGCCGCGCCGGCCGCAGCACCGGGTGCTCCCGGGGGCGGTGTTTTCCGCCGTGGCGATCGTGTGCATGAGTATCCTGCTGTCGTGGCTGATCGGCAACAGCACGAAGTATTCGCTCGTGTACGGCTCGCTCGCGTCGGTCGTGATTTTGCTGTTCTGGTTTCAGGCGTTCGGTCTGCTGCTCATCCTCGGCGTGCTGCTCAACCATGCGCTTGAGGTGACGGCGGTACAGGATCCCTAGAAGCGTTTGTTCCCTTAGAAAAGTTTGGAATTCCTGCTTTACAAACCGACGTTTTTCACGTATGATAAATGGTTAAGAAGAGTTTGTGAGCCCAAGACGGCTTTTGCGCAGGAAAATTTGTCGAATCCAGATTTTTTTGCATTAAAATTCGTTTTCAGGCATTATTCTCATGTGGGGTAATTCTATGCAAAATGACGACATGCACATCGCCGGTTCGTGCACGGCCAGCGGCCAGCCGCCGGATGATGCGCTCATTCTGCGCATCGCGCAGGGTGACACTGCCGCGCTGGAAGTGCTGTATCGCCAGACGTCCTCCTCCATTTACGGCTTCGCGCTGTCCATCCTTCGGGATCCGACGGCGGCGGAGGATGTGATGCAGGACACGTTTGTGAGCGTGATGCAGTCGGCGCCGGGCTATCAGCCGTCGGGCAAACCGATGGCGTGGCTGCTGACGATCGCGCGCAACCTGGCGCTGATGCGCCTGCGCAAGGCCGAAAGCAAAAACCTGTCCTTTGACGAGCTGTTTCATGTGGAGGATACGCATGACGCTTATCAGACGATGGAGAATCATATGGTGCTTGAGAAAGTGCTGCATACGCTCACGGACAGCGAGCGGCAGATCGTGATGCTGCATGCGCTGTCCGGCCTCAAGCACAGAGAAGTTGCTGACCTGCTGGGTATCCCGCAGGCAACAGCCATTTCACGATATAACCGCGCACTGGCGAAGCTGCGCACTTCGATGGGAGGTGACGATCTTGACCGATAAGGAATTGCTGGAACAGCTGCGGACCGAGGTCGTTGCCGAAACGCCGGATTGCTGGAGCAGCATCCTCACGCGCGTGCAGGCCCCGGCGCAGCAGCCGGAGGAGGAGAAGGTCGTCCCGATGCCGGAGCGCGGACGTCGCCGCGGCGCGTGGAAGCGCTGGGTCGCAGCGGCGGCGGTGTTCTTCCTGGCCGTGCTCGGCGGCGGACTGTATGCCACGCAGGTGCCCAGCGGCGTTGCTACGCTCGATGCCAACCCCAGCATCGAGCTGACGGTCAACAAGCTCGGCCGCGTCCTGTCTGCCCGCGCGTGCAATCCGGATGCCCAGTTTGTGCTCGACGATCTGGAGCTGCGCAATCAGTCCCTGCAGGCGGCGGCGGATGCGATCGTCGCCAATATGCAGGCCGACGGCTATGTCTCGGCGGATGCGAATTCGATCCTTGTGACGGTCGAGGCCGGCAAGGGCGATGCGCGTCTGCGCGACCGGCTGGCAGCGGCTGTGGAGAATGCGCAGACGGACTGCGACATGGAGCCTGCGGTCCTTGCGCAGGTGCTGGAGGATGATCCCGGGCTGGAGGCCTATGCCTCTGCCATGGGCGTCAGCGCCGGCAAGGCAATGCTGATCCGGCAGATCAGCGCTCAGGTGCAGGAACTGACCGGCAGCGAGCTGGTCGGCCTGCCGATCAATGATCTGAACATTCTGGCGGCTTCCAATAAAGTGGAGCTGCCCGGCACCGCATCCATCGGTGCGGCGAGCACCGGTGCATATGTTCCGTATGACGAGGCACTGCAGGCTGCGCTCGAGCGCTGCGGTCTGGATACGGCGGATGTGACGCAGGCGAGCATGCGCTTTACGCTCATTGACGGCGAGATGGTCATGGAGTTTGTGCTCTCGGACGGTGAGCGGCACTATGTGTGCAGCGTGGATGCCGAGACGGCCGAGGTTTGCAGCCTGACGGGCGATGAGCCGAAGCAGCCGGAGGAAGAGAAGATCCTTCCGGTGCCGCCGACGGTGCAGCCGAATCCGAATCTGCCCGTGACGCCGACACCGACCCCGACCCCGACCCCGACACCCACTCCGACGCCGACACCCACTCCGACGCCGACACCGACGCCGACTCCGACACCGACGCCGACTCCGACACCGACGCCGACTCCGACGCCGACTCCGACTCCGACACCGACCCCCACGCCGCCCGTCGGCCCGATCACACAGGAGCAGGCGCTGAAGATCGCTCTCGCGGCGGCCGGCATCTCCGAGCGTGATCTTGCCGCGTGGGATGTTCAGCTCGACGAGAGCGGTGCGCAGCCGGTCTATCGCGTGACGCTCACCACGTGGTACTATTTCCACCCCGACTTTGTTGTGACCGTCGATCAGCAGACCGGTACGGTCCTCTCGGTGGAAAAGGCCGCATAATCCCAATAACCGAAAAGGACGCCCGTCCGGGCGTCCTTTTTTCTGTGTGCAGATAGGGCGCATCCCTCCGCCGGCGTGGCGGAGAGATGCGTTGATTTCCGTCAATTCATGAATTTTTCGATCGCCTGATTCAGCTCGTCGATGGCCTGCTGGTCGCCGGTCTCCACGGCGTCGGCCAGACAGTGGTCGATGTGATCCTTCAGGATGATCTTTGCGGTGTTGTTGAGCGCCGAGCGCACAGCCGCAAGCTGGATGAGCACCTCGGCGCAGTCGCGCCCGTCCTCGACCATGCGCTTGACCGACTCCAGATGGCCGATCGCGCGGGCCAGCCGGTTGACGACCGCCTTGGTCTGCGTGTGGGTGTGCGGGTGCGCATGGGTGTGCCCCTCGCTGCCGTGGCAGTGGGTGATGACGTTGCCGTTTTCGTCCACGTGCGTGTGCATCATGGTGTTGGGATCCTGTTCCGCCATGGTATCATCTCCTGTCATTTCGCCGCAATTTTACCGTGTTTTGCGCCCCTTGTCAATGCAAACACGGCTGCGGGCGGTCAGTAACCGTCGGCCTGCAGCGCCGCACGCAGCTTTTCAATGGCCTTTTTCTCGATGCGTGAGACGTAGGAGCGGCTGATGCCGCAGCGCTGCGCGGTCTCGCGCTGCGTCAGTGCCTCGCCGCCGCCGATGGCATAGCGCAGGCGGATGATCTCCGCCTCGCGCGCGTCGAGCACTTCGTCGATGCAGCGCCGCAGCGCCCGGCTGACCTCGTCCGCCTGGAGATGTTCGTCCATGTCGTCGTCCTCGGACAGAATGTCGATCAGCGACAGGCTGTTGCCGTCGCCGTCCGTGTCGAGCACGTCCGAGAGCAGCATTTCCGACGCGTTCTTGCGCGTGCTGCGAAAATACATCAGGATCTCGTTTTCGGCGCACTTGCTGGCATACGTCGCCAGCCGCACGCCTTTGTCGGGCCGGTAGGTGTTGATGCCCTTGATGAGTCCGATCGTGCCGATCGAGATCAGATCGTCCGTGTCGTCATAGTGCGTGTAGTATTTTTTGATGATGTGCGCCACCAGCCGCAGATTGCGCTCAATGAGCACGTTGCGCGCCTCCAGGTCGCCCTGCAGCCAGGCGTCGAGATATTTGCGCTCCTCGGCCTCGCTCAGCGGGCGCGGGAAGGAGCCGCCGGGGGTCAGGCGCAGCATCAGAAATGCACTGCTCATCATCAGCATCAGGGTACTGTACAGCATTTTCAGCCCTCCGTTTCTGCCTGAGGCTATTCTATTCGGCGGCTGCAAGTACACTTGCCTGCCACACAATTTTCCGGATGTGCGCAAATGTTACACAACATTGTGTTGACTATTGGATAAAAAATGACGGCCCGGCCAAGAAAATTACACGTTATACTTGACAAAATCACCAAAAAGCGTTAATCTTTGAACAGAAGGCCATTCCAGATTGAAAAATGGCCGGTGTGCTCAAAATTGAAAGGAGAACATATCATGGATTACAAAACTCTGAGTGTTAAGACGTTTATCGAGGACATGAACGGCAAGGAAATCATGATGAAGACGGTTCCGTCTCTGACCAAGTATCCCCTGAAGCTCTTCTACAAGAAGACCGTCGGCGACATCGTCAATCTCGTTCGCAGCAAGAAGCTCGTTCCGGAAGATGCCATCCAGGCTTTCATCAAGGACGTCGAGGCGCTCTAAGTTATCTCATATGCAACAGATCCCCTGCCAGCCGGCAGGGGATCGTTTTTTGCCCATTTTGGTTTACATAACCCATATTGCACGAAAGAGCGCAAAAACGGATTGACAATTCGTTCAACTTGTGGTACAAAGTAAGAAAAGTAATACGATTCTTACAGGAGGAAGATCGCATGGAGACCATGCAGGACAAATTCATGACCACGGTGCGCATCGGCCCGAAGGGGCAGATCGTGATCCCGAAGGAGGTGCGCGCAATGTTCGGCCTCGAGCCGGGGGATTCGCTCATCTTGCTGGCGGACCGTGAGCGCGGCATCGCGCTGCAGAGCAGCAGCTATTATGATTCGTTCGTGCGCGCAGTGTTTGACAGCGGCGCAAAAGCGGCGGCGCCTGGTGTGCTTGAGGAGCAGACGCAGGTGTTTGCCTCCGCGCTGGAGCGGGAGCTGAAGAAGAGGGGGGACGGCGAGTGAACATTCTGGAAGTGGAGGGCCTGTGCAAGACCTATCCGGCGTTTCAGCTGCGCGACGTGTCGTTCGCGGTGGCGCCGGGCACCATCATGGGCTTCATCGGCCGCAACGGTGCCGGCAAGAGCACGACCATCAAGTCCATGCTCAACCTCGTGCATCCGGACAGCGGCCGTGTGACCATGTTCGGCCAGGATTTTTACGCCAATGAGCCTGCCTGCAAGCAGCAGCTCGGCGTGGTGCTCGGCGGCGTGGACTTTTACCCAAACAAAAAGCTGCGCAGCATCACGAACGTGACGCGCACGTTTTACGACCGCTGGGACGAGGACAAATACCGGCACTACCTGCAGCTGTTCGCGCTTGATGAGACGAAGAAGGTCTCGCAGCTCTCGTCCGGCATGCGCGTGAAGTACATGCTCGCGCTTGCGCTCTCGCACGATGCGCGCCTGCTCATCCTCGACGAGCCGACGAGCGGGCTCGACCCCGTGTCGCGCGACGAGCTCATGGAGCTGTTTCGCGGCGTGGTCAAAAGCGGCGAGCGCAGCATCCTGTTTTCGACGCACATCACGTCCGACCTTGAAAAGTGCGCCTCGCATATCACGATGATCAAAGACGGGCAGATCCTGTGCAGCGACACGCGCGACGGTTTTCTCGCGCGCTATCGCGCGCAGTTCGGCGACGGGCAGATGTCGCTCGAGGACATTCTTGTGCGTGTGGAAAGGAGAAGCTATGACAGCGAAGATTTTCTCTAAGGACCTGCGCCTCGCGGCGCACCCGATGATGTACGTGTTCGCGCTCTTCGGCGTCATGCTCATCATCCCGAACTATCCATACACGGTCGTGTTTTTCTACGGCCTGCTCGGCATTTTCTTCACGTTCCTCAACGGCCGCGAGAATAAGGACGTCTATTACTGCGCCGTGCTGCCGGTCACGAAGCGCGACCAGGTGCGCGCCCGCGCCTGGCTCGTCGTGGCGGTGGAGCTGGCGGAGCTTGTGATCGCGGTGCCGTTCGCGTTTCTCTCCGCGCGCATCAACCCCAACGGCACGAACCTCGCCGGCATCGATGCAAACGTCGCGCTCTTCGGCTCCGTGCTGCTGATCTACGGCGTGTTCAACATCGTGTTCTTGCCCGTGTTTTATAAGACGGCCATCCGCGCCGGGCGGGCGTTCCTGCTTGCGGTCATCCCGATGACGGTGCTCATGGTGCTCGTCGAGGCGCTGTCTCATTTCCCGGTTGTCGGGCCGTATCTCGACGCGACCGACGCGGCCGGTCAGGTGCGGCAGCTGCCGGTGCTGGCCGTGGGGCTGGCGGCGTTTGCGCTGCTGTCGTGGCTGGCGTACCGGAAGGCGGCCAAAAACTACGAGCGGGTCGATCTGTGACGGGGGACTTGCCGGGACGCGAAAAATATGCTATCCTGAAAAGCAGCTCACGTGAGCTGCTTTTCATTTTTTCGTCCGGGAGGGATCTGCATGAAGAACAAACGTCTCTGGCTGTCGGTGGCGCTGACGGTCCTGGTCGTCGTGTGCGCCATGCTCATCCTCTCGCGCGTCAATGAGGCGCGCAGCAACGCCGCGCCCGCCGTGCCGACGGATCTCATCCTCCCGCCGGACATCCAGACGACGGCGAAGCCCGACACGAAAGAGTACGACGACCTGCCGGATGTGGATATTTCCTCCTGGGAGTATCTCATCGCGAGTCAGGCGCATAATATCAGCGACTATGTTCCGGACGTGAGCAAGATCAGCGGCTCGCAGTCCACATTCGATTCCCGCGCCGTCGATGCGCTCAACGCACTGCTCAAGGCGGCCCGGGACGCCGGCTGGAGCCCGTATATCTACTGCGCCTACCGCCCGTACCTCACGCAGAAGCAGCAGTACGAGGATCAGGTCAGCGAAAACATGCGCAAGGGCGATACCCGCGACGAGGCCGAGACGGCTGCCGCGCGCATCGCCGCGCCTCCCGGCACGAGCGACCATCAGACCGGCCTCGGCGCGGACATCGTCGACCAGTATTATTCCTCGCTGAGTGTGGACACGGTCAACGCGCGCTTTCTGACGTGGCTGGCCGACAACTGCGCGGACTACGGCTTCGTCATCCGCTACCCGTCGGACAAGGTCAGCATCACCGGCCGCAACGAGCCGTGGCACGTGCGCTATGTCGGTGACGCGGCGGCTCAGTTCATGACCGAGCACAACCTCTGCCTGGAGGAATTTGTGGCACTGTACCAGTAAGCGCCCGGCAGCGCAAAAAAAGGCTTGCATTGTCCGGCGCGGGATGGTATGATATTGCCGTACGAAGGAAGCAGGATTTGACAGAGTGGGCACCCGCCCACTCTTTTTCTTGAGGTCTTTCAAAGTGTCAGAAAATGGAATGGTGATCTATGAGTAAATTGACAGACGCCGTCCTGGCGCTGGCCGAGCCTGTGGCCGCGCAGCAGGGGTGCGAGATCTGGGACGTGGAGTACGTCAAGGAAGCGGGCAGCCGCTACCTGCGTGTGTATATCGACAAGCCGGACGGTGTGTCGATCCAGGACTGCGAGGATTTCAGCCGCGCGCTCGATCCGATCCTCGACGAGGCTGACCCCATTCCCGACAGCTATATTTTCGAGGTGTCGTCCGCGGGGGCGGAGCGGCAGCTCAAGCGCCCGAGTGATTTCGCGCGCTTTCTCGGCGCACAGGTCGAGGTGCGGCTCTACCAGCCGGTCGACGGCAGTAAGGTGCACATCGGCACGCTCGAGCAGTATGACAACGGGGACGTGACCGTCTCCGACGGCAAGACCCGCCGTGTCTTTCAAAAATCCGCCATCGCACAGGTGCGCCTGCACCTGACCATATAAGGAAAGGGAATTCGACCATGAACGCAGAATTTTTTGACGCAGTTGCAGATATCGAAAAAGAAAAAGGTATTCCGCGCGAATATATGTATGAGAAGATCCGTCAGGCCATGCTGACGGCGTTCCGCAAGGACACGCCCGACTGTGAGGACAACGTGGAGGTCATTCTCGACGAGGACAAAAAGAAGATCGAGATGGTCGTCAAGAAAACGGTCGTCGCGCGCGTTATTGACCCGTATGTCGAGATCAGTGAGGAGGCGGCGCACCGCATCAGCAAGCGCGCCAAGATCGGCGACGTGGTCAGCGTCCCGGTCGAGACCAAGCAGTTCGGCCGCATCGCGGCGCAGGCAGCCAAGCAGGTCATCATTCAGGGCATCCGCGAGGCGGAGCGCGGCATGATCTATGAGGAGTTCAATTCCAAGGAGCATGAGATCCTCACCGGCGTCGTCAATAAGATCGACCCGCGCACCGGCTGCGCGTTTTTGAAGATCAGCTCCAACTCGGACTATACCGAGGCCATGCTCGCCCCGGCGGAGTGCATCCGCGGCGAGGTGCTGCATGAGGGCGACCGCATCAAGGTCTACGTGGTCGAGGTGCGCAACAGCACGCGCGGCCCGCAGGTGCTCATCAGCCGGACGCATCCGGGCCTGGTCAAGCGCCTGTTCGAGCTCGAGGTGCCGGAGATCTTCGACGGCACGGTCGAGATCAAGTCCATCGCCCGTGAGGCCGGCAGCCGCACGAAGATGGCCGTCTGGGCGGAGGATCCGGTCATCGACCCGATCGGTGCCTGCGTCGGCCCGAAGGGCGGCCGTGTCGCGAGCGTCGTCAATGAGCTCGGCGGCGAGAAGATTGACATCGTCAAGTACAGCGAGGTGCCGGAGGAATTCATCGCGGCCGCGCTGGCGCCGTCCGAGGTGCTGGAAGTGACCCTGCTCGACGAGGGCAAGAGCTGCCGCGTCATCGTGCCGGATAACCAGCTCTCGCTCGCCATCGGCAAGGAAGGGCAGAACGCCCGCCTGGCCGCGAAGCTCACCGGCTATAAGATCGACATCAAGCCGGAGAGCGAGGCGTAAACCGAAAGGAGGCAGTCACCTATGCCCAAGTCCATTCCCCAGCGGCAGTGCGTCGGCTGCCGTGAAAAGAAGCCCAAGCCGGAGCTCATCCGGGTGGTGCGCGCGCCCGACGGAGCCATCTCGCTCGATGCGCGCGGCAAGGCGGCGGGCCGCGGCGCGTATCTGTGCCCGAAGGCCGCGTGCCTGAAAAAGGCGCAGAAGAACCGCGCGCTCGAGCGCGCGTTCGACGTGCCCATCCCGGCGGAGATCTATGAGCAGCTCACAGCGGAACTGGAGGTGCTCGGCGACGGATAAAGCAGCCAACTATCTCGGCCTCATGCGCAAGGCCGGGCGCATCGCGCTCGGGGAGCATGACGCCGGAGCGGCGGCGCGCGCCGGCAAGGCGTGTCTGCTGCTGCTGGCGCAGGACGCATCGGACAATGCGCGCAAGCGCGCCGAGGGCTTTGCCCATGCGGCGCAGGCGCCGCTGCTGCGCCTGCCGTACACGAAGCAGGCGCTGTCCGACCGGCTCGGCAAGACCGGCTGCGCCATCGCGGCGGTCACCGATCCGGGTCTGGCGAAGGCCTTTGTGTCTGCGCTGGCGCAGGCGGATCCGGAGCAATACAGCAACACGGCGGCAGAGCTTGCCGCACAGACGAGAACAGACACGGGCACGGCGCAGATACGCGGCGGGCGCAACGGCAAGAGGAGGAAACAAGTATGAGCGGATTGATTAAATACAGAGTGCATGAGGTGGCGAAGGATTTCGGCATGACCTCGAAGGAGATCACGCAGATCCTGACGGATTATGCCACCACTCCGAAAAATCATATGCAGGTGCTGGAGGACGACGAGCTCAACGACATCTTTGAGTATCTCACGCAGCACCATCAGGCGGCCAGCCTGGAGGAGCTCTACAAAGTGCCGGACCAGCCGAAGGCCAAGCCGCAGGCAGCCCCGGCCGCGCAGGCCGAAGCGCCGAAAGCCGAGGCCGCGCCCGCAAAGCAGCCGCAGCAGGCATCCCAGCCGCAGCAGCCGAAGCCCAAAAAGGACGACAAGCCGCACCAGCCGCGTCAGGTGGCCGAGCGCCGCGTCGTCGATACCCGCGGCGCGACGACGAATCTGTCCAAGTACGACCAGCGCCTGGACGATCTCGTGCCCGAGCGCGCGCAGAACAAGCGCGGCGGCAAGCAGAAGATCCAGAACCGCAACCGTCAGCGTCCGCAGAACCCCGCCGCCGGCGCCAAGCGCCGTCAGGAGGAGCGCGACAAGATGCAGAAGCTGCAGCTCGAGATCGCGAAAAAGCAGCAGCTCAAGGTGCAGATCCCGGATACGATCTCCGTCGGCGAGCTCGCATCCCGCATGAAAAAGACCGGCGCCGAGGTCGTGCGCCGTCTCGTGAAGATGGGCGTCATGGCGTCGCTATCCGATACCATTGATTACGACACCGCCGCGCTCGTGGCCATGGAGCTCGGCTGCAAGGTCGAGCACGAGGTCATCGTGACGGTCGAAGAGCGCCTGATCGACGACCGCGAGGACAGCGAGGACGAACTCGTCCCGCGCGCTCCGGTCGTGGTGGTCATGGGCCACGTCGACCACGGCAAGACCAGCCTGCTCGACCGCATCCGCCGCACGAACGTCGCGGCCGGCGAGGCCGGCGGCATCACGCAGCACATCGGCGCTTACCGTGTCATGGTCGACGGCAAGCCCGTCACCTTCCTCGACACCCCGGGCCATGAGGCGTTCACGTCCATGCGCGCCCGCGGCGCCATGGTCACGGACATCGCCATCCTCGTCGTCGCGGCCGATGACGGCATCATGCCGCAGACGGTCGAGTCCATCAACCACGCCAAGGCCGCCGGCGTCCCGCTGGTCGTGGCCATCAACAAGATGGACGTCCACGGCGCGAATCCTGACCGCATCAAGCAGCAGCTCACGGAGTACGGCCTCGTGCCCGAAGAGTGGGGCGGCGAGACGATCGTCTGCCCGATCTCGGCCAAGACCGGCGAGGGCGTGGACAAACTGCTCGAAAACCTCGTCCTGCTCGCTGAAATTCTGGAGCTCAAGGCCAATCCGAACCGCGCCGCCCGCGGCACGGTCATCGAGGCCCGCATGGATAAGGGCCGCGGCCCGATCATGACCGTGCTCGTGCAGAACGGCACGCTCAATCAGGGCGACATCATCATCGCCGGTACGGCCGTCGGCCGTGTGCGCACGATGACCAACGATAAGGGTCAGCGCGTGACGAAGGCCGGCCCGTCCATCCCGGTCGAGATCGCCGGCATGTCCGAGGTGCCGAGCGCGGGCGACACGTTCAACGCCGTCGCCGACGAGCGCATGGCGCGCGAGCTCGTGGAGCAGCGCAAGCAGCAGAAGAAGGACGCTGCCAACGCCGGCAGCAAGAAGGTTTCGCTCGACGATCTGTTCTCCCGCATCCAGCAGGGCGAGATGAAGGACTTCAACATCATCGTCAAGGCCGACGTGCAGGGCAGCGCCGAGGCCGTCAAGTCCTCGCTCGAGAAGCTCTCGAACGAGGAAGTGCGTGTGCAGGTCATCCACTCCGGCGTCGGCGCCATCAACGAGTCCGACGTTATGCTCGCCGCCACGTCGAACGCGATCATCGTTGGCTTCAACGTCCGTCCGGACGCGGCCGCGCGCGACAACGCTGCCCGCAGCAATGTGGAGATCCGCATGTACCGCGTCATCTACGACTGCATCAACGAGATCGAGGCTGCCATGAAGGGCATGCTCGCTCCGAAGTTCCAGGAGCAGATCATCGGCCACGTCGAGATCCGCCAGACCTTCAAGGTCTCCAAGGTCGGCACCGTCTGCGGCGGCTACGTCACCGACGGCAAGATCGTGCGCAACAGCAAGGTCCGCGTCGTGCGCGACAACATCGTCGTGTTCGAGGGCGACCTCGCGTCTCTGCGCCGCTTCAAGGACGACGTTAAGGAAGTCGCCGCCGGCTACGAGTGCGGCCTGCAGGTCGATAAGTACAACGACGTCAAGGTCGGCGACGTGATCGAAGTGTTCGTCATGGAGGAGATCAAGCAGTAAAAGGAGTTTCCTATGGCTTCCAATAAACTGGCAAGAACGAATGATGATATCCAGCGCGTGCTGGCAAACCTGCTCACCCAGGTCAAAGACCCCCGGGTGCAGCAGGGAATGATCAGCGTCACCCGCGTCGAGACGACGGGCGACCTGCGCTATTCAAAAATCTGGCTTTCCGTGCTCGGCATGGAAAACGAGAAGGAATTCAAAAAGGGGCTGCGTTCGGCCTCCGGCTGGCTGCGCCATGAGTTGGGCACCGTGCTGGACCTGCGCTACACCCCGGAACTGGTGTTCGAGATCGACCACTCGATCGAGGAGGGCGCGCACATCAGCGCCCTGATCGAGCAGCTGCACGACAAGGACGCCGGAAGAGAGGCTTGAAGTATGAATGATCGGGAGTTTGCCGCGGCGCTGCGCGACCGCGACGCGATTCTGATCCTGTCGCACCTGCGCCCGGACGGTGACACGCTCGGGAGCGGTGCGGCGCTTTGCAGCGCGCTGCGCCGCATGGGCAAGACGGCGTACCTGTTCCCCAATCCGGAGACGACGGCGCGCTATCTGGCGTATGTGGCGCAGTTTTTTGCGCCTGCGGATTTTGCGCCCGCGTGCGTGGTCGCGGTCGATATCGCGACGCCGGACCTGTTTCCGCAGGGCTTTTCCGGCGCGGTCGATCTGTGCATCGACCACCATCCGTCGAACGCGCTGTACGCCGGGGCCACGCTCCTGCACGCGGAAAAGTCCGCCTGCGGCGAGGCGGTGCTTGATGTGATCGAGCTGCTGACCGGCAGTGTCACGGAGCAGGAGGCAAACCTTCTGTACATCGCCGTCACGACGGACACCGGCTGCTTCCAGTACGCGAACACGAACGCCGCCACCCTGCGCGCGGCGGCGCGGCTGCTGGAGCTCGGCGCCGATAACCGCAAGATCAGCATGGACTTTTTCCGCAAGATCTCCCGCGCGCGCATGGCGCTCGTGGGGCAGATCTATTCCGGCATGCGCTTTTTCCGCGGCGGTCAGGTCGCCATCGCGGTCGTCACGCGTGCACTGATCGACGGCGTACACGCGACGGAGGACGACTGCGACGACATTGCCGGTCTGCCCGGTCGGGCGGAGGGCGTGGTCGTGAGCGTCACGATCCGCGAGCTGTGCGACGGCCGCAGCAAGATCTCCGTGCGCTCGAACCCCGAGGTGGATTCGTGTGCCATCTGCGCGGTCTACGGCGGCGGCGGCCACAAGATGGCTTCCGGCTGCACGCTGGCGTGCGATACGGAGACGGCCGTGGAAAAAATCCTTGCAGCCATCGATCAGGTGTGGCCCGCATGAACGGGATCCTGCTGGTCGATAAACCCGCGGACTGGACGAGCCACGACGTCGTGGCCAAGCTCCGCGGCGTGCTCGGCGAGCGGCGCATGGGCCATTCCGGCACGCTCGATCCGATGGCGACCGGCCTGCTGGTCGTGTTCGCCGGCCGCGCGACGCGCGCGGTGTCGTTTTCCGAAAATCATAGCAAATGCTATGAGGCGCGCCTGCGCCTCGGCCTCACGACCGACACGCAGGACACGACCGGCACGGTGCTCAGCCGCTGCGACCGGCGCGTCACCCGCACGGAGCTGGAGGCGGTGCTGCCGCAGTTTCGCGGGGACATCCTGCAGGTGCCGCCAATGTATTCGGCCCTCAAGGTCGACGGGAAGAAGCTCTATGAGATCGCCCGCCGCGGCGGCGAGGTCGCGCGCGAAGCGCGACCGATCACGATCGAGGAGCTGACCGTGCTCGGTGAGGCGGACGGGGACTATGTTCTGCGCGTCCACTGCTCGAAGGGCACCTACATCCGCACCCTCTGCCACGATATCGGCGCGGCCCTCGGCTGCGGCGGCGTGATGAGCGCCCTGCGCCGGACGGCGGTCGGCGGGTATCGCGTGGAGGATGCGCACACCATGGACGAACTGCGTGCGCTGCCGCGCGAGGCGGCGCAGCGCCTGCTCCTGCCGGTGGACAGCCTCTGGCCGGACGCGCCGCAGGTCACCGTAGACGCGAAGGCGGAGCGCCTTGCCCGCTGCGGCAATCCGTTCGCGCTCAGCTTACCGGACGGGACTTACCGCATCTATGCTGCGTCGGGGGAGTTTCTCCTGCTGGCGCAGGCCACGGACGGCACGGCCGTCACGATCAAAAGTTTTTTCGAGGTTTCTTGACGTATGGAAAACCAGAAACGTGTCATTGCCCTGGGCTTTTTTGACGGGATCCATATCGGCCATGCCGCGCTCATGCGCCGCACGGTCGCACGTGCCGGGGAGATGGGGGCCATCCCCACGGTCATGAGCTTTGACGTGCACCCGGACACGCTCGTGTTCGGCACGGAGGTCCCGCTCATCAACAGCGCCCACGGCCGCGAGGAGCTCATCCGCCGCCTGTTCGGCATCGAGAGCGTGGTCTTTATCCACTTTGACCGCACGGTCATGCAGATGCCGTGGCAGACGTTCATCCAGACGCTTGTCGACGAGATGGACGCGGCGGCGTTCGTCGTCGGGCACGACTTCAGCTTTGGCTGGCGGGGCGAGGGCACGGCGGAAAAGCTCGCCGCCTACTGCGCTGAGCGCGGCCTTGGCTGCGACGTTATTCCCGCCGTCACGCTCGACGGCCGCGTCGTCAGCTCTACTTACATCCGCGAGTTGCTTGAAAACGGCGAGGTCGAGCGCGCCAACGCCTTCCTCGGCCATCCGCATACCCTGTCGGACACGGTGCACTATGGCTACCGCCTTGGCACGAAGATGGGCACGCCCACGATCAACATGCAGTTTCCGGACGGGGTGCTCGTGCCGCGCCACGGCGTGTACGCCGCAAAGGTGTATCTCGACGACGGCAGCGAGCATTACGCCGTCACGAATGTCGGCGTGCGGCCGACGGTCAGCGGCGGCCAGCGCGTGAGCGTCGAGAGCTTCATCCTCGACTACCATGGCAACCTCTACAACCGTCAGGTGCGGCTGGAGTTTTACAAGTTCCTGCGCCCGGAGCAGAAGTTTGCCTCTGTCGACGAGCTCAAGGCCCGCATCCTCTACGACGCGGACACGACCCGCGCCTATTTCGAAGCGCAGACCCAGCACGCGTAAGGACATACAAAACCCGCGGCCCCGGTACTGAGTACCGGGGCCGCGGGTCTGCGTTTTCGGTTCATTGTGGGGCTGACAGCGCGGTCTTGGCCGGCCGGCGGCGGGATTTGCCGCGGCCGCGCTTGCGCGGCTGCGCCGCCTTGGCCTTGTAGAAGCTCTCCATGCTGTCCGTCGCCTGATAGGTCAGGCGTGTGGCGCTCCAGGTGCAGTCGTCCGCCTTGCGGAACTTCAGCCGCACGAGCAGTTTGCCGTCCGTCGGACACTCACCGAGCGTCATATAGCGCTGGTCGCCCTGATTGACCCACTTGCTGTAGCGCACCTCGCCGCTGCACAGCGGGCAGCAGGGGGTGACGAACGCGGCGTCGCCGAAAAGCTCCGACTTCGTGGCGTAGGACTCCGACGCCACGTGCTCGATCGGGTCAGGGCCGTTATTCTCGCCGTGGTGCTCCTTCGGCAGCCGGGTCGTGAGCTTCTGCGCGGCATCGTGATAATCCGCCAGCCCCTTCTCCATGTTCAGGTGCGTGCACACGAGTGCAGTGTTGTACGCGTCGCCGAGCGCGTCGTGCGCGATGCGCGTCTGCTCGATGGCGAAGTGCTCCATCGCCGTGGCGAGCGATTTCTGGTTGCGGTCGCCGTCGGTCTGGAGGTTGTAGATGAGCTGGAGGTTGATCCAGCCGGCGATCCAGTCCCAGTCCAGATCGTGGATGATGATGTTCTGCTCGAGGATGCCCTGATCGTCGCAGCCCCAGGTGAGGAACGTCACATCGTCACCGCACCAGGCGCGAAACTGCGCCAGCGCCTCCGGAAAACTCACGCCGGCGGCCAGACGCTCGCGGTCGAAGCCGGTGAGCTTCTTGACCTTGTAGTGCATGCGCTTGAAGTACATGGGCTTGACATCGATCTGAAATTCTTTGCCGGGGGTCATGTCCTCGTTGAGCTTCACCGCGCCGATCTCGATGATCTCGCCGCGCAGGTGAATGGGCAGCTTGTTGAATACGGAGGATTTGGAACTCATCGCCTGATTCCATTCCAGATCCATCACGACATAATGCATGGCTCTTTTCCGTCCTTTCCTGTAACATTAGGAGTATAGCACACAATGGCGCAACTTTCACGCCCTTTTTTCGGGAA
>CAKTNQ010000027.1:0-18524 GCA_934589185.1 uncultured Oscillospiraceae bacterium | reverse complement strand
CGCCCGGCCGCCGCCGTGGACGGCAACGTGCTGCGCGTGTGCGCGCGCGTGCTCGACGACGCGACGCCCATCGACAATGCCGCGCACAAGGCCGCGCTCACCGCGGCGCTGAGCGCGTGCTACCCCGCCGGGCACTGCGGCGACTTTACGCAGGCGCTCATGGAGCTCGGCGCGACCGTCTGCGGCCCGAACCGCGCGCCGCAGTGCGAGGCCTGCCCGATCGCTGCGCTGTGTCTCGCCCGCGCGCACGGCACGGCGGCCGCCCTGCCGGTCAAGGCGCCGAAGCGCGCCAAGCGCGCCGAGGACTACACGGTGTTCTGCCTGCGCTGCGGCGACCGGCTGGCCGTCGAGCGGCGGCCGGACAGCGGCCTGCTCGCCGGGCTCTGGCAGCTGCCGAACACGCCGGGCCTGCTCGACGAGCGGCAGGCGGGCGATTACGCCAGCGGGCAGGGCCTCGGCGATGTGCGGCTGCGCAGTGCGCGCGACGGCAGGCACATCTTCACGCACATCGTCTGGACGATGCGCTGCTACACGCTCGAGTGCTCGGCCATGCCGCCGCGCTACCACTGGGCCACGCCCGACGAGCTGCGCGAGGAGATCTCGCTGCCGACGGCGTTCCGGCAGTTTTTGGACGCAGAATGATCGCAAAACCGCCCCTGTCAGGTCAGACAGGGGCGGCGGAATTTTAAATGTGTGCGAATCGAACGCCCGCGTTCAGCGCCAGAAGTCGTCGTTCCGGTCGCGGTACTGCGGCGGCATGGGGTACTGCATGCGGCGGAAATAGTCAAACACCGTCTCGCGCGTGACGCGGCGGTCATCGCGCGCCGAGCGGTTCACGCGCCGGATGCCAAACACGTACAGCGCGATGAGATACGCATAAAACAGCAGCGTGAAGCGGCTGTCGCTCTCCTGCGCGAAGGCCAGAAAATCGTAGCACCCGTGCAGCAGCACCGGCACGACGACGCTCAGCGCGAGGTAGGCCTTCCGGTCCTCGCCGCGCCCCCAGTAGTCGGAGAGTTTGGCGTAGCCGTAAAAATAGCCCATGAACACGCCGAAGATCGCGTGGCCGGGCACGGCCGTGACCGCGCGCACGAGGCCGGTGGCAAAGCCGTAGCTATAGACATACTTCACGTTCTCGAACGCGGCGAAACCGAGCGCGACCATGACGGCGTAGACGATGGCGTCAAACTGATAGTCGAACGCCGGATTGCGCCACGTCGTGCGCAGGAAGAGGAACTTGCACGTCTCCTCCGTCAGGCCCGCGACGACGAATGCCTCAAGGAAATAGCCGAGGTAGACACTGCGCACGTTCAGCCGCTCGATGACGGCGCTGAGGATGAGCTCGACCACGATGGCCGGCAGGCACGAGAGCGCGCCGAAGCCGAGGAGCTTAACCAGCAGCGCCGGCGGCTCCTTGTCCGTGCGGTCCTTGCGGCAGATATACACCACCAGCACGACGGCCGGCAGCAGGGCAATGAACATCAAAGGGTCGATCATGGGGAAACCTCCGATCTGGGATATGCGGGGATGGGGGCGATTTGAAAGCCTTCTCCTCAAGGAGAAAGCTAGGGGCGCGGTACGGTCATGCGATGCCGCGCGCCGGTCAGAACAGCAGCCAGATCAGCAGCGGGATCGTCACGGCGGACAGGATCGTGTTGAGAAAAATGCACTTGGACGCGAACGCATCCGACCGACCGTACTGCAGGCACAGCGCCGTGACGACCATGGCCGACGGGCACGCCGCGAGCAGCACCGGGATGCCGAGCAGCGCGCCGCCGACGAACGGCCGCAGCACCAGCCACGTCAGCAGCGGGCACACAAGCAGCCGCGCCGCCGACACGGCATAGACCCGCCAGTCGGCCAGGGCGGCGCGCACGGAGATGGCGCCGAGCGACGTGCCGATGATGAGCATCGACAGCGGGATGGTCGCGCCCGCGAGCGAGGAGATCGTATCGGCGATGACGGCGGGCACATGGATGCGCGAGAGCAGCAACACGACCGACAGCAGCGTCGCGATGACGGGCATATTGAGCACCTTGCGCCAGTCGAAGCGCGCGCCGGCCGTGCCCGAGAGCTGCGCCGCGCCGATGGAATAGAGCGCGAGGTTGAACGGGATGTTCGCCAGAGACGCAAAAAAGACCATCTCGTCGCCAAAGATCGCCGCGACGACGGGCAGGCCCACAAAGCCCACGTTGCCGAACGCCGTCACGAGCCGGGCCGCGCCCACGTCCTCGCTGCGCGTGCGCAGCAGCCGCGGCAGAAACCACGCCACGGCGATCTGCAAAACGGTCGCCGCCGTCATCACGAGGACATAATCCACAATGTCGCGGCCGGTGAAATCCGGCACGCTCAGCACGGAGTTGAGGATCGTCGCCGTGAGCAGGACGTTCATCACAAGCGGCGTGACGCGCTGATTAAACTCCGGCCCCGTGATGCCGATGCGCGCACAAAGGTAGCCAAGAAGCATGATGAGAACCAGCATGGCCATCTTGGCAAAAACAACGGACAGATTCATTTTTCTCTTTTTCTCTCTTTTCTCGGATTCTCTCGTCGGGCGGCGCAGGGTGCTACCCGCCCAGTATAGAATAGTATATGCCAGACATCGTGTCTTGTAAAGCGGAATTCGCAACGGGTACTTGCCAAACGCCGCCCGGCCTGTTACACTGGCAGGAAAGGGGGTGTGCGCATGAAGAAAACCGTCATCACCGTTATCCGCATCATCGTCATCGTCGCCATTCTGGGTCTGCTGACCTACGGCGGCTTCGTGGGGATGAACCGCGTGTCCGGCACCGGGGACTACACCATCGATCAATACGCCGCGACCGACGACGGCGGTCTGCTGACCGTGACGCGGGCCGGCACGACCGTGCACGTCACCTGCTCGGCCGATCAGCTTGCCACCGTGGCCGCGCAGCCGGACGGCACGTTCCACCTGTCGTTCTCCTACAGCCAGATCACGAACAGCGGCACGCTCAAGGACATCACGCCCGCCGGCTGACAACCGGCCGGGCGCGTTTCTTAACAATTCTGAATTTTTCGCGCATGCTTGCAAAATCCGCGCCGGTTCGCGTATAGTAGAGGCAGTAATTAACAGATTTTCGGAAACCGAACGGTCTCCCGGAGGTGACTTCGTATGCAGACAACCGACCCCCGCCGCACTCCGCGGCCCGACAGTGGCGAGCGCACACCGAAGCCGGACGCCGCAGCGCAGCGCCCGGTCAACCGCCGCGCGCCGCAGCGCCGCGGCCCGAACCAGTCGATGCTGGTGTTCGCGGCCGTGCTGGTCGTGATCGTGCTGGCAGCCGTGCTGGTGCTCGTGCTCGTGAGCCGGCATAACCGCGCGCCCAAGGACGACCCCGCCGCGCAGGTCACGCCCGCCGCGCAGGTCACGCCCACCGCGCAGGTCACGGAGCAGGACACCGTGCTCGCGGAGGCGAAGCATCTCGCCGCGCAGTATGATTACGACAAGGCCATCGCCGCCGTGACGGGCTTTGCCGGGTGGGAGAGCGCGCCGGAGCTGCAGCAGGCCAAGGCCAATTTCGAGGCGCAGAAGGCGCAGGCCGTCCGCTGGGCCGACCCGACGACCATTCCGCACGTCTTTTTCCACACGCTCATCGCAGACACTGCCCGCGCCTTTGACGGCGACCCCGAGCAGGGCGGCTACAACCAGTTCATGGTCACGATCAAAGAATTCAACGCCGTGCTGCAGAGCCTGTACGAGCGGGGCTTCGTGCTCGTGGACATTCACGACGTCGCCGGGCCGCAGCAGCAGGCCGACGGCTCGACGAAGTACGTCGCGGGCGACATTTACCTCCCCGCCGGGAAAACGCCCATCGTCATGTCGCAGGACGACGTGTGCTACTACGAATACATGACCGACAGCGACGGCGACGGCAAGCCCGACAAGGGCGGCGACGGCTTTGCCTCCCGCCTGCTGGTGCGGGACGGCAAGCTCACGTGCGAGTACGTGGACGCCGACGGCCAGACGTGCTACGGCAGCTACGATCTCGTGCCGCTGCTGGACGACTTTCTGGAGCAGCACCCCGACTTTTCCTACCGCGGCGCGCGCGCGATCATCGCCGTGACCGGGTATCAGGGCGCGTTCGGCTACCGCATCAGCAGCGACTACAAGGCAAAGCTCGGCGACGAGGCCTTCGCGCAGGCGTGCAAAGATGCGCGCGAAGTGGCCGACGCGCTGCGCGCCGAGGGCTACACAATCGCGAGCCACAGCTACGGCCACCTGACCTACGGCGACATTTCGCCCGAGCGTCTGGCCGGCGACGCGCAGAAGTGGAACGATCAGATCGCGGCCGTCATCGGCGAGACCGACGTGCTGCTCTACCCCTTCGGCAGCGACATTGCCGGCGTCGAGGCCTACAAGGGCGCGAAGTTTGACACGCTCTACGGTCTGGGCTTCCGCTATTTCTGCAACGTGGACTCGGCCAAATACTGGGTGCAGATCCACGACGGGTATGTCCGTCAGGGCCGGCGCAACATCGACGGCTACCGGATGTACTACCAGCCGAATCTGCTCGACGACCTGTTCGACACCAAGACCGTCTGGGACGACGCCCGCCCGACGCCCGTGCCGAAGATCTGACCGGGCGGCGCCGTAAACTCCGCTCCCTATACGACAAGATCCCCTGACCGAACGGTCAGGGGATCTTGCTTGGGATGGGAAAATAAGATAAGGGGGATTATCGACCAATCAGTCCTTGCGCTCGTCGCCCCAGAAGAACAGGGCCACGGTGCCCGGACCGGTATGGCTGCCAATGGTGGTGCCGACGCTGTAGATCTCGACCTTGCCGTTGAGCTTCGGGAACTTCTGCTCGATGGCGTCGGCCACGGCGCGCGCGTCGTCATAGCACGCCGAATTGGAGATGTAGCACTTGCCGGAGTAGTCCAGCCCGCCCTGCGCGTGCTCTTCCATGCGGGCGACGATCTCTTTCATGACGCGCTTTTTGCCGCGGATCTTGGAGCGCGGGATGAGCCGGCCGAGGTTATCCATGTTCAGCAGCGGGCAGATGTCCAGCAGGCCGCCGAACACGCCGGCCACCTTGGAGATGCGGCCGCCCTTGACATAGAACGTCAGGTCCGTGGAGAAGAACCAGTGGTGCAGCTCGAGCTTATGCGCCTCGGCCCAGTCGCGCACGGCGTCGATGGACATGCCCTCGTCGCGCAGGTCGGCGAGCTTATCCATCAGCAGGCCGTAGCCCGAGGACGCGCCGAGCGAGTCAACGATGTAGATCTTCCGGTCGGGGTAGCGCTCGCGGACGATGCGCGCGGCGTTCTCCGCCGAGTTCGACACGCCGGACAGGCCCGAGGACAGGCAGACGTGCAGAATGTCCTTGCCCTGCTCGAGAAACGGGGTGAAGTAGTCCACGAACTCCGAGATGTTCACCTGCGAGGTGCGCGTCTCGGCGCCGTTTGCCATGGCGGCGTAAAACTTGTCGAACGGCATCGACTCGCCCAGATCGTCCGGGTAGTCCACGCCGTCGAGCGCATAGTGGAAGCAGATATACGAAATGTCACGCTGCTGGAAATGCTCCTTGGTCAGGTCGGCGGTGGAGCAGCAGCTCAGTACGAAATCGGCCATAGTTGTCGGTCTCCTTTGCATCCTTCGATTTGCCCGCCGGGCGGGCAGACTTTGTTCCTTCACAATACGCAGGTATCATACCCGCAGCGGGGGGCATTGCGCAACCTACAAAATGGAATCGGGGCGTAGAACACGGCCCTGCCCTGTTCTACGCCCCGAAAGACGCACTCTACAAATCATAGAATGTCTGCAATATCAATGCTTTGCGCGGATGTTGAAGCTGAAATACACGACGGCCTCGGCCGGGATGAGGATGAGGAACAGCTGCCAGAAATTCATCCCGAAGCGCAGCAGCACAAGGTAGCCGACGAGAAAAATGCTCGCCACAAGACCAAGCACCACATACAAATTGCCCCGCCCGCCGAAAAACACGCTGTTGAGCACGAGATACGTGATGACCGCCGCCGGCACGAAGCAGGGAAACACGACCCACTCCACCTTGCCCAGCCACAGCCACAGCACCACAAACACCAGCACCGCCAGCGTGACGATGCCCATGAGGGCGACCAGGATGATGGCATGATGGCTGCGGTCGCACACACTGGGCTCGGGTCCGGGCTGCCACGCATCATGCTCGTTGAGCAGGTAATCGACCGTGACGCCGAAGATCTCGCTCATGCGCTTGAGCACCGCCGCGTCGGGAATGGCCTCGCCGCGCTCCCACTTGGAGATCGACTTGTCCGAATAATTCAATTGTTCGCCCAGCTCGGCCTGCGTCATGCCCGCGGCCGTGCGCAGGCGGATCAGGTTGCTGGCGAAGATGAGCTTCAGTTCGTCCATGGCGGCGACCTCACAATGGTTTTATCCTGTCTATTTTACGCACGTGCGCGCGCGTTGTCAACCGTCACGTGCGCCAGACGATCTCCTCGGCCGTGCGCGCGGCGGTCTGCTCGTCGGTGAGCAGGCGCACGAGCTCGAGCGCGAACGGGATCGCCGCGCCGAGGGCGCGGCCGGTCGTGACCGGCCCGTCGGTGACGACGTCGGCATCGACCATGTGCGCGCCGGTGCACCGGCTCTCAAAGCCGGGGTAGCACGTGGCGCGGCGGCCTGCAAGCAGGCCGTACTGCGCGAGCACGCTCGGCGCGGCGCAGATGGCGGCCACGCGGCCGCCGTGCTCGAGCGTGCGGCGCACGAGCGTCTCCACGGCCGGGCTTTTGGCCAGATTCGTCGTGCCGGGCATGCCGCCCGGGAGCACAACAAGCTCCGGCGGCGCAGCCAGCAGCTCCGGCAGCGTGCGGTCGCACGTGATGGGCACGCCGTGCGCACCGACGACGGTGTGTGCGTCCTGAACGGACACCGTGTACGTCTCCAGCCCGGCGCGGCGGAGAATATCCAGCGTGATGAGGCCCTCGCACTCCTCGAGTCCCTCGGCAAACAGCAGATAACATTTCGACATAATGGGTTCCCCTTTCTCAAAAAAACGGTTACATCAGCGGCGCAACGAGCTTGAGCAGCGCGGCCGCGATGCGCGTGTGCAGCGGGATGCACGCAAGGTCGCCGTGCGTGACGATCTGCGACTGGGCGCGCGTGGCGTCGTAATCCGCCACGATGTCTTTGATACACGGACAGTCATAGAGATACACCGCGTCCTCAAAGTGCAGGTACAGGCTGCGGTAATCGAGATTGATCGTGCCGACGACGGCCTTGCGGTCGTCACTGACGAACACCTTCGCGTGCACGAAGCCGGGCGTGTACTCGTAGATCTTCACCCCGGCGTCGAGCAGCTCGCGGTAGTGCCCCTTGGCGAGGGCGAAGGCGAACTTCTTATCCGGCACGTGCGGCAAAATGAGCTCCACGTCCACGCCGCGCTTGGCCGCGAACGTGAGCGCCATGACCATCGTCTCGTCAAGGATGAGGTACGGCGTCATGATGCGCACATAGCGCTCGGCGTGGTTGAGAATGTCGAGATACACGCACTCGCCCACGCGCTCGTCGTCGAGCGGGCTGTCGGCATACGGCAGGACATAGCCGCCCGCGCCCGGCAGCGGGCGCAGGGGCACATTGAGATAGCGGCCGTAGGAGTCGGTATCCGGCTCGCGCTCGTCCATGCCCCACATCTGCAGGAACATGAGCGTGAGCGAGCGCACGGCCTCGCCCTCGAGGCGCACGGCCGTGTCCTTCCACACGCCGTAGACGCTCACGAGATTGGCATACTCATCGGCGAGGTTCACGCCGCCGGTGAAGCCGACGCGCCCGTCGATGACGGCGATCTTGCGGTGGTCGCGGTTGTTGTAATACGTGCTCACGAGCGGGCGCAGCGGCGCGAACATCTTGCAGCGGATGCCGAGCGCCTCCATGCGCTTGGGGTAACCGTAGGGCAGGCGGTAGAACGTGCACGTACCGTCATAGAGCACGCGCACCTCGACGCCGGCACGCACCTTTTCCTCCAGAATTTTCAGGATGCGGCCCCAGACGTCGCCCTCCTCGATGATGAAATACTCGAGGAAGATGAAGTGCTCGGCCGACTGCAGCGCCTCGATGAGCGCGCCGATCTTGTCCTGCCCCATGGGGTAGTAGGTCACGGCGGTGTTTTCGTACACGGGGTAGTCGCCGGAGCGCAGCGTGTACTCGGCGAGGTTGTGCACCTCGGGCAGCTCGGTGCGCAGGCGGGCCATGAGCTCGGTCTGGCGCGGGACGTACTGCACGGTGCTGAGGATGCTCTCCTGCACGCGGCGGTTGGCGTAGCGGTGGCCGATATCGAGCTGCACGAACAGGTACAGCAGCACGCCGAACGCGGGCAGCGCCATGACGAGGATGATCCAGGTGATCTTCGTCGTCGCACTGCCGGATTTGTTGACGAGGTAGATGATAACCGCGACGCTCAGCACACGCAGAATGATCGTCAGCGCGGGGTAATAGCGGCCGAGATAGTGCGCGCCGAGCACCATGATGGCGATCTGCAGCACGAGCAGCAGCGTGATGACCATCGTGCGGCCAAACACGATGTCGAGCAGCCGGCGCTTGCCGCGGCGCAGCAGGCGGATCTCGTTGTCGTCCTCAAACCAGTCGTTGCGCACGCGCGCACCTCCTTTCGTGTTGTTATCTTTCTATCATATCCGAAATTCCGGAAACGGTCAAGGGACATTCCGGTCGATTTTCCTGCGGCAAAAAAGCCCCCGGCCGCAGCCGGGGACAGGTATACCGTTCAGGTCTCCGCGTCCGGCGGCGTGACCGGCAGAACGAACTCGGCCGAGAAATCATCACCCACGCGGTGGGTGAAAAACTGGCCGCCGAGCAGCTGCAGGATCGCCTCGCACGTGCGCAGGCCGATGTGGTTGCTCTCGACGCGCGCAAGCTCATGGCGCGCGCGGTTGGCAAAGCAGACGTGCAGCCGCTCGCCCTCGCGCTCGGCCAGAATGGTCAGCCGCGCGGCGGGGTCGGCGTATTTTTCGATGTTCGAGAGCAGGTTATCCGTCACGCGCTTGAGCATCTGCACGTCGGTCGTGACGGTGCAGGGCGTGGTCAGCGGCAGGAGATTGACGTCAAAGCCCCGGCTGCGCAGCTCGGCCGCGCACTCGCCGAGCAGCTGCGCGCAGAGGATCTGCGCGTCGTAGGGCTCGGGGTGCGTCTCCTGTTCGCCGCGGCTGAACACGAGGAAATACCGGAACATCTCCCCCGTCAGGTCCTTGAGCTGATAGGCCTTGTCCCGGCTGGCGAGCACGTAGTTGCGCAGGTCCTCCGGCAGCCGGTCCTGGCTCATCTCGAGCAGGTCAAGATAGCCGATGAGCGACGTGAGGGGGTTGCGGATGTCGTGCGACATGGCGGTGATGAGGTCGCTGTTGGCCTGCCAGGCGGTCTGCTCGTTGCGCGTGCGCTCCAGGATCGTGTCGCGCATGGTGTTGACGCTCGCGGCCAGGCGCGCGAGCTCGTCCGTGCCGATGACGGGGATGGTCTGGTTGAGCGCGCCGGCTGCGCCGACGGCCTCCGACAGGCGCGTGACGCGCCGCGTGAGCCGCCGCGTGAAGCCGATGGCGATGCACGAATAGACCACGAACGCCACCGCGAGCGCGCCGAGGTGCGTATAGCTGTAGAGCCACGCCTCGGAATAGTCGCACACGGCGACGCGGTACTCCCCGTCGGCAAACTGCACGGGGAAGAAGCTGTAGCCCATGTCGGCGATGTCGCTCTGGGTCGTGTCATTGAGCAGCTCGCTCGTGCCCCACGAGCCGGCCTCGTACGGGTTGCCCTCCGCCTGATAGACGATGACGTTGGCGTTTTTCTCGTCGCGCGACCACTGCTCGATGGCCAGCGTGTCACGCGAGGAGATGCCGCGCGCGCAGACATACGCCTGCAGGCTGCGCTCGTGCGCGAGGTTGCGCGCCGCGATGGCGTCGTCGCTCAGGTACCAGTGGTCGATCGCCGCGGCGCCGAGCGCGTCCACGCCGAAATAGCACGCCACGCCCAGCGCCAGCGCCGCGAGCAGCACGGCGATCATGCGCGCATTGATCGACGAGCGCCACTTTCTAATCAATCTGATACCCCTTTCCCCAGACCGTGCGGATGAGCGTCGGGTTCGCCGGATCATCCTCGAGCTTCTTGCGCAGCTTGAGGATGTGCACCATGACGGTGTTGGCGGAGCTGGGCAGGAACTTCTCGTGCCAGACGTCCTCATAGAGCTTGCGCGCGGACACGGCCGTGCCGCGGTTGGCGATGAGGTACTGCAGCAGCTCAAACTCCGTCTTGGTCATCTCGACCGAGCGGCCGTTTTTGCACACGGTGCCCTTGTCGCGGTTGATCTCGAGCGCATCGATGACGGTCGGCGCGTCGCCCTTGCCGTGGTAGACGCGGTAGCGCCGGATGAGCGAATCGACCCGCAGGAACAGCTCGTGGTTGGAAAAGGGCTTGATGAGATAATCGTCGCCGCCGCTGCCGTAGGCGTCGCTCATGTCGGCGGGCTGGGCCTTCGCCGTCAGAAACAGGATCGGCGCGACGCTGTGCTGCCGGATCTCCGTGCAGGCGGCCACGCCGTCCATGCCGGGCATCATGATGTCCAGAATGATGAGGTCATAGTCCGGCTGCGCGCGCACGAGCTCCACGGCGCGCAGGCCGTTTTCGGCCTCGTCGACCTCGTAGCCGCGCGACGAGAGGAGAATGTGTAAAATGTTGCGGATGTCCGGCTCGTCGTCCACGACGAGGATGCGGATGGGGGCCTCCGGGTTTTCCATGGTATCACCTCTGGGGTCTATCCTAACACATCCGCGCCGTGCGCGCACAGGGGAAAATGCCAGCTTTAAGAAATATTAAGCGAAAACCCGCCGGGGCATCCCCCGGCGGGTCGATCACGCGGTCAGAGCAGGTGGGCCACGCTGCGGCCGAAGCCCGCGAGCACGGTCGCGACCTCGGCGCGGGTGGCCTGCCCCTGCGGCCGGAGCCAGAGCGTGCCGTTGACCTCGGCGCCGCCGAGGACACCGAGGGCGACGGCGTCGGCCATCGCATCGCGCGCCCAGCCGGAGACCTGCGCGCCGTCCGGAAACGCGGCGAGGTCGGCCGGCGCCGCGGGGCGCTCGGCCCCGGGCACCTGCGCGGCGAACGCCATGAGGATCACGGCGATCTGCTCGCGCGTCACGGCCTGATCGGGCGAGAAGGTCGTATCCGACGTGCCGGAGACGACGCCGGTCCGGTACGCCCACGCGACGGCGTCCCGGTACCAGCCGGAGCGCGCGTCGGCAAACGGCGTGGTCACGCCGGTCATGTCCGGCTCGCCCGCGAGATTATAGAGCACCTGCACGAGCTGCGCGCGCGTGGTCACGCCGCCGGGCGAGAACGTGTGCGTATCGGTGCCGGACATGAGCCCGCGCGCGACGCAGTAGGCGATGCCGTCATACGACCACGCATTGCGGTCGAGGTCATGAAACTGCTCATACGCCGCGATCTCCGGCGGGATCGCCTCCGCCTGCGTCAGGCCGCAGCGGCGGCAGGTAATGCGCCGCTCGCCCATGCGCACGCCGCTGGGGGCGCGGACGATCACGCCGTCGTCCCAGTCGTGGCCGAGCGCCGGAACGCGCTCGGAGAGCGTCTTGCCGCAGCCGGGGTCGGTGCAGGTGCGCGTGCGCAGGCCGTCGCGCGTACAGGTCGGCTCCGTGACGAGCGTCCACGCGTCCGGGTACGTGTGCGCGGCCGCGTCCGTGTGCAGGGCGGCGGCCGTCAGGCGCGCGTTGTCCGCGCCGATGGCGACGGCGTCCCACTGCGGGCGCGTGCCGGTGAAGTACACGTCCGTGAGCGCGTCACAGCCGGAAAACGCGCCGTCCCCCACCGCCGTGACCGCGCCCTGAAACGTCACGCGCCGCAGCCCCGTGCAGCCGCGCAGCAGGCCGCGCGGCACCTCGGTCATCGCGGCCGGGAGCACGACGGTTTGCAGCGCGGTGCAGTTTTCGCACAGGCGCGGCTCCACCCAGGCCGCATCGTCCGGCAGCGGCAGCTCCGCGAGCGCCGTGCAGCCGGAAAACAGCCCGCTGCCGAGCAGCGTCATGCCGTCTGGCAGGTCCACGCGCCGCAGCGCCGTGCAGCCGGCGAGGGCATACGCGCCGAGGCTGCGCACGCCGGGCGCGAACACGGCGGCCGTCAGGCCGGTGCAGCCGGAAAACGCGCCGGTGCCGATCTCCGCGACCGTGCCGGGCACGGCCAGCTCCGCGAGCGCCGTGCAGCCGGCGAACGCCTGACTCATCACGCTCGTGACCGCGCCGAACCCGTCCACGCGCCGCAGCTGCGTGCACCCGGCAAACGCGCTGCGGCCGATGCGCGCGACCTGACCCGTGAACGTCACGGCAACGATGTCGGTGCGGCCGGCGAACGCGCGGTCGGGCAGGTCGCCCGCGCCGCTGACGGTCAGACCGCCGGCGGCGTCAAGCGTCCAGCGGACGGTGCCGAACGCGCCGCCGTCCTCCGCGGCCAGCGCCGCGGCGGGCAGCAGCCCCAGCGCCAGACAGAGCACGAGCAGCAGCGCGCAAAATCGTTTCTTCATAGACTCCCCTCCCCGGGCGGCCGCGGCCGCCCGATGCTGCCTCCACTATACAGGATGCGCGCGCGGAAAACAAGCGCCCGCACCAAAACGAAACACGGACGCCCCCGCAGGGACGCCCGTGTGAAAGAGACAAGCGCTCAGCCGATGCCGAGCACGTTGCGGCACATGCCCTCGAATATGGTCGCGATCTCGGCGCGCGTGGCCTGCCCCTGCGGCTTGAGCCAGAGCGTGCCGTCGATCTCGGCGCCGCCGATCAGCCCGAGCGCGACCGCGTCGGCCATCTCGGTGCGCGCCCAGCCGGAGACGCTGCCGCCGTCCGGGAACGCGGCGAGGTCGGCCGGGGTCCAAGTGCGCTCAATGGCGTAGACATTCATCAAAAAGCCCATGAGCACGACCGCGATCTGCTCGCGCGTGACAGGTTCGTTGGGCGAGAACGTCGTGGCCGACGTGCCGGCGACAACGTTGTTCTGATACGCCCACGCGACCGCGTCCCGGTACCAGCCGGACTGCGCGTCGACAAACGGCGTGGTCACGCCGGTCATGTCCGGCTCGCCCTCCATACTGTAGAGGATCTGCACGAGCTGCGCGCGCGTCGCCACGGCAAAGGGGGCAAACGTCGTGTCCGACGTGCCGGACATGAGCCCGAGCGCCGCGCAGTACTGGATGCCCTCATAGGACCAGTGGGTCTCGTCCACGTCCGTGAACTGCTCGCTGGCCGGGATCTCGGGATCCGTGAGCAGATAGTGCTTCTGCCCGCAGCGCGCGCACACGAAGCTGACCAGACCGGCGCGGATGCCGTCGGGCTCGAGCTCGACCTCGTGCGTCAGCACGACATGGCCGAGCGCGGGCAGCTCCGCGGCCTGGATGAGGTCGCAGCCGTCATTGCCGCAGCTGCGCGCCATGGTCATGCCCTCGGTGCAGGAGCGCGCGCCGTCCGCGGCCCAGGCGCCGAAGGCGTGCTGCTCGGCGCCGAAGTGCTTTTGCGCCCAGGTGAGCATGCTGTCGTCGAACCGGATGGCGCTCCACTGCTGCTCCGTGCCGGCATAGTTGACGTTGAGGTCCGCAATGCCTGCTTCGATCGACCCGACGGAGAGAAAGACCGTCTCGCCCATGTGCGTCAGGCTGACCGGGAGGTCGATGCTGCGCAGCTTCGAGCAGTGCGCAAAGGCGTACATGCCGATCTCCGTCACGCCCGCCGGGAGGATGACCGCGGTCAGGCCGGTGCAGAATTCAAACGCCATCGCGCCGATCGTCGTCAGGCTGCCCTCGGGGAAGTAGACGTTTTTCAGGGCCTTCGCGCCGAAGAAGGCATACTCGCCGATCGTCGTCACGCCGTCGGGCACGACGAAGGTCTCCGCGTCGGCCGGGCACTTGATGAGCACGGTGCCGTCCTTGCTGTAGAGCGCACCGTCCACGGACTTGTAGGCGGGGTTCTTGGCGTCGACGAGGATGCTCGAGAGTGCGGCGCAGTTGCCGAACGCGTTTTTGTCGAGCTGCGTGACGGTGTCCGGCAGGGAGATGACCTGCAGCGCATCGCAGCCGAAGAAAGCGTTCGAGCCGACGGCCGTGATGCCGGAGCGGATGTCGACCGCCATGACGGGCTTGCCGGACCAGATGCTGCCGCCGTCACCGCTGATGATCTTGCCGGTGCCGGAGATGGTCAGCAGGCCGGCGGCATCGAGCGTCCAGGTGACGCTGCTGCCGTCGCCGTCGGCACCGCAGGTGCCGCTGTCGACGATATCGACCGCGAAGGCCGCCGGGACGAGCGCGAGCATCAGGCTCAGGACAAGCAGGATGCTCAGAAGTTTCTTTTTCATGCAATTTCTCCTTTGCTTTTGTTATATTTATGCCGTTGTGACATCTATCAGAGCGTTGTCAATGCTCGTATAGAACTCCATGAGGATCGTGGCGACCTGCTCACGCGTCGCGCTGTTTTGCGGGAGCAGAAGCGTGCCGTCTTTCGTCTGCGCGCCGGAGATGAGGCCGAGCGCGACCGCATCGGCCATCGCGTCCCGCGCCCAGTCAGAGACCTGGCCGCCGTCCGGGAACGCCGCAAGATCGGCCTTTTCCCCGCCGTTTGTCAGCTCTAGGACCTTCGCGGCGTACTCCATGAGGATGACGGCAATCTGTTCGCGCGTGACAGGCAGGTCAGGCGAGAAGGTCGTGTCACTCGTTCCGGCGACGACGCCGGTCTGATACGCCCATGTGATCGCGTCCCGGTACCAGTCGGCCGTGAGGTCGGTGAACGGGCAGCCGCCGCTCACGGACGGCTCGCCGGAAAGATTGTAGAGGATCTGCACGATCTGCGCGCGTGTGGTCACGCCGTGCGGCGAGAACACGTCCCCGCCCACGCCGGACATGAGCCCGGACATATAGCAGAACTCGATGCCGTCATACGACCAGCTTGTCGAATCCACGTCACAGAACACGTCCGCAGCGCTGTCGTCCGGCCGCGGTGCCTCAACATAAAGGTAATCCGAATCCAGCCCGGTAATGCCCGGCTGGAAAATATAAACCCAGTCATCCTCCGTTCCTTCATAGAGCACATACTTCAGTTCCGGACATCTTTGAAATACATCCGTATCGATCTCCTTGACAGACAGCGGGATCCATATGCGCACGAGATGTGCACTGTCCGCAAACGCCTCCTCCGGAATCACCTTCAGACCGTCCGGCAGCGTGATGCTCACCAAGCGGCAGCCCTGGAACGCGTGCGCGTCCATCGCCGTCACGGACGCGGGCACGACATAGTCCACACCGGCGCGGCCGTTCGGATAGGCCAGCAGGCGGGTATGATCCGCGCTCACGAGCACGCCACCCGCAACGGAAAAGGCCGGGTTTCCGTCCGCAACCTCGACCGTGCGCAGGCGTGCGCAGCTGGCAAAGGCACCCTCACCGATCTCGGCCACCGCAGCTGGAATGCGCACACAGGTCAGGCTGTTGCAATCGAAGAAAGCGCACGCACCGATCGTCGTCACGCGCTCCGGGATCGTCACTTCCCGCAGGTGGACACAGCCGGAAAAGGCCGCATCACCAATCGCGGTCACGCCGTCCGGGATCGTCACGCGCTCCAGCGAAGTGCAGTTCATGGTCACACCAGCAGGGATCTCCGAAATGCCGTCCGGAAAGGCGATGGAAGTGATGCCGCAGCCGGAAAAAGCGGATAGGCCAAGGGTCTTCAGCTTTGCCGGGAGCGCCGCCTCCGTCAGCGACGTGCAGCCGGAAAACGCGCTTTCGCCGATATAGGCGACGGTGTCCGGCAGATCGATCGATTGCAGCGCCGTGCAGCCGGAAAACATACTGTCGCTCACGGCGGTCAAACCGGACGGGAGCGTAACCTCTTTGAGCTCCTTGTCTCCCAAAAACAGCTCGGCGCCGACGCTCGTCAGTCCATCCGGAAGCGTGATCTGCTGCAGGACGGGCATATTGCTCAGCACACCCTTGCCGAGGTAGCTCGTCCCGGCCGGGAAACGGACATCCGTCAGATATGTGCCGCTGAACGCACACGCGCCGTATTTGACCGTAGTCTCGGGCAGCGCGATGTGCTCAAGATCCGTGCAGCCGGAGAACGCCTGCCGGGCGATGGCCGTGAGCGTCTGCGGCAGCGTAACGTCCGAGAGCGCCGTGCATTCGCTGAACATACCGTCGCTCACGCGGGTGATGCCCTCCGCCAGCACGGCAGTGTGCAAATCGACGCACTCACTGAAAATGTATTTGCCGAACGAGCGGATTGTCGCCGGCACGGTAACGCTCGTCAGGCGCGTTTGGGAAAAGGCTCTGTCCCCGATATCCGTCACGCCCGCAGGAATGGAAATATCCGTCAGCCTGCTGGCGAAAAAGGCCTTCTTGCCGATGACTGTCACGTTGTCCGGAATGGTTATGGTTTCGATGCCGCAGGAAGAAAACACGCTCTCATCCAGCTGGGTCAGGCTCTGCGGCAGCAGGATGCTCTTAAGCTCCCAATCGCCTCTGAACAGATTGGTACCCAGATGGGTCGGCCCCTCAGGGATCGTCACGGACGCAAGCATGGTGCAGCCCATAAACGCCCGGTCGCCAATCGTTTCGACGCTGGCCGGAAGTGTGACAGACGTCAGCGACGTACAATTTGACAGTGCCTGCTCGCCAATGGTCTTCACACCATCCGGGAACGTGATGCCGGTCAGGTACCGGCAGCCGTTCAGGGCTTGCGTGTCAACGTCCGTGAGCGTGGACGGCAGACTGACCGATGTGACTGTGCTGCCTGCCAGCATATATGCACCGAGGCGAGTAATGCCCTCGTCGACAACGACCGTAACGGCACTGTAACGCCACGGCGGCGCGCTGGACGCATAGTCGCGGATTGCGCCGGTGCCGGTGAAGGTCAGCGTACCGGAAGCATCCAGCGTCCAGGTGACGTTGCTGCCGTCCCCCTCCGCGCCGCAGGTGCCGCTGGCGGGCTCGACCGCGAAGGCCGCCGGCACGAGCGCGAGCATCAGGCTCAGGACAAGCAGGATGCTCAGAAGTTTCTTTCTCATGCCATTTCTCCTTTATTTTTTAGAATGGGTGCTATTAGTATAACGAAATTTGTCTCCCGCCGCAAGCTGTTTTTTGCACTTTTCGTCCGGAAATCAACAAAAACCGGTGTCCCGAAAACGGGACGCCGGTTAAAGATCGTCGCTGTGATTATTCACCGAGCTGCTGTTCGACCCAGGCGATCTGCGCCTCGACGCTCGGCACGGACGTGCCGCCGTAGGACACGCGCCGCGTGACGCAGTTGGTGAGGTCGATGGCGTCATACACGCCGTCGTCAAAGAGGTCGCTGAAGGTGCGGAACGTCTCGAGCGGCAGCTTTTCGAGCACGGTGCTGTGCGCGATGCAGTAGGCCACAAGCTCACCGGAGACCTTGTACGCGCTGCGGAAGGGCAGCCCCTTCGTGACGAGGTAGTCCGCGAGGTCGGTCGCGTTGAGGAAGCCCGTCTGCGCTGCGTGGAGCATCTTGTCGGCGCGCACGGTCATGGTCGCAAGCATCGGCGCCATGACGCGCAGGCACATCTTCACGGTGTCCACCGCGTCGAACACGGCCTCCTTGTCCTCCTGCATGTCCTTATTATATGCCAGCGGCAGGCCCTTGAGCGCCGTGAGCATGGCGATGAGGTCGCCGTAGACGCGGCCGGTCTTGCCGCGCACGAGCTCGGCCATGTCGGGGTTTTTCTTCTGCGGCATGATCGACGAGCCGGTCGTGTAGCTGTCCGAGAGCTGCACGAACTGAAACTCCCAGCTCGACCAGAGCACCAGCTCCTCGCTCAGGCGCGAGAGGTGCATCATCTCGATGGCGTAGGCATCGAGCAGCTCGACGCAGAAGTCCCGGTCGGACACGCCGTCGAGACTGTTGCGCGCCACGTCGTCAAAGCCGAGCTGCTTCGCTTCAAAGAACCGGTCGGTGTCATACGTCGTGCCGGCGAGGGCGCAGCAGCCGATGGGCGAGACGTTCATGCGCCTGACGGCATCCTGCATGCGGTCAATGTCGCGCAGGAGCATCATGGCATAGGCCATCAGGTGGTGGCCGAAGGTGATGGGCTGCGCGCGCTGCAGGTGCGTATAGCCGGGCAGAATGTCGCCCTTGTGCGCCTTGGCCTGCTCGACGAGCGCCGCGAGCACGTCCTTCGTCAGCGCAATGATGTCTTTGGTCTCGCTGCGCAGGTACATGCGCAGGTCGAGCGCGACCTGATCGTTGCGCGAGCGGGCGGTGTGCAGCTTCTTGCCGAGGTCGCCGATGCGCGCGGTGAGCACCTGCTCGACAAACATGTGGATGTCCTCGCACGCGGGGTCGAACGTCAGCGCGCCGTGGTCGATGTCGTCGAGAATGCCCTGCAGCGCGTCGATGATGGCATCGGCGTCCGCCTGCGGGAGAATGTGCTGCGCGCCGAGCATCGCCGCGTGCGCCATGCTGCCCGTGATGTCCTCGCGGTACATGCGGCTGTCGAAGTG
>CAKTNQ010000026.1:0-20522 GCA_934589185.1 uncultured Oscillospiraceae bacterium | reverse complement strand
GGCGCGAGCGCAACGTACACGGGGGTGTTGCTCTTGACGGCCTGAATGGTCTGGAAGATCTGGCTCTTGTCCGAGATGGCGCCGAACGGGCAGCTGACCATGCACTGGCCGCAGGACGTGCACTTGGAATAATCAATGTCGGCGCGGCCGAGCCCGTCGGAATGGATGCAGTCCATGCCGCAGGCCTTGCGGCACGGCCGCTCGAGACGCACGATGGCGTTGAACTTGCACTCTTTCAGGCAGCGCCCGCAGCGGATGCACTTATCCGGATCGATGTGGGCCTGACCGTTCTGCCGTGTGATGGCCTGCCGCGGGCAGACCGCCATGCACGGATGCTCCAGACAGCCCTGGCACACGTTCGTGATCTTCACGACGTTGTCCGGGCAGCGGTTGCACGCGAACTTGATGACGTTGATGAGCGGTTTTTCGTAGTAGATCTCCGGGTCGAGCGCCTTTTCCACGCCGTCGGAGAGCAGGGAAAACTCCGAAAACTTGCGCAGCGGCAGCCCCATGGCCAGCCGCAGCCGCTCGCCGACGACGGCGCGCTCGAGGAACAGGCTGTCCCGGTAGGAGCCGATCTCACCGGGGATGATCTTGAACGGCAGCTCTTCGAGCCGCTTTGCGTAATCGCCGCCCTCATAGGCCATTCGGGCGATCTCCGTGAATACTTCGTGACGGATACGGACTTTTCCGGTTTCAATGCCGCGCATAGGGTTCTCCTTTGGGAATAAAAAGTGAATTCTTGCTCGTGAAATTTGCAACAAGCACTTGACGTGAGGTCGCAGAACACATTATACTAATACGTGATAAATTTCGCAATTCTTTTTTTGTAATTTTGACAAAAAGTTGACCAGTGGCGAAAAAATTGTTGAAAAATCGAAGAAAACGGCGCGCGTGTTCAGAAGCTCCGGCTTGTGCTGGGGGCCGGTCTGTGACCTGGACACAGAAAAATCTGCCGGACCTGTGGTAGGATGGATGCAATGAAAGCCACAGCTTCCGCAAATTTTTTCAGCCGTCAGGAGGGAACGCACTATGGAAGAAAACAAAACGAAAGCCAAGATCATCGCCGTTGCCGGTAAGGGCGGCGTCGGCAAGACCTCTCTGTGTTCGGCGATCGTCCGCGAGCTGGTGGAGGCCTTCCCCGGCAAGCGCATCCTCGCCATCGACGCAGACCCGGCCGTGGGCCTGTCCACGGCGCTGGGCGTGCACGTCGAGCACACAATCGACGACATCCGCAACGAAGTCATCGAGACCTCGGAGCGCGGCGAGTACCGCCAGGCCATCGAGGTGCTCAACGAGGCGCGCTTCCGCATCTTTGACACCATGGTCGAGTGCGACGGCTTCGCCTTCCTTGCCATCGGCCGTCCGGAGGCAGCTGGGTGCTACTGCTCGGTCAACTCCTACCTCAAGGAAGTCATCAGCATGCTCGCCAACGACTTTGACTACGTGGTCATTGACGGTGAGGCCGGCATCGAGCAGATCAGCCGCCGCGTTATGGAGCAGGTCTCGCACCTCGTCCTCGTCACGGACCAGAGCGCCAAGGGCGTGAACGTCTGCCGCGAGATCAAGGAGGCGGCCGATGACCTCATCACCTACGAGCGCATCGGCATGATCGTCAACCGCGTGGTCGATCCGAGCATGAACGATCTTGTCAAGCTCGACGGGGTGGATGTGCTCGCCTACATCCCCACCGATCCGATCCACGCCGCCAACGACATCCACGGCAAGAGCGTGTTTGAGCTGCCGGAGGACTCCAACATTATGGTCGGCGTCCACCAGGCGCTGCACAACCTGGGCATTTTTTGAGGAGGGAACGACATGAAGGATATGGAACTGTACGACAGCTTTATTCGTGAAACGACCGATCTGCTCGGTGCGCCGACGCAGAAGTGGGCCTACAAAGAACGCGATGCGTGGAAAGACAACGGCGAGAGCGAGCTTGTGCTCCTGCGCGACGCTGCGTATGAACTCGGCGGCGGCGCGAACGACGCCGTGAACTTCACCTGCGTCACGTCCGACAGCAGCCTGGTCCCGGCGGACGAGGTGCTGCTCTACGGCCCGGATATGAAGGAGATCAAGGGCGACGTGCCGTTTGCCCGCCTGGTCATCCTCGGCGTCAAGGACATCGACGTTGAGAACAAGGATGCGACCTACACTGCCATCCGCAACATCGAGTTCGTGAAGTACCACGTCTTCCCGGACGGATACATGATGCGCGTCTCGCCCGAGAGCAGCCGCGAGCAGATCCGCGTGAGCAAGAAGGCCATCAAGAAGGGCATCTCGTTCTACAAGGTCGGCTGCGACTTCATCAAGCAGTATAAGAAAAACCCGAACATCACGAACGTGCGCGTGATCTTCATCACGAAGAATGTCGACTTCAAGACCCTGCACGACACGGCCAAGAAGATCGACGACGTGACCAAGACCATGAACACCATCCTCGAGGGTATGCCCGAGGATCTCGACTGCGCGAGCTGCAGCTTCAAGCCCGTGTGCGACGAGGTCGAGGGCCTCAAGGAGCTGCACTTCGGCAAGGCCGGCAAAAAGGCGCCGGAGGCGTAATTTCCGCACAACATACACGCGCGGCCCCGCAAAAACCTGCGGGGCCGTGTTTTCATCTTTCATCAAAGGAGGTGCGCCATGCCGAATTTTTGCATGACGCTCAGCTATGACGGCACACGCTACAACGGCTGGCAGCGGCAGGGCAACACGCCGGACACCATTCAGGGCCGGCTGGAGGCCGTGCTCAGCGATCTGCTCGACCAGCCGGTCGAGGTCGCGGGCTCCGGCCGCACGGACGCGGGCGTGCACGCCCGGATGCAGACGGCGTCGTTCCGCGCGCGGACCGACCTGCCCGCGCCGGAGCTGCTGCGGCAGCTGCGCGCGCGCCTGCCGGGGGACATCGGCGTGCTCACGCTCGAGGAAACCGCGCCGCGCTTTCACGCGCGCCTGTCCTGCCGCGGCAAGACGTATGTCTACCGCGTCTGGAACAGCGACACGCCGAACGTGTTCGAGCGCCGGTATGTCTATGCCCTGGCGCAGCCGCTCGACACGGCGGCCATGCAGCGCGCGGCCGCGCTGCTGTGCGGCACGCATGACTATACGTCGTTCTGCGCCAACCGGCGCATGAAAAAATCCGCCGTGCGCACGGTCAATGCCATCACCGTCGAGCGGCTGGGCGAGGAAGTGCGCCTGATGTTCTCGGGCGACGGCTTCTTGTACCACATGGTGCGCATCCTCACCGGCACACTGCTGGAGGTCGGGCTCGGGCAGCGGGACGCGGACACGATGCCGGCCATCCTCGCCGCGCGCGACCGCAGCGCTGCCGGGCCGACGGCGCCCGCCCGCGGACTGATCCTGTGGGAGACGCGCTATGCGCACACACACCCCGAAGTCGGAGAGGAGAAACGCGAATGAAAGAAGAATGCCTGATCTGCGGCGCACCGCTGGAATATCTGGAGACGGATGTGCAGATGCAGTGCGAGATCTGCCGCAAAAAAGAGCTCGCCAAGACGCGCTGCGTAAACGGGCACTACGTGTGCAGCGACTGCCATATGCAGGGGCTTGACAGCATCGTGGAGCTGTGCCTGCGGGAGACCGCGTGCGATCCGGTCGCCATTGTCGAGCGGATGATGGCGCTGCCGAGCTGCCATATGCACGGGCCGGAGCACCATGTGATGGTCGGAGCGGCGCTGCTGACGGCGTATCACAACGCCGGCGGAGACATCGCCCTTTCCGACGCGCTCATGGAGATGCTGCGCCGCGGCAAAAGCGTTCCCGGCGGCGCGTGCGGCTTCTGGGGCGCGTGCGGCGCGGGGATCAGCACGGGGATGTTCGTCTCGATCATCTCCCGGTCAACACCGCTGACCGACGAGCCGTTTGCGCTGTCGCACAAAATGACGGCGGCCGCGCTCGGGCAGATCGGTGAGATCGGCGGCCCGCGCTGCTGCAAGCGGGACTCGTTTCTGTCCATTCTCACGGCGATCGATTTTGTGAAGGAGCACTTCGGCATCGCACTGCAAAAGCCGGAGGTCGTGTGCCGTTACGCCGCGCAGAACAATCAATGCATCGGAAAGCGCTGCCCCTTCAGCGCGGCAAACCACTGAGCGCCTGCCGGCGCACAGAATCGGGATTTGCGGAGAGATCATCATGATTCGAGAATTACGAAAAGCAGATATCAACAGCGTCGCCGAGATATGGTTAGACACCAATCGCAAAGCACATGCTTTTATTCCCGCTTCCTACTGGGAGCGCAATTTTGCGTCCGTGAAAGAAATGCTGCCGCAGGCGGAAGTCTATGTGTATGAAACGGATCAGGGGATACAGGGCTTTCTCGGTCTGAACGGCGAATACATCGAGGGCATTTTCGTTTCGGAGCAGGCGCAGTCGCACGGCATCGGGAAATGTCTGCTGGACTACGCTAAGAACAGAAAGCCGGCATTGCGCCTGAATGTATATCAGAAGAATACACGGGCGATTCATTTTTACCAACGAGAAGGGTTCCAGATTCAGCGCGAAGGACTGGATGCAGCCACTGGCGAACCGGACTATGAAATGCTGTGGCGGCGGGAATAGGGACTCTGGCTTGCTGCCCCGACGGGAGCGCGCAAAATCGGAAGTTGTAGTAAAGGAGGTTTACAATGGGGTTTTGGATTTTTATGTTGATTATGGATTTGCTTCTTCCATTTACGATGATTGGTTTTGGAAGATATTTTATGAAAAAGGCTCCAAAGGAAATAAATTCAGTATTTGGATATCGGACTTCGATGTCTATGAAGAACAAAGACACATGGGAATTTGCTCATAAATATTGTGGTAAAGTCTGGTATGTCTGTGGAATGGTTATGTTGCCGATAACAGTAATCTTCATGCTTTTAGTGATTGGAAAAAATGAAGATTGTGTTGGGAGTATAGGAGGAATTATCTGTGGTGTTCAACTTGTTCCTTTAATTGGGTCTATTCTCCCAACAGAAATAGCATTAAGAAAGAATTTTGATAAGAATGGAACAAGACGATAAATTCCAGTTTGCCGAACCGCGAAACCGCCCCCGGCGTGACCTGCTGGTCACGCCGGGGGCGTTCCTGTTATCTGCTTATGCCGTGTCATTTCAGCCGCGCGCGCTGCGCCGCGCAGTAGGCGCGCACGTCAAACGGCTCCGGCACGTTGTCGCGCCGGAGGTAGAGCGGGTGGTGCGGGTGCCCGGCCTTCGACCGGGGGCCGAACGTCAGCCACTGCGCATGAAACTCCTCGCCGATGGCGAGCATTTCCTCGAGCGCGTCGAACAGGTACGGCCGCTTTTCGATCAGCGTGCCCCACGCGGCCCACACGGCCGGCCGGTTGCCGGGCGCGTACTGCCCGAGCACGTAGCGGAAGGCCGCCATGTTCTGCTCATGCAGCGCGCGGTTGAAGGTCGTGTCCATGGCGTTCGGGTCGGTCGCACGCTGGGGGTAGACGTTGAACATCGTGAAGCTGTCGTAGCCGTTGCCGAGGGCGATGCGCTCGACGCTCTTGAGCGTGTTGTCCAGATCGCCCGGCTGCGCGGTCGACGGGTTGATGCCGATGCAGATGAGCGGGTTTTCGCCCCGCGTGCCGAGGATGTAACGGTATTCGGTGTAGTACGGCGGCACGTACAGCCAGCGCGCGGCGTCATAGTCGTCGTGCTGGGAGCAGTGGAGCGCGTCGTCAAAGGTCAGCAGTGCGCACGTCTGGCTCGCGCCCTTTGGAATGTGCATGGGTCGTCCCTCCGATCGGTGCGGTCAGTCCCCGGCGGGCGGGAACGGTTTGGAATAGGCGGTTTTGGCGCTCACGCCCGGCAGGCGGCCGATGCGCCCCGCGAGCGCGGAGATCACGTCCTGCGGCGCGTCGAGCACGACGCTGATGATGCTGACGCCCTTTTCACGGTAGGGCAGGCCCATGCGGCCGATGATGTACTGCCCCGCGTCGTGCAGCAGGGCGTTGAGCTGCGCTGTGCTCTCGCTGTTTTCCACGATGATGCCGATCAGCGCCACGCGCGTTTCCATGCGCGCTCACCTCGCTTTCGTTTCGTCTATTGTACGCGAAAACCGGCGGAAACGCAACGCGTTTCCGCCGGTTTTGTTCCGGGAAGGGCTGCTTATTTGCAGTGCTTATAAAACTGCTTGGAGTTGTCGAGTACCTGGCACTCGGCGTTCGGGTAGAGCACGACCTTCTTCGGCGTGCCGTCGTCGAGGATGCGCAGGGCATCGTTCCACGTCTTGACGTACTCGGCGCCGGAGTGCTCGTCGATGTACCACGGGTCGCGCATACCCTTGACGGTGTGCTCGGCAAACACGACGGCGTGGGCCATGTTCTTGCCCTTCGTGTAGCAGCCGGACCACATCATGCCGCCGGGGGCGGAGTGGCCCCACTTGTCGTACAGGAAGTGTACGCACGGGCCGAACGGGGAGTTGGCCGCGAGCACGAACGAGCCGCCGTCCTTGAGCGAGGCAATGACCTCGGGCGTATAGGCGCAGTTGGCCTCGGCGGGCTTGAAGTAGTTGTTGGCGATGACCACATCGCAGTCGGGCACGAACTTCGCCGCGTAGTGCTCGGCGGCGTAGGCGGCCGCGTGCTGGATCTCGGCCTCGAAGTCGCCGGCGAACAGGTTGCAGATCTGCGCGTGGCCGTTGAGGATGGCGTCGATCTTGAAGTCCAGCCCCATCATGCGCGCGGCCTGCTCGGCGTCGCTGCGCATGAGCGTGTGGGGGTTGCCCATGTTGAACTCCGTCGTCGTCGTGAAGCTGTGGTTGCGCATGATCGTGCGCAGCGAGCTCACGCCCGGCAGGATGCACTTGGCGCCGCCGCTGAAGCCGTAGTAGCTGTGGGCCATGGTCGTGCCGATGGCGATCTTGTAGTCGGCGGACATGACGTCGGCATTGATCTCAACGGGCACGTTGTTGGTCGTGTTGCCGACGAACACGTGGTTAAAGAACAGGTTGTGGTTGTGCACCTCGTAGTTTTCGACGATCTCTTCGCCGAGCTTGCGCACGAACTCCGTGCGGTACATGACGCCGTGGGTGCCGAGCGCGATGATGAACCAGATGTTCTCCTTCGGCACGCCGGCGGCGCGCAGCTCCGCGATGACGGCCTTGGCGATCGGCTCGCACGGCGTCGGACGGGTGATGTCGTCGATGATGATGACGGCGCTCTTCTTGCCGGCGGCGCCCTCGGAGATGGGCTTGGTGCCGATGGCGGCGTGGATCTTCTCTGCAATCTGCGCCTCGGTCAGGGCCGGGGTGTCATAGCCGTGGATCTTGGAAATGTGCACGTCCCAGTTTTCCGGGAACGTGATCGGGATCGGCTGGTCGCCGTAGTTGCTGTTGGAAGGCAGGTCGAATGTGTTCATGTAGAAACCTCCTGAGGTTGGCTTTCCGCGCCGGTGTTCTGCTCGCTCAAAAACTCGCGGTACGGGCCGGTCAGGGTCAGGTGGTCGCATACGGCGGCGGCTGCGGCGGCTTCATCGCGGTTTTTCAGGGCCTGACAGATGGCCTGGTGTCCGGCGCGCGTCAGCGCGTTTTCGTCCAGGCGCCAGGTTTTCTCGAGCACACGCTCGCGGTAGATGTCCATAAGCGAGGACAGCGTGGTGTAGATGTATTTGATGAGGGCGTTGTGTGACATGCGCATGAGCGCATTGTGAAACTGAGAGTCCAGCACGGATTGCTGGTCAAGCGGCGTGCCGATGTAATCGTAGTCCGCCAGCGCGCACACGCGCGCGATCTCTTCATCCGTCGCGTTGCGGATGATGTCCCGGCAGACGTCGGTTTCCAGCACGATGCGCAGATCCAGCACGTTTTCGAGCGTGCCGTTGCTCAGCGCGAACAGCGCGCAGATCGGCCGGTTGATCGACAGCTCCGGCGTGTTCGTGATGTACGAGCCGCTGCCCTGGATGCTCTGCACGATGCCCATGGCCTCCAGACTCTTGATCGCCTCGCGCACGCACGTGCGGCTGACGTCAAACTTCGTCGCCAGACACAGCTCCGTCGGCAGCTTGTCGCCCTTCTGAAGCCGGCCGCGATTGATCTGATCGAGGACGTCGTCCACGATTTTTTTGTAGTTTGTACTGGTCTCAGGTTTCATTCTGTTACCTCGCTGAGCGATATTCACAAAAATTGCATCGATTTTTTGAACATTATGATTATTTACAAAGAAAAAGAGCGATGGTATGATTGAAATAATCGAATGTGTCAGACAAATTCGGGACCTACCAAAGGTCCTTTCCTTATTCGCCGGAAAGTTGTCTGACAATTATCGGGCGACTTACGGTCTGTGTCTACATTAACACATTCTTTTTTTTAAGTCAATGATTTGTCAGACAACTGACGCTTTATGGGACACGGAAAAGGAGCCAAGCGAGGTGAGTCATCGAGAGAAGTGGAGCAGCATTCCCCCCTGTATCGCAAAAGCAGAGAATTTGGAATGAAAATGTAACTTAGAGGAGAAGAAGAAAAATGTCAAACACGAGCAATGCATCGAAAAATGTCAAGCGCTTCCTGCTGCTGTTCGCACTCGGGATCGCTTACGGCTTCATGTACGTCATGCCGTACATGAAGTCCAGCTTCTACGATCAGATGATCGCCGCCATGGGCTGCACCAATGCCCAGCTCGGCTCTCTGATGACTGCTTACTGCATCTGCTGCACCGTCTCCTATCTGCCCGGCGGCTGGATCGGAGACAAGTTCAACCCGAAGCCGGTCCTGCTGATCTCCATCTTCGGTCAGGCGGCGCTGAGCTTCCTGTTCATGTTCACGTATAAGAGCTACACCATGGCCGTCATCATCTGGCTGCTCATGGGCCTGACCGGCGGCTTTGCTTTCTGGCCGGCCATCATGAAGGGCATCCGCATGACGGGCACCGACGAAGAGCAGGGCCGTATGTACGGCATCTTCGAGGCCCTCAACGGTCTGGCTTCCCTGCTGCTGAGCTTCATCATGATCGGCGTCATGGCCGTCGTCGGCGGCAGCGACCTCATCACCGGCTTCAAGAGCGCGCTGGCATTCATGGGCGGCCTGTCCATCGTGTCCGGCATCCTGGTTGCGATCCTGATGCCGAAAGACGCGGCCTACGGCGTGAGCGATGAAGAAAAAGAAAATCAGAAAAAGATCACCTTCAAGGACTATGTGTCCGCCTTTAAGATCCCCGGCGTGTGGATCATGGCCATCCTGGTCTGGTGCTATGTGACCATCTCCGCCGTGGCCAGCTACCTGACCCCGTACAGCACGGGCGTGCTCGGCATGTCCGCAGCGCTGGCAGCCACCATCGGCACGTTCCGCACTTACGGCTGCCGCCTGATCGGCGGCCCGCTCGGCGGCTATCTGGCCGATAAGGCGTTCAAGTCCGTCGCCAAGGAGCAGCTGCTCGGCCAGCTCGCCTGCCTCGTGACGATCGGCATCTTCCTGGTCCTGCCCGGCGGCACGAGCGGCGGTCTGCTCGTGGTTCTGCTGCTGCTGGTCGGTATCGCCATGTTCCTGTGCAAGGGCACGTATTTCTCCATCCAGCCGGAAATGGGCATCCCGACGCACATCTCCGCGACGGCCGTTGCCATCGCGACGTTTGTCGGCTACATTCCGGATATGTTCGTGCACACGATGTTCGGCAACTGGATCGACGCCTACGGCGACGCGGGCTACACGAAGATCCTCGTCTACGGCGTTGGCACGGCGGTGCTGGGCGTGATCGCAGCTGTCTGGGCCATCGTGCAGGCGAAAAAGATTGCAAAGCGGAATGCGGCCGCTGCCAACGCGGCGTAACGTTCCCCGCAAAATACAAGGAGGCATATCCATGAGCAAAATCAAGATCAACACAGCCCGCTGCAAAGGCTGCGGTTACTGTGTGAACGACTGCCCGCGCAAGGCGCTGTCGTTCTCCGGCAACATCAACGACAAGGGCTATGACACCGTTCAGGTCGACGACGCGCTGTGCGTCGCCTGCGGCACGTGCTACCGCGTGTGCCCGGACAGTGTTTTTGAAATCCTGGAATAAGAGGTAAGAACATGAGCAAACAACTTATGAAGGGCAATGAGGCCCTGGCAGAAGCGGCGCTGCGCGCCGGCTGCCGTTTTTACAGCGGCTATCCCATCACCCCGCAGACCGAGATCCTGGAGTACCTGGCCAAGCGTATGGACGAAGTGGGCGGCACGTTCGTGCAGACCGAAAGCGAGCTCGCGGGCATCAACATGCTCCTCGGCGCGGCAGCGGCCGGCGCGCGTGCGCTGACCAGCTCCGCCGGCCCCGGCTTCTCCCTGAATCAGGAGGGCATCTCCTACCTCGTCGCGGCGGATCTTCCGGCTGTCATCATCAACGTCATGCGTATCGGCACCGGCCTCGGCGACATTGCGCAGGGTCAGGGCGACTACTGGCAGATGACCCGCGGCGGCGGCCACGGCGACTACCGCACCATCGTGCTGGCGCCGGCCTCCGTGCAGGAAAACTGCGACATGATGACCACCGCCTTTGATCTGGCGGAGAAGTACCGCCACCCCGTGCTGGTTGCGTCCGACGCCGCGATCGGCCAGATGGTCGAGGGCGTGGAGCTCAAGGACTTCGTTGAGCACGACATCGACCAGTACGACTGGGCGATCCGCGGCTGCAAGGCCGGCCAGGCGCCCCGCAAGGTCCAGAACGTCTACTACACCAACCCGCAGTACCCCGAGTTCCTGCGCAGCAAGTATCAGGCGATCGAGGACAATGAGCAGCGCTGGGAGTCCTACCAGGCGGAGGACGCCGACGTGGTGCTCGTGGCTTACGGCATCAGCTCCCGCATCTCGAAGGAAGCGGTGAACATGGCCCGCGCCGAGGGCTTCAAACTCGGCCTGATCCGCCCGATCACGCTCTGGCCGTACCCGGTCAAGGCGTTTGAGACCTGCAAGAACGCCAAGGCGTTCATGACGGTCGAGATCAACATCCTCGGCCAGATGGTCGACGATGTGAAGCTGGCTGTGGAAAACAAGTATCCGGTCGGCTTCTATGGCACGTTCTTTGGTCTGCCGGAACCGGAAGAGATTGTCGCGCAGGCCAAGGCCATGCTGGAAAAGGAGGGGAAATAAATGAAACTCAAAGCACCCGAAACTGTCTTTTCCTCCGCCGGCTTCTGCCCCGGCTGCGGCCACGGTCTGGCCACCCGTCTGATCGGCGAGGTCTCCGAGGAACTCGGCATCCAGGAAAAAATGCTGGCAGTCGTGGACGTTGCCTGCTGCTCGTTCAACATTGACTACTGGCGCTACGATACCATCATGGCGGCCCACGGCCGCGACATCCCGACGGCCGTCGGCGTCAAGCACATCCGCCCCGAGAACCCGGTCTTTGCTTACCTGGGCGACGGCGCTGCCTACTCCATCGGCATGGCGGAGACCATGCACGCGGCTCTGCGCAACGACAACATCTGCGTGTTCGTCGTCAACAACAGCGTCTTCGGCATGACCGGCGGCCAGATGGCCCCGACCACCCTGCCGCACCAGAAGACCGCTACGTCCCCGAAGGGCAAGGATCCCGCCCGCTACGGCACTCTGAACGTCGTCGACGTGCTCGGCAAGATGGACATTGCCTATCTGGCACGCGGTGAACTGGTCGGACCTGCCGGCATGAACAACTGCAAGAAGCTCATCCGCAAGGCGTTTGAGCACCAGCTCAACGGCGACGGCTTCTGCCTCGTCGAGCTGCTCAGCCCCTGCCCGACCAACCTGAACATGCCGCCGGTGAAGGCCCGCGAGCACGTGCACAACGAAATGACCAAATATTTCCCGATCGGCGAATACATTGACAAGAAGGGTGGTAATCAGGCATGATGGTAGAAATGATTTGCGCCGGATTCGGCGGCCAGGGTGTCCTGACCACCGGTCTGATCCTGGCAGAGGCCGGCATGAAGCTCGGCATGAACGTGCTGTGGTATCCGTCCTACGGCTCCGAGATGCGCGGCGGCACGGCCAACTGCACCATTAAGTTCTCCGACAAGGAGATCGCCAGCCCCTGCGCCAAGAAGATCGACATCCTCATGGCCATGAACGCGCCGGCGATCGACAAGTTCGAGAGCAGCCTGCGCCCGGGCGGCCTGCTGCTGGTCAACAGCTCGCTCGTGCACGAGCGCGAATACCGCGACGACATCAAGGTCGTCAAGGTCCCCATGACCGAGATCGCTGCGGAGAATGAGAACCCGAAGGGCGCCAACATCGTCATGATGGGCGCTATGGCAGCCAACTCCGATCTGTTCACGGAAGACGATCTGGAGCGCCTGACCAACGAGTTCTTCGAGAAGAAGGGCAAGATCAACCCGAAAAACAGCCTCTGCTTCCGCGCCGGCACGCAGATCCACTAAACCGGCGAACTCCACGGGTCTTTGCTCATTATAATTACTTAATCAGCACCCGGGGCGCTGCCCGGCAGCGCCCCGGGAAAATCCCGCTCTGGAGGTGTAAATTTTTTGAATGTCTTGGACGTCATCATCATTCTGGCATATTTTGTCGGCATGATTGTGCTCGGTCTGATCGCAAACAAAAAACAGACCGGCGTGGATGATTATTATCTGGGCGGCCGCTCGATGGGTGCCTTTAAGATCGGCGCGCTCTGGATGGCCGGCTGGATCGGCGGCTCGTCCGTCATCGGTACATCCTCAAACAGTTATTCCATGGGCATCACGGGCGTGTGGTATGTGGGCGCCATCGCTGTCGGCTGCGTGATCTTCGCGCTCGTCATGGCCAAGCCCGTCAAGCGCGCAAGCGAAGTGCTGCAGAACATCACGTTCCCGGAGCTGATCCACGCGCGCTATGACCAGAAAAACAGCACCATGGCCAGCATCACGACCATCCTCGCCATGATCGGCTACACGGCGGCGCAGTTTGTCGCCGGGGCCTCGATTCTGAACGTGCTCACGGGCTGGAACCTGGGCCTGTGCTACATTCTTGCGGCCGTGGTCATCGTGTTCTATGTCTCGACGGGCGGCCTGCTCGCCGTGACGTATACCGACATCGTGCAGATGGCGCTGCTGCTGCTCGGTGTGGTCGGGCTCGCGGTGCCGCTGGTCGGCAGTACGCTGCACAAGATGGGCGCGAACCTCGCCACCGACCTGCCGGCAAGCTATTTTGACCTCGGCGCGTGGGGCTGGCCGACGATTTTGGCGCTCGGCCTGTCGACCGTCATGTCGTTTTTCACGAGCATGGACAGCTACACCCGCTGCATCGCGGCCAAGGATGCCAAAACCGCCCGCACCGGCACGATCTATGCGGCCGTGCTCGTGTTCATCATCGCCGGCGCGAGCACGTTCCTCGGCATGGCCGGCAAGCTCATCCTGCCCGACCTCTCGTCGTCCAACAACGTCATTGCGGCGCTCGTGGTCGAGCTCTTCCCGCACGGGCTCAAGGGCCTCGTGCTCATCGGCGTGCTCAGCGCCATCATGTCCACGGCGGACATTTCCGTCCTGACCGGCTCGGCCAGCCTGACGAAGGATATTTACCAGCGCTACATCAATCCCAACGCGTCGGACAAGACGCTGCTGCGCGTGGGCCTCGGCGCGTCCCTGTTCGTGGGCGTGCTCGGCGCGATCTTCGGCTGGTTCACGCAGGACATCATGAACATCCTGCTCATCACGTTCACCATCAACTCGGCCGGCCTGTTTCTGCCGACGATCGGCGCGTTCTTCTGGAAGAAGTCGTGCTCGGCGGGCGCGTTCGCGTCCATGCTCTCGGCGACGGTCATCGCCGTCGTCTGGTTCATCGGCGGCAAGGTCAGCGCGCTGCCGCTGTTTTCCATCGATGCGCTCTGGCCCAGCTTCGGCGTATCGGCCATTTTGTATGTCGTCATCTGCCTGACGCACCACCAGACCCCGGCGGAGCAGGAAACGGCGGAGAAATTCTACGCGGCCAAGTGAGCCGCAAAGCCCCCATCCCAAGATAGGAGTATTGTCACAATGGAGCAAATGAAGAAGATGCCCCTCGAGGGGATTCGTGTCGTGGAGCTGGCGACGGTCGTTGCCGCCCCGACCGCGTCGCGCGTGCTGTGCGCGTTCGGCGCAGAAGTCATCAAAGTCGAAACCAAGATCGGCGACGAGATGCGCCGCGCCGGTGAGTTCGAGATGGTCGTGTGCGAGGACGATAAAAACCCGCTGTTCACCATCCAGAACAGCGGCAAGCGCCTGACGAGCATCGATCTGAAAAATCCGGACGGCAAGGCGGCCATTCTCAGGCTGCTCGAGACGGCCGACGTGTTCCTCACGAACGTCCGCCTGCCGTCGCTGGGCCGTCTGGGTCTCGATTACGAGACGCTGCACAAGGCCTACCCCGGCCTCGTGTATGCGCACTTCTCCGGCTTCGGCCCCAAAGGCCCCGACGCCGCCAAGCCCGGCTTTGACAGCACGGCGTTCTGGCTGCGCAGCGGCCCGATGGCCGACTGGCAGGTGCCCGGCTCCTTCCCGTTCACGCCGACCTACGCCTTCGGCGACATGGCCACGAGCTCGGCGTTCCTGTCCGGCATCCTCATGGCCATCATCGGCAAGAAGAGCACCGGCATGGGCACGTTTGTGAGCACGTCGCTGTTTGCCAGCGGCATCTGGTGCAACGCCATCGGCGTCGTGTCGCACCAGCCGCAGTTCGGCGGCGAGCGCCCGAACGATCCCCTGCGCCCGGCCGACCCGTTCTGCCACTTCTACGAGTGCAGCGACGGCAAGTGGATCGGCGTGTTCGACAACGAGTACCGCCGCGAGCTGCCGAAGTTTGCAAACCTGTTCGGCATGCCGGAGATCGCCGACGATCCCCGCGCCGCCAGTCTGGAGGCGCTGCACGAGACCGATTTCGTCGTCGAGATCGTCACGCGGCTCAACGCCATCTTCAAGACCAAAACCGTCGCCGAGTGGGAAGCCTTCCTCTCGGAAAACAACGTCTCCTGCGAGCGCATGCGCACCATCCGCGACGTGAGCACCGACGAGCAGGCCATCGCCAACGGCTATGTCCAGAAGGTCACCTTCAAGGACGACCTTGAGGTCATGATGCCGTGCCCGCCGATGCAGCTGACGGAATACGCCATGCGTCCCTACACGTCCGCCGGCCGCCTCGGCGCCGATACGGACAGCATTTTCCACGATCTTGGTTATACCGATCCTGAGATTGCCGCCATGAAAGCCAGCGGCGCCATTCAGTAAAGAAAAGGAGATCATACCATGAAAATCGTTCTGGCAGAAGTGCCCTATACCAAAGACAGAGACATCAGCGTCGAGAAGTCCTGTGTCCCCGAGGGCGCAGAGCTGACCATGGCCGTGTTCGACGAGCACGCCGAAAATAACGACGCGTTCTACGCCGAGATCAAGGACGCCGATATTATTATCGACGGCTACGTCCACTTCGGCAAAAAGGAGATCGACGCCATGGATCACTGCAAGGTCATCTCCTTCCAGTCCACCGGCTACAACGAGGCCGACCTCGACTACGCGAAGGAAAAGGGCATTGCCGTCTGTTCCATCCTCGACTACTGCACGCAGGAGACCGCCGAGAGCGCCATGGCCCTCATGCTCAACCTCCAGCGCGGCATCCGCCAGTATGACCGCAGTGTGCAGCAGGACCGCGTCTGGGATTACCAGGTCGTGCCGGGCCTCAAGCGCATCGCCGGTCAGGTCATGGGCATCGCCGGTCTCGGCCGCATCGGCCAGTCCGTTGCCCGCAAGGCGCAGGCGTTCGACATGGAAGTCATCGCCTACGACCCGTTCCTGCCGCCCGCCATTGCCGAGAACCTCGGCGTCAAGCTCGTCGATTTCGACACCCTGCTGGCCGAGTCCGACGTGCTGAGCCTGCACATGAACCTCACCGAGGAGAACTACCACATGTTCAACAAGGAAGCGTTCATGAAGTGCAAAAAGCACCCCATCATCGTCAACGAAGGCCGCGGCCCGCTGATCTGCGACGATGACCTCGTCTGGGCACTCGATAACGGCTACATCCGCGGCGCCGCGCTCGACATGGTCGAGAGCGAGGACCCGGACCTGAGCACCTGCCCGCTTGTCGGCCGCGACGCTGTGCTGCTCACCCCGCACAGCGGCTACTACTCCGACACGTCCAACTATCTCGTCGCGAAGCTGTCTATGGATAACGCCCTCTACTACGTCGCCGGCGAGTACGACAAGGTCAAGTCCATCCGCAACGGCATCAACGCCTGAGCCATTTTCCCGCCAGTTTCCGCTGGGCTGCCAATTTCTCTTTTTCCACCCTTCTTTCTGTTCTGTTTTGCGATTTTATCGGATAAATCTTCTCTCCTACCAGCCGTCCAGTGGATTCCCAATATTCCCGTGTTCGCGTCCGGTCTCCGGCGCGGACACGGGCCTGAAAACCGGCACGCGCCGGGCACCGTGTCAGGTGTCCGGTGCTTTTTTGCGGTTGACAGCGCCATGTAAGCACAGTAAAATCAAAAAAGCGGGCGGGGGTCCGCCAGAGAAAGAGAACGTTTTTTGATCGCGGAGGTATTTCCAATGGAACCTGCAAAAGTATATTTTTCCGATCTGCGCACGGATGAGGTCAGCACGCTCGAAAAGCTGCGCCGCCTCATGAAGGCCGCCGGCTTTGAGCAGATCGACTTCAAGGACAAATTCGTCGCCGTCAAGCTCCACTTCGGCGAGCCGGGCAACATGGCCTATCTGCGCCCGAACTGGGCGCGCGTCGTGTGCGACTACGTGCGCGCGCTCGGCGGCAAGCCGTTTCTTACCGACTGCAACACGCTCTATGTCGGCGGCCGCGCCAATGCGCTCGACCATCTCGACAGCGCCATGCTCAACGGCTATTCGCCCATGACCACCGGCGCGCAGTGCATCATCGCCGACGGGCTCAAGGGGGACGATTACGACCTCGTGCCCATCCGCGGCGGCAAATATCTGCGCGCGGCAAAGATCGGCCGCGCCATCATGGACGCGGATATCTTCATCTCGCTCACGCACGCCAAGGGCCACGTGTCCGCGGGCTTCGGCGGCGCGCTCAAGAACATCGGCATGGGCTGCGGCTCGCGCGCCGGCAAGGAGGAGATGCACAGCTCCGGCAAGCCCGTCGTCGATACGGATAAGTGCATCGGCTGCGGCAAGTGCGTGGAAAACTGCGCGCACAACGGCCCGCACATCGAAAACGGCAAGTGCACCATTCTGAAATATAAGTGCACCGGCTGCGGCCGCTGCATCAACGTCTGCCCGATGCACGCCATCCACGCGGACTATGCGATCGCAAACGAGCTGCTCAACTGCAAGATCGCCGAGTACGCCAAGGCGGTCGTCGACGGCCGTCCGTCGTTCCACATCGCGCTCGCGCTCGACGTGTCGCCATGCTGCGACTGCCACAATTTCAGCGACGTGCCGATCGTGCCGAACGTGGGTATGTTTGCGTCCTTCGACCCCGTGGCGCTCGATACCGCCTGCGCCGACAAGATCAACGCCCAGCCCGTGAACCCCGGCAGCATCATCGCGCACGAGCATGACCATCCGCACGACCACTTCACGGCCGCGCACCCGGACACCGACTGGCGCGCAGCCGTCGAGCACGGCGAGGCCATCGGCCTCGGCACGACGCACTACGAGCTCGTGACGGTGTGAGCGACCCGCCTTTGAAAAATAGAAGCCCGGCGCATACCTGCGCCGGGCTTCTGAATAATGTAAATGAGCAATAGATTAATAGGCAGTCTTTTTTGCAATTCGAATGTCTTGACTGTTTCCGTCGCTTATCGGGATACAAAAATTGTGTTCGCGCTTTTTTGAGCGGATAGTCAAGGACTTTTTTCCGAGACTCATGATTTGAGAAATTTCATGGTTATGCAAAATGGCGTATTGGCTCGTGTGTTGAGGCGTGTTCCCGCAGATAAGTCCAAGTGATAGATCTTTATCTGAATTGAGGAGCTTCTGTAGCTCACTAATGTCGCTGTCCGAAAAAGTGAAGCTCCAGCTTGTGAAAGTTTCATTATTTGTCGTTGGCGTTGACCTATATTTTACGAACATATAAAATTCGCGGTCATTTGTTGTTAAGCAGTATATTTGACGAGCGTCACTACTTTCGATGATGGCGGGAGTGATGTGTCGAGTTACTAGCGCGGATAATAGTGCACCGTAATAAAAATCGGCAGTGTTCAGATTGGGCAAGCAAATTCCTCCTCGCAAATTCCATTGTTTGTATAGTAGCACGGGCAGGCGGAAATTGTCAAATAAATACGATATTGGATGTAATTAAAATTGAGTATATCTGCTTTCGTGTAAAAGGCTCCCCCGGACGGGGGAGCCTTTTGGCGTTATTGCGGCATCCAGTCCGCCATTTCCGGGGCCGGGTCATGGATGACCCAGTCCGTTTCCTTTTCGTACATACTTAGCCGCCCGTGCTTTCGATAAAATGCCGTATCTGCGAACATACACAGCAAAGCAAGCAGCGGAAGCTCCTGCGCGGCAACGCTATCGTCAATGCAGAGCGTATACTGCCGCCGCTCCATCCACGTTTCTGCGCTGCGCTGAAATTTCGCAATTTGCCGCTCGCCCCTGCACACAGAGCAGGTGCGGTGACTGTGCAGCCGCAGCGTGTAGCGGGCCGTGCCGCATTGCAGAACACTGGCGCGCGCTTCTCGATCATAGCGCAGAGAACCGCAGAGACATCCATCATGCGTGAGCCGGAAGGGGACGCGGATCACTAGTCGAAGGAGCGGGAGACAGGCAAGGAGCCGCAGCAGCCAGTTCTTTTGCGCCAATATCCATGTTCCTGGGACGCCGTCGGCACGCCGGACAGATAGTTTTTGCAGCAGAAAGCCTCCGGTGCAGCGCGCTTGTCCGCTGAGCTGCGTGCCCTGAAAGCTGTAGACCAGCCGGGCGTTTTTCAGCGCACGCTGGATGTGAAGAGTCCGCATCGGCAGTGACCTCCTATTCAGTCCAGCAGCGCGAGCGCCTGCAGGACGGCCGCGGCCGAGATGTCGGCCGCGTGCTGCTCAAACTGCTCGAACGACGCCGCCGCCGTGCCGTCGGCCAGGTCCGAGATCGCGCGCACCACGGCAAACGGCACGCCGCTCATGCTTGCCGCCTGCGCGACCGCGCCGCCCTCCATCTCCGCCGCCATGGCGGCCGGGAACGCGCGGCGGATGGCGGCCTTCGCCGCCGCGCCGGAGATGAACCGGTCGCCCGTGGCGATCAGCCCGCGGTGCACCCGCTGCGCGCCGGCAGCGTCGCCCGCCGTGCGCGCCAGCAGCGCCGAGAGCGGCTCGTCGGGCGTGAACACCGTCGGCGCGCCGGGGTCGCCCGTGCACAGGCAGCCGCGCACGAAGCCGATGGGCGCGGCGTCAAAATCGTGCTGCACGAGCCCGTCGGCCACCACGATGTCGCCCACGGCAAGCCCTGCGCCGAGCCCGCCCGCGATGCCGGTGTTGATGACCGCCGCGGGCGCGAACCGGTCGATGAGCACCTGCGTGCAGCGCGCCGCGCTGACTTTGCCGATGCCGCAGCGGACGAGCACGACCTCCCGCACGCCCAGACGGCCCGTGTGAAAGGCCAGCCCCTGCACGGTCTCCCGTGCGGGCTGCGCAAGCGCCGCGATGAGCGCGGCGAGCTCCGAATCCATGGCGCCGATCACGCCGATCCGGCCATAAGACATGGCGATCTCTCCTTCCGAAAGCGCAGCCGCGGCCGCGCCGTTTTTTGTCCACCTTAATCCATCCGCGCGCCGATGTCAAGCTTGGGCGCTGTGCGGTCATTTTTTGCCACCTACTTGCAACATTCTTGTTTCTGGTATACAATAACGACATCTTCCATGACTTTTTCTGCAAATCCGGACAAGGAGTCAAGCCGATGCTTCAACTTGCAGTGTGTGATGATGAGGCCGTCTGCCTGAGGCAGACCGTGGATATCCTGCGCGCGGCGCTGGGGGACACGCCGCATCAGCTCAAAACGTTTCAAAATGCGCCCGCCGTGCTGCATATGCTCGCCGAGGACGGTTACCGGCCGGACATCGCCGTGCTGGACATCTGCATGGGCGAGCTCGACGGCATCTCCCTCGCCAAGGAGATCAACCGTCTCGCGCCCGCCTGCCGCGTGATCTTCCTGTCGAGCTACGCGGGCTATCTCATGGACGCATATGAGGCCGAGCACATCTATTACGTGCTCAAGTCGGACGAGGCGGCGCGCCTGCCGGTCGCGTTGCGCAAGGCGCTGGGTGCGCTCTCGACCGAGAAAACGCTCACGCTCCGGCGCGGCGGCAGCTATCAGCGCGTCGGGCTCGACACGGTGCTGTATCTCGAGCGCTCGCTGCACAAGATGCTTGTGCACACCACCGACGGCGATCTCGAGACGACGCAGAGCCCGCAGGCCCTGCTCGCGGGCGACGTGGCGGACGAGTTCATCCGCTGCCACCAGAGCTTCTGGGTCAACTGCCGGGCGATCGTTGGCATGGAGCACGAGACCTTCTGCCTGAGCGACGGCACGCGCGTGCCCATCAGCCGCTCGTATCGCAAGAATGCGCGCGAGGCGTTTTTCCGGCTGCTGGCCGGGCGCACCGCGCGGCTGGATGTACCGGAGGGCGCGACCGATGGC
>CAKTNQ010000025.1:0-22038 GCA_934589185.1 uncultured Oscillospiraceae bacterium | reverse complement strand
AGCCACGGCCACGGCGTGCCGAGGCTGCCGGACAGGGCGATGACGCCGAGCAGGATGCCCACGCTCGGCAGGACCGAAAACGTGGCGCTCGACGTGATGGCGCGCTTCATGCGTGCGGGGTCGATGCCGATGGCAAGACCCGCGCGGTAAGAGCGCACAAGGAAAATGACGCACACCACCGCAACGAACGCGATGATGCCGCCGCAGATCGCGTACATGGGTACGCTGTTGAGCTGGGCCAAGATGTTGTTCATAGACGTTTCTCCTCTCCGGCGGATGCCGGTCTCTATATGGAAAGGCCCGCATGGCAGCGCCACACGGGCTTTTCACAGCTTATTGCGCGCCGCCGACCGGCCCGGACACGGCTGGGCGGATGTTGGATGCGGTCAGGTAAGACTGGAACACCAATATGCCCGCGATGGCCGCCAGCATGAGCTGCTGCCCGCCGGCGCGGTCATCCGGCAGTGCGGTGATGCACAGGAAGGCCGCAAACTGGCTCCAGAAAATGCTCTTGATCGCCTTCGGGCGGCCGTAGGCAAAGCCGGCGAGCTGATAAAACGCGATGAGCGCGGCACACAGCGCCAGGATCTCGACCGCGTAGGCGGAAATGGTGGGGTTGATGATATTGACCTTATAGCTCACGATCAGCCAGAACGCGAGCAGCACGATCGGCATGGACGCGCACACGACGGCGCCGGAGGTTGCCTCGGCATCGCCGGGGGCGAGCATCTGGCGCGCAAACGCCGCGCCCGTCACGATCGCCAGCACGGCCAGCACCCGCTGCAGTCCGGGCGACGAGAGCGTGCCGGAGCTGATCATCAGCCAGGCGCCGCCGACCGCCAGCAGCGCGCCGAGTACGACGCCGCCGATGGTGCGCACGCGCGGTGCCGCGGCAAAGGCCGCCGGAAGCGAATCCGGAAAGCTGGTGTGCGGCTGGTTTTTCATCCGGAAGCAGACCACGGCCAGCACGACCGCGGCGATGGCGATCATCAGCGCGACGGCATACGGCCAGATGCTGCCGCGCACGGCAAGGCCGGTCTCGGCTTCAAAACAGACCTGATCCTGCAGCCAGCGGAAAAAGGTCCCGAACGCTGCCAGCACGGCCGTGCAGCAGCAGATTACCCAAGCATTTTTGCGCATAACAAACTACCTGTCCCAATACATATTGAATAGACTTATTTTATACTGATTTCCCCCCTGCGTCAAGGCGCAAAACGCCCCCGCAGGGCAGAAAGGAGGCGGCGCGCGTGCGCAAAGTTTTCCTGCTGTCGCTGCTGCTCGTGGTGCTCTCGCTTGTGATCCCGTGGCTCGTGGTCACGCTCGGCCCCGCGCCGGAGCCTGCGGCGCAGCCCGTCCCGTCCGTGACGGCGTCGGCCGCCGTCGCGCCCGACAGCGAGACGGCCATCACGGCGCTCAGCGGCGGCGCACTCGTCGAGACGACGATGGCCGACTGGCTGCCCGGCGTCGTGGCCGCCGAGATGCCTGCATCCTTCGCGCCCGAGGCGCTGCGGGCGCAGGCGGTCGCTGCGCGCACGTATATCCTCCAGCGCGTGCGCGGCGGGGCTGCCAACCACCCGGAGGCCGGCGTCTGCGACCAATATACCTGCTGCTGCGCGCGCAAGGACGACGCCGCGCTGCGCGAACAGTGGGGCGCAGACTATGCGCGCAACATGGCGCGTATCCGTCAGGCCGTGACCGACACGGACGGGCAGTACCTCACCTACGGCGGGCAGCTCATCCGCGCGGTGTTCCACGCCTCGTCCGCCGGGGCGACCGAGAGCAGCGCCGCGCTCTGGAGCGGCAACGCGCCGTATCTCGTGAGCGTGTCCTCCCCCGAGACGGCGCAGGACGTGCCGAACTATGTCTCGACGGCCGAGATCGCGGCCGACGCCGTGCGCGCGGCCGTGCTCGACAGCTATCCGGACTGCGTACTCGGCGACGACCCGGGCACATGGTTCGGCACACCGGTACTCGATGACAGCGGCCGCGTGGCGCACATCCCCGTCGGCTCCGAAACGCTCACGGGCGCGCAGGTGCGTGCGCTCTTTTCCCTGCGCTCGGCGGCGTTTTCCGTCGCCTACGGCGGCGGAACGTTCACCTTCACCGTCACGGGCAGCGGCCACGGCGTCGGCATGAGCCAGTACGGGGCGAACGTCATGGCCCTGCGCGGCAGCGGGTACGCTGACATTCTCGCGCACTACTACCCCGGCACGACGCTCATCCGCGCGGAGGGGTAAATATGAAAAAAGAGACGTTCTGAGAACGTCTCTTTTTTCGTTTATCGTGCGTTTACTTCTGCATCGTAGTATCCGTGTACGTGTTCCCGTCCACATAATAGACCGTCACGTCCGCGGTGGCCAGCAGCACGCCCTCGGCGTTGAACACCTCCGCCACGGCAAGGCCGGTCGTGCGGCCCTCCTTGACGACACGGCCATGCGCCACGAGCTTTGGCGTATCCTTGGCCGCGCGCAGGAAGTGAATACTGCTGTCGAGCGACACGGTGATGCGCCCGCCGGTGCGCACGGCGACGCCGGTCGCCACATCGCAGAGCGTGAAGATCAAGCCGCCATGGGCCATATTGAGCGGGTTCATGCCGTCCTGCGTCATTTCGACCTCCACGACGCTGGTGCCTTCACCGACCTCGGTGACAACGACGTGATTGTGCGAATTGAAGCCCTCAAATTGATTGTAGCGAAACGGATCGAGATAAATTGCCTTGTTTTCCTCTTGGGTGTTCTGTGTCATGTTGGGGTACGCCTCCGTCCAGATTGCATTCAGGACGTTATCGTACCACGTTCGCGCGTTTTCGTCAAAACAATTTTTCCGTCGCGCACCTCCGCCGTCACGACATCGCCCTGTTGGAGCGTGCCGTCGAGCAGCATGCCCGCCGCCTGGTCGGCGATCGTGCTCTGGATGGCCCGGCGCAGCGGCCGCGCACCATACACGGGGTCATACCCCGTGGCCGAGAGCGCATCGAGCGCCGCGTCCGGCACCTGCAGCTCCACGCCCGCGTGCTCCATGCGCGTGTTGACCGTGCCGAGCAGCTTTTGCGCGATCTGGCGGATGTTGGCGCGCGTGAGCTTGTGAAAGACGATGATGTCGTCGACGCGGTTGAGAAACTCCGGCCGGAACGTCTTTTTCAGGTCGGACATGACCATGCTGCGGATCTCGGCGTCCGTGCGCCCGGCGCCCTCGCCCGTCTGCTGCGTGAAGCCGAGGCTGCGGCGGCTGTCCGTGATGGCCTTCGCGCCGACGTTCGAGGTCATGACGACGACCGCGTTGCGGAAGTTCACCTTCCGCCCGAGCGAATCCGTGAGCTGGCCGTCCTCCATGACCTGCAGCAGGAGGTTGAACACATCCTCGTGCGCCTTTTCGATCTCGTCGAAGAGCACGACGGAATACGGCTTGCGGCGCACCTTTTCCGTGAGCTGGCCGCCCTCCTCGTGGCCGATATAGCCCGGGGGCGAGCCGATGAGCCGCGAGACGCTGTGCCGCTCCATATACTCCGACATGTCCACGCGGATGAGCGCCTTCTCGTCGCCGAAGAGCGCCTCGGCCAGCGCGCGGCAGAGCTCCGTCTTGCCGACGCCGGTCGGCCCGAGGAAGAGAAAACTGCCGATCGGCCGGTTCGGATCGCCGAGGCCGACGCGGCTGCGGCGGATCGCGTTCGAGACCGCGTGCACGGCCTCCTCCTGCCCGACGACGCGGCGCCGCAGCGACGTCTCCATCTGCAGCAGCTGCTTGCTCTCGCTCGAGGTGATGCCCGCGACCGGGATGCCCGTCCAGAGCGAGACGATCTCGGCCACGTCCTCGCCCGTCACGGCGCGCACGGGGCCCGCGTGCGTCTGCTCCCACTGGCTGCGCAGCTGCTCGAGCTCCGTGCGCAGCTTCTGCTCGCGGTCGCGCAGGCGGGCCGCGCGCTCGAAGTTCTGCGCGCGCACGGCACTCTCCATGTCCGCGGTCGTGTTCGTCAGCTGCATCTCCAGCGCGTGCACCCGCTCCGGCTGCACCAGCGCCTGCATGCGCACGCGCGAGGCCGCCTCATCGACGAGGTCGATGGCCTTATCCGGCAGCCAGCGGTCGCCGATATAGCGCACGGAGAGCGTAACGGCCTTGCGCAGCGCGTCGTCCGTGATGTGCAGGCGGTGGTGCGCCTCGAGCCGCTCGCGCAGGCCGCGCAGGATCAGCAGGCTCTGCTCGGGTGTGGGCTCGGCGATGCGCACGGGCTGAAAGCGCCGCTCGAGCGCCGCGTCCTTTTCGATATACTTGCGGTACTCCTCGAGCGTCGTCGCGCCGATGATCTGCAGCTCGTCGCGTCCGAGCGCGGGCTTGAGGATGTTTGCCGCGTCGATCGCGCCCTCGGCCGAGCCCGCGCCGACGATCGTGTGCAGCTCGTCGATGAACAAAATGACGTTGCCCGCGCGCTGCACCTCGTGCAGGACGCATTTGACGCGCTCTTCAAAGTCGCCGCGGTACTTCGTGCCCGCGAGCATGGCCGTCAGGTCCACGCTCACGATGCGCTTATTGCGCAGGTCCTCGGGCACGTTGCCGTCCGAAATGCGCTGCGCCAGCCCCTCGGCCACCGCCGTCTTGCCGACGCCGGGCTCGCCGATGAGCACGGGGTTATTCTTGCTGCGGCGCGAGAGGATCTGGATGGCGCGCTCAATCTCCCGGTCGCGGCCGATGACCGGGTCCATCTTCCCGCCGGCGGCCAGCTCCGTGAGGTCGCGGCCGTACTGGTCGAGCGTTTTCGTGTCGGCGGCGCGGCGCGTCTGGGACCGCGGCACCGACTGCTGCGGCCGGGGCTTATACTCCGGCCGGCCGAACACGTCCATGATGTCCGTGTAGATCTTGTTCAGGTCGCCGCCGGCCGCCACGATGATGCGCGCACCGGCACTGTCCGCCTCGCGGAGGATGCCCATGAGGATGTGCTCCGTGCCGACGTAGCAGTGGCCGAGCCGGTTGGCATCCTCGGCGGCCAGCTCGATGACGTGCCGTGCCCGGGGGCTGAGCCCCTGCTCGGGCGCGCCGGGCACGCCGCGGCCGACCGTCTCCGTGACCATGCGCGTGAGCACGGCGTCCGTCAGCGCGTTGTCGTTGAGGATGCGGGCGCCGAGCCCCTCCCCCTCCCGGATGATGCCGAGCAGGAGATGCTCCGTGCCAACATAACTGTGCCCCATGCCCATGGCCGCATCGTGCGCCTTTGTGATTGCCGTGGATGCCCGCTGTGTAAACCGTTCGCTGCCGCGCATAGATCGTTTGCCTCCTTCGCTGGTCATACGCCTCTATTATCGCCCGGCCGGCACAAGGAAACTGCCGAATCCGGGAAGCTGATTTTTATTATTTCCACCCCTTCCTGTATTTTAATCCGCCCGCTTTTCCGAATTTCAAAATTGACGGTTGATTTTTTGGATTTTTGTGCTACAATGACTGCATGCCAGAGGAAGAGAAGTCTGGTCAAAAACATAGGAGGTAACTACAATGGCTTTTGTTATTGGCGACGATTGCGTCATGTGCGGCACCTGTGCTGCAAACTGCCCGGCTGAGGCGATTTCCGAGGGCAATGGCAAGTACGTTATCAACGCGGACAGCTGCATGGAGTGCGGCACCTGCGCTGCGAACTGCCCGGTGGGTGCGATCTCCGTCGACTAATTCGACCGAGAACAACGCAAACGGATGAGGCGATATGCTCCAGGCATATCGCCTCTATCTATTTCAAACGATTTTCAGCGGAAGGAGCGTGTGCCATGCCCTCCAGCGCACAATATGACGACCTGTGGCCGGGCGGCCCGCGGTTTGCGCGCTCCGGCGCCGGGTTCGCCCTCGGCACGGACAGCGTGCTGCTGGCCGATTTCGCGGCCGACCGGCGCGTGCGCCGCTTTGCCGACCTCGGCTGCGGCGCCGGCGTGCTGACGGTGCTGCTGCTGCACGCGCTGCCGCAGGCGGCGGCCGTCGGCGTAGAGCTGCAGCCGGACGCGGCGCAGCTCTGCCGCGACAATCTCAGCGCCAACGGGCTGGCCGGCCGGGCGGAGATCCTCTGCGCCGACCTGCGCGAGCACCGCGCGGTGCTCCCGGCCGGAGACTTTGACCTCGTCGTGGCAAACCCGCCGTATTTCGCCGCGGGCAGCGGCTACACCTCGCCCGACCCCGTGCGCGCGCACGCGCGCGACGAGCGCACCTGCACCATGCAGGACATCTGCACCGCCATGGCCTATCTCACACGCTGGGGCGGCTCGGCTGCGCTCGTGCACCGGCCGGAGCGGCTGAGCGAGCTGCTGTGCGCGCTCACGGCCGCCGGGCTGGAGCCCAAGTGCCTGCGCACCGTGGCGCGCACGGCGGACGCTGCGCCCAGCCTCGTGCTGGTCGAGGCGCGCCGCGGCGGAAAGCCGGGACTCCGGATCCTGCCGCCACTGGCCCTGTGCGCGCCCGACGGCACGGACTCGGAAGAGATCCGCAGAATTTATCACAGGAGGACGTGACTATGAGCGGAACACTGTATCTGGTCGGCACGCCGATCGGCAACCTCGGCGACCTGTCCGTGCGCGCGCTCGAGACGCTGCGCAGCGCCGACTTCATCGCCGCCGAGGACACGCGCGTGACGGCAAAGCTCCTCAACCATTTTGAGATCAAAAAACCGTGCGTGAGCTACTACGAGCACAACAAATACGCCAGCGGCGAGAAGATCGTTGCCCGGCTGCTTGCCGGCGAGACGTGCGCGCTCGTGACCGACGCCGGCATGCCCGCCATCTCCGACCCCGGCGAGGACATCGTGCGCCAGTGCGCCGAGCAGGGCATCGACGTGCAGGTCATCCCCGGCCCGTGCGCGGCCATCGCGGCGCTGGCCGTGTCCGGCCTGCCGACCCAGCAGTTTTGCTTCGAGGGCTTCCTCGCCGTGAGCGGTAAGACACGGCGCGAGCACCTCGAGTGCCTGCGCAATGAAACGCGCACGATGATCTTCTACGAGGCGCCGCACAAGCTGCTGCGCACGCTCTGTGACCTGCGCGACACGTTCGGCGGCGCGCGGGAGATCACGCTCGCGCGCGAGCTCACAAAGCTCCACGAGCAGAAGCTGCGCACGACGCTCGACGGCGCGGTGGCCTACTTCACCGAAACGCCGCCGAAGGGCGAGTTCGTGCTCGTGCTGCGCGGCGCGCCCGAGCGCTCGGAGCCGGCCGTCACGGCCGAGCAGGCGCTCGAGATCGTGGCGCGCTACCGCAGCGAGGGCCGCGCGCTCAAGGAGGCGTGCAAGCTCGCCGCGGCGGACACCGGCTTCGGCAAAAACGAGCTGTATCAAATGGCGCTCAACGCCTGAAAACCACACAAAACAAAAAAGTCCCCTGACCGTCGGTCAGGGGACTTTTGGATTCCGTGTTCAGAGCTTCTCGTTCATCGCGCGGATGCAGTCGGGGCAGATGTTCTTGCCCTTGTAGTTGATGATGTCTTTCGCGTTATCGCAGAAGATGCAGGCCGGCTGATACTTGCGCAGGATGATGGACTCGCCATCCACGAAGATCTCGATGCGGTCTTTTTCCTCGATGCCGAGGGTTCTTCTCAGCTCGATGGGGAGCACGATGCGGCCCAGCTCGTCAACTTTTCTAACAATACCAGTAGACTTCATAGTAAAATGCCTCCAATACGAATGGGATAAAATGAGAATCATTCAATCATTCATTCATTTCAACACCTGCATTATACCAAGCGTTGACAAAAAGTCAACGAATTCGCAGAAACTTGTCCAATGAATTACGTTTTTCTACCATTTGTATATTTTTGCATGCTCCAAATTCCTTCATTTTGTGAATAATCACCGAAAACTGAAATAATTTTAAGTATCAACAACCACGCCATACCGTGCCTAACAGCGTCCCGCGGAACATATATTGCATTGATTTCCCGCGCAGGCACCGCCCGCACACGGCCGGACGCAGCGCTGCGGCGAACCGCATTTTTCAGGAAAGGATGCAAGGACATGGCATTGACCTGGGTCTGGGTAGGCATGGTTTGCATGGCGCTGGTTTACGGCGCGGCGACCGGGCAGAGCGCGGCCATCGGCGCGGCGGCGGCGCAGGGCGTGCAGCAGGCGGTGTCGTTCTGCCTGACGGTGGGCGGCATGATCTGCCTGTGGTCGGGCGTAATGGAGGTCATGCGGCGCAGCGGCATCGCGGCCGGGCTGTCGCGATTGCTGCAGCCGGTGCTGCGGCGGCTGTTTCCGCGCGCGGCGCGCGATGCACAGACGCTCGACGCGCTGAGCATGAACGTGAGCGCAAACCTGCTCGGTCTCGGCAACGCGGCGACGCCGGCCGGCGTGCGCGCCGCGCAGGCGATGGCGCGCGAGATCCGGGGCGACGCAGCCAGTGACGAGCTGTGCCTGCTGGTGGTGCTCAACACGGCGTCGATCCAGCTGCTGCCGGTCACGATCGCCGCGGTGCGCGAGGCGGCGGGCGCAGCCGTGCCGTTTGACATTCTGCCGGCCGTGTGGGTGACCTCCCTGTGCGCGGTCACGGTGGGACTGCTGACCGGGAAAGGGCTGGCGCGCATATGGCGGTGAGCGATGCGCTGGCGCTGACCGTCCCGGCGCTGCTGGCCGGTGTGGGACTCTACGGCGCGCTGACCGGGACGGACGTGTTCTCCGCACTGACGGCCGGGGCGCTCGACGGGCTGAAAACCATCGTGCGCATCTTCCCCGCCTTGGTGGCGCTGCTGGCGGCCGTGAGCATGCTGCGCGCCTCCGGCGCGCTCGACGCGCTCACGCACCTGTGCGCGCCGGTGCTGACGTGGCTCGGCATCCCGCCGGAGACGGCGATCCTCATGGTCGTGCGGCCGGTGAGCGGCAGCGGCGCGCTGGCCGCGGCGAGCGACATCATCGGCACCTACGGGCCCGATTCCCGCATCGGCCGCACCGCCGCCGTCATGCTCGGCTCGACCGAGACGACGTTCTACGTGCTGGCCGTGTATTTCGGCGCCTGCGGTGTCCGGCGCAGCCGCTGGGCCATCCCCGCCGCCATCGCCGCCGACCTGACCGGCTTTCTCGCGGCTGCCGCACTCGTGCGCTGGATCTGGGGTGCATAACGCCGCCGACAAATTGCACAAAAGCGCTTTTCTAGGCTGATATTTTTTTGACAAAACGCCTATTTTGCAAAAATTCGCACTTTTCACTTTACAACGCCGCAGGAATGTGTTATAAAATAATCACGTTAGTTAATAAATTAACTCAACGTTCTTCCGATTTCTTTCTTTTCTCTTCTTATTTTTGCTCTCTCGACAGCAGCGTGTCGCCACTCTCCGGCGGCACGCTGTTGCCGTTTCCGGCCAGCGGCACAAAAACGCCCTCCCCCGCGCATGCGGTGGGAGGGCGTCTGCATGTTTCAAACGACCGGTCACATTTTTTCCGGTGCGGTCACGCCGATGATGCCGAGACCGATCTCGAGCACGCGGCGCGTCGTGTCGGCCAGCTTCAGGCGGGCGTCGCGCACGGCGGGCTCCGCGTCCTTGATGCGGCAGACATTGTAAAACCGGTGGAAGCGCGCGGCCAACTCCGTCACGTAGCGGTTGATGCGGCTGGGATCGTAGTCGCGCGCGGCGAGGCGGATCTCCTCCGGGAGCATGGCGATCTGCTTGATGAGCTCGCGCTCCTGCGGCGTTGTGAGCAGGGCCGCGTCCACATCCGCCGCAGCGGGCACGGCGCAGCCGGCCTCCGCCATGGCGGCGAGCAGCGTGCAGATGCGCGCGTGCGCGTACTGGACGTAGTAGACGGGGTTTTCGCTGTCCTGCCGGATGGCGAGGTCGAGGTCAAACTCCAGATGCGAGTCCGGCTTGGCGTTGAAGAAGAAGCGGCAGGCGTCCACGCCGATCTCATCCATGAGGTCAGCGAGCGACAGCGCCTTGCCCGTGCGCTTGGAGACCTTGACGATCTCATTGCCGCGCATGAGGCGCACCATCTGCATGATGAGGAAGTCGAGCTTGCGGCCCTCGAGCCCCAGCGCGGGCGCGCGCATGGTCGCGGCAAAGCGGATGGCGTGGCCGTGGTGGTCCGCGCCCCAGACGTCGATGACGCGGTCAAAGCCGCGCTCGATGAATTTGTTGCGGTGGTAGGCGATGTCGACCGCGTAGTACGTATAAAACCCGTTCGAGCGGCGCAGGACCTCGTCCTTGTCAGCGCCGAGGTCGGTGTTGCGCAGCCAGAGCGCGCCGTCTTTTTCATACGTCAGGCCGGCGTCCACAAGCAGCTGCACCGTCTCGGCCACGTAGCCGGAGCTGTGCAGGCTGCTCTCGAGGAACCACTGGTCAAAATGGATGCGGTAGCGCTTGAGGTCGCGCTGCATGCGCGCGATGTTGTACGGCAGACCGAAGGCCACGAACGCCGCGCAGCGCTCGGCGCTCGGCACGGTGAGGTACTTGTCACCGTCGCGCTCGTAGATCAGTCGGGCAAGCTCCTTGATGTCATCGCCGTGGTAACCGTTGTCCGGAAATTCGACGGCGTCCTCCCCCTGGATGAGCTGGAGGTAGCGCGCCTCAATGGACTTGCCGAACAGGTCGACCTGATTGCCGGCGTCGTTGACGTAAAACTCGCGCCAGACGTTGTAGCCCGCGCGGTCGAGCACGGACGCGAGCGCGTCGCCCAGCACGCCGCCGCGCGCGTTGCCAATCGTCATGGGGCCGGTCGGGTTGGCGGACACGAACTCCACCATGACCTTCTCGCCGTGGCCGTCGTCCACGCGGCCATAGTCCGCGCCGGCATCGTCCACCGCGGTCAGCACGTCCTGATACCATTTGTCGGACAGGCGGAAGTTCAGAAAGCCCGGCCCGGCCGCCTCAACGGAGGCAAACCACGTGCCGTTCAGCTCCATGTGCGCGATGAGCGCCTCGGCGATCTTGCGCGGAGCCATGTGCATGGTCTTGGCCGACGCCATGGCATGGTTGGCGGCAAAGTCGCCGTTGGCGGTGTCCTTCGGCTGCTCGACGGAGCCGCGCACGTCCGCACCCTCGGGCAGGTCGCCCGCGGCAGCGGCACGCAGATATGCTTCCCGGATGCACGCATCCACGGCGGCGCGTGCCTGTTCGATTCGATTGGCCATAATCAGTTACCCTCTATTCTATAATCTTATTGTTCTCGGACGGTGATCTTCAGCCGGTTGCGGTTGGCGCAGGCGTGGTCAAAATCCACGACATACAGCAGGTCCAGCACCCCGCCGTGCTCGCTCAGCGTGGAGCGGTAGCGCTGCGTCTCCAGTCCGACCGTGCTGGTGCCATACGGCGTCTGGTACAAAAACGTGTTGCGCGCGCCGGGAGCAAAGACCATCCGGCTCGTGACGGTGCCGGTGCGCTTGAGCACGGCGCTCGACGGCGTGAAGGTGATGGTCGTGAGCGTGCCGGCCATACCAGTCAGCTCGCTCTCGGGATAGGTGAGCACCCCGCAGCCGTCGGTGCAGGAATACTCCCCGTCGGTCGAAAACTGCACCAACTCGTCTGGCTCCTGCTCCATGATATCGGCCTGAGAGCCCTCGATCGTGATGACGACCTGCATACGCCGCCTCCTTTGCATAACAGTGCGATTCTATTATCATATACTGTTTTGTCCAACTTCGCAACAGAAAAATGGTGTAGAATTTCCCGCCGCCGTTTGCTATAATGGTAGCACAAGCGCATCCGCCGCCGACCGCTGCGGATGCCAGCCATTTTTCGGGGGCGCAGGCTCCCGTCGGGAGGGATGACCGGATGAACATAGAACTCACCGACAAGGAGTTCCGGCGGCTGCTGGATCTCGTCTACATCGGCAACTGGATCCTCAACTCCACACGCGAGAAAGACCGGTTTGAGGATTACGATATTTTGCAGGAAAAGCTCTTTGCGCAGTGCGCCAAAAACGGCATGAACGCGCTCATTTCCCGCTGGCAGGGGCACATTTTCCCCTCGCCCGCTTACGAAAACGGCGGTATTCACGAGGCCATCGCCGACTATGAGGACGCCGTGTTTTTCGACATTCTGGCCGAGGAGCTGGCGCGGCGCGACCTTGGCTGCCTCGACAGCGAGCCGGCCGACTATACCGAGCTCAACGCCCGCATGGACGAATACATGGACGAATTTGAAAAGTCCGGCGTGGAAAATCTGGTGATTGAAGCATGAGCGCCTGCGCCATCGAGGCGCCCATCGGCCAGCTGTCACCCCAAACGGACGAAAGCGCCGTCTCTGCCATGCGTTTCGGTGCGAACGGCACGCTCACAGGCTATGCCGGTGGGCTGGAGGTCAAGCGGAAGCTGCTGGCGCTCGAGGGGAGCACCATTTTAAAATAAAGTACCCGCGGCGGGCAGCAGAACCAATGCGGAGGGACAGAGGCACGATAGATCGTGACGAAGAACACGCCGGGTGCCACAGTCGCGGTCGGCGATCCGGCGCAGATCATCCGGTATCCCGACACCAGCCGCTTCGCCGTTAAAATGCAAAAGGCTATTTTCAAATTGACAACAAGCGTCTCCGCGTATTGCGCGCGGGACGCTTGTTTTTGCATAGTTTTGCGCGCACGCGGCCATACTGTGCGCAGGAGATGAGGACAATGCGCATGAGCAACGAAGAATATGCGGCGTTTGTCGATTCGCTCTCGCCGCGCTCGCCCATCTGGGGCGACCTGCTGCGTGCGGGGCTGGTCGGCGGAGCGATCTGTGTGGTCGGTCAGGCGCTGGTGAACCTGTATGAATACTGGGGCGCGTCGGCGACCGTGGCGGCGACGTGGTGCTCGATCACACTGGTGTTTCTCGGCGCGCTGCTGACGGGGCTGGGCGTTTACGACGATCTGGCGCGGTTCGCCGGAGCCGGATCGCTGGTGCCGATCACGGGGTTTGCAAACTCCGTCGTGTCCCCGGCGCTGGAATTCAAGACCGAGGGCTTCGTCACGGGCACGGCGGTCAAGATCTTCACGATCGCGGGACCGGTGATCGTCTACGGCATCAGCGCAAGCGTGATCTACGGGCTGATTCTGGCCGTCTTTGGGCTGGCCTGACAAGGAGGAACGCAAGATGAAAGAAGACAAACGCGGCGGGCGCAAGCCCGCACCGGTGCCGACCGGGCACGACCAGCGCGCGGCAGCGCGCGACCACAGCACCCCGCACGGAAACCGGAAAAACAACGCCGTCCCGCCGAGTAAGGCGCACGCGCCGGACGGCATCTCCGGCTACTGGGGATAAGGCTGCAACGGCGAATGGGATCGTTCGCTTTTTTCTGCGTTATGCGCAAACCAGTGGCCGCTTCCAATAGATAGCCACCGCTCACGCGGAAAACTTCTGAGCAGCGGGGGGGCTCGAGGGGGCGAAGCGTCTGCCTCGAATGGAATATTTCGCTTTTTTGCTGCCTGCGCATAGCGCAGGCGCAGAAAAAAAGCGGCCGCTGATCGCTCAGCGGCCGCTTGCGGGATTTCCTTAGAACTCGGTCGTAACCGGTTTGCGGGTATGGAACTCATGGAGGACATTGTACAGCCAGCCAACGAGCTTCATATCCAGATTGAACTGGTACACGGTGAACAGAGCGCCGGAGGTAGCCAGCAGGATGGTGAGAAGCTTCTTCAACAGTTTCATGTAATCGTCTCCTTACTTCTTGGCGAGACCCTTCTGACGAGCGTACTCGGCAGCGCCCAGAGCGCCCATCAGCTGCGGGTCGGTCTTCAGCTCAACGACTTTGAACTTCAGCACGTGCTCGATGGCCTGCTTCAGGCCCGCGTTCTTCGCGCAGCCGCCCGTCAGCGTGATGCTGTCGGTGGCGCCGGCCTTCTTGGCCATGACGAAGCAGCGCTTGGCAACGGCCATCTCGATGCCGGCAGCGATCTCGTCGGTCGGCTTGCCTTCGCCCACGAGGGTGATGACTTCGGACTCAGCGAAAACGGTGCACTGCGCCGTGATGGGGATGACGTTCTTTGCAGACAGGGACAGGTTCGAGAACTCGGGCAGGCTCATCTCGAAGGAGCGGGCCATGGCCTCGAAGAAGCGGCCGGTACCGGCGGAGCACTTATCGTTCATCGCGAAGCTCTTGACCGTGCCGTCGGTGTCGATGCTGATGCCCTTGACGTCCTGGCCGCCGATATCGATGATGGCGCGGACTTCCGGATTCGTGACGTGCACGCCCATGGCGTGGCAGGAGATCTCGGAGATGTTCTCGTCAGCGAACGGGACCTTGTTGCGGCCGTAGCCGGTGCCGATGAGGTAAGCGAGCTCCTTGGAGTCCTTCAGGCCGACCTTATCGCAGACTTCCTGCATGGCAGCGATCGCGGACTGCTCCGCATTGATCTTGCTGCGGATCGTCGTGTCGGCGCACATTTTGCCGTTCTCGTCGAGAATAACTGCCTTCGTGTAGGTGGAACCTACGTCGCATCCGCCAAAGTATTTCATAGTATTTACTTCCTCCTGAATGTTTTTTATGTCCGATATACGTTCAAATGATCCAAATTACCAGGTGACCTCGTCATCGATGTCGATGAGCGTCGGGTCGACCGGCTCCGCGTGCATGACGTTGACCATGTAGTTGTTCACACGGCCGCGCATGTCCTTACGGGAAACGGTACGCGGATCCATCAGGTCGTGCTCGACCCAGATCAGGTGGATGCCGAGCTCACGTGCCTGATCGTCGAACAGGCCCTGCAGGCCGGCCATCGTCTTGCAGCAGACGTGCTGATACATAATGACGACGTTCGCGTTGAAGTTCTCGCACTGTCTCCACAGCTCGCCCAGAACGTGATCGTGGCCGCCATTGGTGTGGCGACGCATGACCATGCGCTCGTACAGACGGCAGAGGTCGTTGATGGCCTCGTCCTTGTCGGTGGTGTTGAGCATCTTGGTCATGTTCAGCGCTTCCATCTCGGTCAGCGCGTAGATGCCCCAGCAGTTGGCCAGCCAGTTGGAGAAGTTGGCATAGAAGTGAGCCGGGCAGCTCCAGATGAGCGCACGGTACTTCTCATAGCCGCCGACGTAAGCGGGCAGCTTCTTCTCGTAGGTCTCCATCATGGTCTTGCAGATCTTGCGCTGCGTCTTCAGACCTTCGGGGAACAGGCCGCCGTCCATCTCGTAGTTCCACTTACGGAACAGCTCGAAGGAGGAACCGACCAGCTGCGGATAATGGGTCTTGTTGATTTCCCACTTCTCCATCTCGAGTCTGGTGCACTCGTTCATCTTCTCCATGGTGGCAAAGTAAGTGTCCCAGTTCCAGGTCTCGCCGGTGAGACCCTCGACCCAGTGGATGCAGTCCTTCATGTCGGCAGCCGCCATCTCGGTGGTGTCCTCGTCGTCGTAACGGACGGGCATGCACAGCGGGTAGCTCGGCATGAACTTGCTGAAGCGGCGATCCTGGAAGGACGTCGCCATGACGGAACCGTCGCACGGCATGGAGGAGGCGATGAAGCCCTGGCCGCACATCGGGTACTCGTCCTTGACCGCGCAGCCGCACTCAGCCGTCGGCAGCGGGCAGGTATCGGACGGGAGGCCGTAGCTCTCGATGGCGTCGATGTACGGGATGAGGGTCAGCTGATCCATTTCGGAGACCATGAAGACCGGGATCATCTGGTACGGGATGCCGAGCAGGTTCGGGAAGCCGGCCATCATCTGCGCCATCGTCATTTCGTCGAACATGATGATGCGCTTGTTGATCTTCTGGTTGCCGCCGATCTTCGCGTCCGCCATGATGAGGTTGGCGATCAGATCCTCGGCCCAGTGGGTAATGGCGACCCACATATCAAAGTCAGCCTGCAGCAGCTTGCCGCGGCGGCCGAACACGCTGCGGTCGACCACAGCCGGGGTAGCCAGGTAGGAAGCGAACCAGTGGTACTCGAACACGGCCAGCATAATGGACACGGGATCCTTCATGACCATGTTGAGCATGCCGCCCCAGATCTTCAGCCAGCCGACAAAGTCGTAGCCGACGCTCTTGAGGCCCTTCCACTCACGGCGGGCAAACGCGATGGCGTCTTTCTTATACAGGTAACCAAGGTGACGGTCGCCGTTCATGAGCCAATCGATCTTGGCGCTGGTGTCCATGGCGGCGAATTCCTTGAACTCGGCCGTGATGCGGTCCTTATCGCGCTGGAGGCTCAGCTTGGCCTTCGCTGCGACCTGGGACCAGTCGATATCCTGGATCATGCCCTTCCAGACCTTCAGGTCGGAGGGGACATTTTTCTTCATCCATGCAATATTACTTTTCAGCATTTATTTGTCCTCCTTCGCAGCCTTATGAATCTGCTTGATCTCAAGGCTCTCGACAAAGGCCTGCAGTCTCGTGCGGAGCTGACCGGAGGAGCGAGCCATGTACGGGCGGTCGATGGACAGGACCGGCCAGCCATACTCTTCGTTCATGATGTGGCTTGCCAGCGCGCGCTCGAATGCCCAGAAATCGCAGAACTTCATGGATTCGTAGATGATGCCTTCGGCGCCGTTCTCGGTGGCGAGACGGTTGATCGTGTCGCGGCGCTCCTGGATCTTCTCCTGGCTCATGTAACGCGGGCACTGAGTGGTCTTCAGGTAGTGGGCGCAGATCTGCGTGAGGACGTCGTCCGTGTCGTTGAGTTCGATGACTTCACGGCCCGGAGTGCTGCCGAAGCAGAAACGGTCGGCGACGATCATCGCGCCGGCGTCTTCGACCATGCGGGTCATGTCGAGGTCGTCGATCTCGGAGCCGATGAGGGCCACGCGGCAGCGGTACCACGGCTTGGCGTCGACTTTTCTCTTCTTGATCTCTGCCAGCGTCTCCTTCAGGTACGGGAGGATCTTGCTCTTCGGGCAGCAGTAAGTAACCAGGTTGAGGACATGGAATTCATAACCGGTGATGGGCGGATTCTCGAGCTTGCGCATGTCGCCGATCTCGGTGATGATCTTGCAGACCTCATTGTGCTCGGCAACAGCCTTGCGCAGCGCCTCGTCGGACGTATCGACGCCGTAGGTCTCGGCCAGAACGTTCAGGAAGCGGTTGCGGATCTGCGTGACGTAGTGCTTGAGGGTGTAGTCCTTGACTTTGTACGGGATGTCGCAGTGGGTAACGAACATCTTCTTGTTGGGCATGTCGGGGGCAGCGACCAGCTCGATGTTCTCCATGCAGCGGTTCATCTCCGCGCAGGCGTCCACACCAGCGATGGCGTCGAGGAAGTTATAGCCGCCCTCGATCGCGCGCTCCACGAGTGCTCTGCAGTACTCGCAGGTGTAGTTGGACATGTAGTAGGATGCGATGTCGAATGAACCTGTTTTCGGCGCACGAAGTCTGACCGAGAAACAGTTGTCTACGTTGAGGACCACTTCGGGCATGTGATAGCAAGTGTAAGCGATGGGGTGCATACCCTCATCCTTGGCCTGCTGCACGAGCTCGTTGTTGGCGCTGTCAAGAAGGTTCTCAAAGTAGATCAGATGCTTTAAATCCTTCAAATGTTACACCTCTTCTTCCCTTTTTTATGGTTTTCGTTTGATTGGGCTCGCCGGGGGCGTTCCCCCATGGTGGTCACGGACATGGGAAGCAGTCGCTGTGATCGCGGCCGAAACGTGCGGTTCTCCGAAGCGTACCACCCTTATGTAACACTTCAAAGCATTCCGTCCGAAAACGCAAGGACAGCTTCCGTTATCACGTCAACAGATTAACATATTTGCGCACAATTTACAAGTCTTTTATCACATCCGGGGGCAAAAAATTGTTGATTCTTACAAGAGAATATGATAAACTTTTGATAATCCATTCAGAGCAGGGTCATTTTCCCGCATAGCGGCCCTGCCCCACTTCAGAAAGGAGTGTTTCTCATGCACGAACATGAACACGATCACGATCATGCGCATCACTGCCACCCGCACAGCCACGAGCACACCGGCGACAAGCCGATGAGCCCCGAGGAAGTGCTGGCGCTGCTGAACTATATGCTCGACCACAACCGCCACCACGCCGACGAGCTGCACGACATCTGCCACGCGCTGGAAGATGAGGGCAAGGCCGAGGCGGCCGCGGCGCTGGCCGAAGCGCTGCATGCATTTGACCACGGCAACGACAAGCTCGAAAAAGCCCTTGAGCTTGCCAAACAGGCATAACGGGTAAAAAGGAGCGAACGACCATGTGTCTTTCTGATGCATATGAGATCCGGGACGGCAAACAGAACCTTGTCTGCTCGCGCGTGTGCAACGTGTCCGCCGACGGCGAAAACGTTACGCTGACCGACCTGATGGGGATCCGCAAGATCGTCCCCGGCAAACTCAAGAAAGTGGACCTGATGAGCAACGTCATCCTCATCGAGCCCTGCTGAAACAAGCTGCCAGCCGGCGTCCGGAACATCCGGGCGCCGGTTTTTTCTATGCCCCGGGTGCAAATTTTCCTTGCATTTTCCTGACATTTCCTTTACAGTGTAAGGAATCTGCGGAAAAAGGGACGTGAAGATATGGGGTTTTGGGAGCTGGTCGTGCTGGCGGTCGGCCTGTCGATGGACGCGTTTGCCGTGTCCATCTGCAAGGGGCTGGCGCTGCAGCGCGTGTCGTGGAAGGAATGCTGCATCGCCGGACTGTGGTTCGGTGGTTTTCAGGCGCTCATGCCGCTGCTGGGCTATCTGCTCGGCACACAGTTTGAACAGTTTGTCACCTCTGTCGATCACTGGATCTCGTTCGTGCTGCTGGGCATCATCGGCGGCAATATGATCCGCGAGGCGCTGTCCAAGGGCGAGAATAAGCTCAACGGCTCCCTCGCGTTCAAGACCATGCTCCTGCTGGCGATTGCGACGAGCATTGACGCGCTCGCCGTCGGCATCACGTTCGCGTTCCTGCCTGGTACGCGCATCGTGCCCGCCGTGGCGCTCATCGGCTCGATCACGTTCGTCTTTTCTGCGGCCGGCATCCGGCTCGGCAGCGTGTTCGGCCTGCGCTGCAAGCGCAAGGCCGAGTTCGCCGGCGGCGTGATCCTCATCCTGCTCGGCACGAAGATCCTGCTCGAACACCTCGGTGTTTTGTAACAAAAGATCGTTTTTACTCCACGATCCTGCCCGGATTGTGGAGTTTTTTCTCGCTTTTTGCTTTTGGAGACAAGTTTTCACACCCACGTGAATATGTTGAACCAGCAGCAAGAATTCTCCAATTCAGAGAAGTAGAAAACGGAAAATCTGCACAACAATTCCTTTCACATTTGTTGAAAAAGGCAATTTTTTTACGCCGGAAAAAGATTTGACCAGTTTCTCTTGCGATTTTGTGAAATTTAAGATATAGTTTAGGTCAAGCGTTCGGTATTAGACTGAAATTTGCTTAAATGAGTGGAGGAACGATATGAAAAAAGTATTACTCACGATCATCAGCGTCTGCCTGATCGCTGCGAGTATCTTTGGCCTGTTCGCCGGAGTGTCCAGCATCAGCGACATCATGAATGTCAAAGAGTACAAGGAAAAGGACGCCGAAGAGGGTCTGGAGTCCATCGACACGCTCGATGCCGGCCTTGACCAGCTGCAGGAGAACGAGGGCACGTACCTCGCCGGTGTGGACACCTACACCGCCGGCCTGATCTCCTACTCCGAAGGCAAGACTCAGCTCTCCGCAGGCTACGCCGCTTACTACGCCGGCAAGAAGCAGCTTGAGGAAGGCAAAGCCGCCTATGCCGCCGGCAAGAAGCAGATCGAGGACAACACCGCTGCCTACAATGAAGGCAAAGCGACCCTCGCCAAGATCGAGCCCCTGATGCCCTACGTCAACCAGTACGTGGACTTCCGCAACGGCACCATCGCCAACCTCGGCGGCTTCTCGAGCGCCCAGGCATGGTTTGTCTCCGTCGTGCGTCCGATCGCGGCCAGCAAGGGTCTGGTCATTCCGGATGATGTGACCGACCTGCCGGCTTACATCCAGCAGATGGTCGCCGACGGCAAGGCCCAGCTCAAGCAGTATGAAGACGGTCTGGTCCAGCTGGCCGAGGCCGAGAAGGCCATCGCTGCCGGTGAGGCACAGCTCAGAGACGCCGAGAAGCAGCTCGCGCAGGGCGAAAACGCGCTCGCGGCCGGCGGCAACCAGCTCGCCGACGGCAAGAAGCAGCTCAACACCTTTGAGGACGGCTGCGCGCAGGTCGCCGCCGGCTGTGAGCTCCTGATGAGCCAGCCTGCTTACATGAACGACGAAGGCAACGGCGACAAGAAAATGTGCCCGAGCGTTGCCGACATCCTCAAAGAGCGCTACGGCGACAACTTCTCCATCTGGGAGCTCGACGACAACGGTGAGATCCGCGTCGTCAACGGCTGCCAGTATCTGAACCTCGAAAACTGCCGCGCCGTCGGTCAGGCCGGCCGTGACTACATCTCCGTCTACCAGACCGCTGCCGTCACGAAGGAAGTCATGGGCAGACTCGGCGTCGTCGCCACGATGCTCATCGCGTCCGTGCTCGGCCTCATCGCCGGCCTGTTCGGCATCCTGTCCGTGATCCGCATCAGCAAGGGCAAGATCGTGACCGCCTCCGTCTGCGGCATCATCTCTGCCGTCATCGCCGCTGCCGGCAACGTCATCGGTATGCTCACCGGCTACACCGGCTACACGTTCGCCTGCCGCTATGGCGAGGCCGGTGCCTACACCTATGAGTTCACGGGTCACACTCAGTTCGTTGCGATCGTCATTCTGGCCGTCGTCGCGATCCTGTTTGCGATCATCGCGTGTGTCGTCTCCGGCGCTTATAAGCGTTCGCAGAAAGCCGTTGCCGATCAGGCCGCCGCTGCTGCCGCTCCCGTGGCCGCTCCGGTCGCTGAGCCGGTCGCCGCTCCTGCTGCGGACGACAAGACCGCTGAGTAAAGCACAACAACCACAAAAAAATCTCCGGAGTTTGACTCCGGAGATTTTTTATCTGCTTATCTGCGGCCGCGCCGGTATTCCCGGCGCGGCCGCTTTGTTTCTCAGCAGCTGCGCGCTCACTGCCACAGCTCCGCCGTGACAAACTGCCGCCCCTTGCGCGACACGCCGCCCACTTCCGTGACGCTGCCCTTGCCCGCGCCGCGCAGCGACAGCACGTCGCCGGGCGCGACCGGCGCATCCGGCCGCAGGCACTCGGTATAGTTCAGGTGCACCGCGCCCGCGCGGATCTGCGCCGCCGCGCTCGTGCGCGAGAGGCGGAACATGCCGCTCACGACGGCATCCAGCCGCGCCGACTGCACCGTGAACGTCACGGGGCGCACCTTCCGCTCCGGCACCGGCACGGCGGCCAGCTCCACGGCCGCCGCCTTCACGCCCGTGCGGCCCACCTGCTCCAGCTCCAGCAGCGCCGGGGCCACGCTCGGCAGGCAAAATACATACGCTCCGTGATCCTGCACGAGAATGTCGCCGATCCACTCGCGCCGGACGCCGAGGCCGAGGATCGCGCCGAGATAGTCCCGGTGGCCGGGCGCGCCGAACGGCGCCGAAAAGTGCACGGCGCGCAGGTGCTCCGCGGGGTCAAAGTCCTCAGCCGTGAGGTAAAACGGCAGGAAAAACGCCGCCCGCCGCTCGCAGGCTTCCCCGCCGCCGTGCAGCACGAGCGTGCAGTCACGGTGACGGACCCAGTTCGTGAGCACGTACTGCTCCGCCGGCGTCAGAAACGCCGTGGACGTGACCTTCGCCGTGCGCTCGCAGCGCTCGGCCAGATCGGCCGCGCGGCGCAGAAGATCTTCCTCCATTGCCCTCACCTCCCGTTGAGGTCGCGGATGGCGGCCTCGAGCTGCTGCGCCACCTGCGCCAGCTCCTGACGGAACTCGCGCGCGCTCATGCGCAGCACGCCCGCGCGCAGCGCCGTGAGCTGGATGAGCGCATCGGACGTGACGACGCGCACGGACTCGTTCTTCCCGATCTCGTCGGCGAGCTTTTCCATGTAGGCGTCCGCCGTCTCGCCCTGGCGCGTAAAGACCACGTGCAGGCCGCTGCGGTCGAACTTCTCCCCCTGCCCGCCGGGCACGCGGTAGCCGTCAAACACGACCACGACCTCGCGGCGCGTGAAGGCGGCGTAATTGCTCAGCGCGTCCATGAGCCGCTCGCGCGCGGCGTCGATGTGGCCGCTGTCGGCCAGGGCGCGCAGCTCGTCCCAGGCGAAAATGACGTTGTAGCCGTCCACGATCAC